>CAZVVW010000035.1:0-1053 GCA_964630685.1 uncultured Methanosarcinales archaeon | reverse complement strand
TACGGAATATCGGAGATCATTTTCGATAGAAAATTATCGGAGATATGGAGTCATGTCCGACGAGTCGCCATCGTCTAGTGGTTAGGACACCGGATTCTCATTCCGGCAACGGGGGTTCGATTCCCCCTGGCGATGCCACCCGGTTTTCGGACATTTCGAAACAGTCTTTACGCTCTATAATAGGGGATATTTTGAGTGTTCGATTCTTGATTTCTGCGAGGGTTGGAGGGGTTGGAAAAATTAGCTCCCAAAACCCTGCTAATGTCTCCTGGTCAGGTGATTCAAGTACCAGTTCATCGATGTGTTCGATGAAGTTTTTACCGAACCTCACTACTCGCTTCACATCTTCCTCAGAATAAACCTTCTGAATCCTTTCAGATTCGAGTAAAGCGAGTTCTTCCTGAATTTTTTCATATTCCTCTTCCGTCTTTTTGATAAGAGTGGGATTACTCAGAATTTCGAGTTTTTTAAAAACGGTTTCGTTTCGCTCTCTCAATTCTTTGATTCTTTCCCCTTAAAATTTCACGAAGTAAAAATTTTTGAATAATCGAGTAGGAGGGAGTGACCGTTAGGTCCTCCCGTCCTCTCACACCACCGTACGTACGGATCCGTATACGGCGGTTCGTTAGGTTGAGTATATCGGAATTTCAATCTTCTTCGTAAACCCTGCAAATGCAGCAGTATTGCAACTACTAAGGAGTTATACTAATAGATTAGTATTGCTGAAATCTTAGATTTCAATCTTTCGCCGTTAGGCTATTGTTCTGAAAGAATTTCTTCTTCCGTGCACATTCTTTTTCCTTCGTAGCGTTATCCTTTATGCTAGCTCCTCCTCGATATATTCGAACTTATGGTTCTATTTTCCCTTGGTAGGCGAGTTTCCTCGTTTTCTGCCGTTTACATTTTGGTTTTCTCTACGGAGTTATGTACTCCCTAACGTTCAGTCCTTCGAAAGCTGAGTCCTCGGGATTTACTTCTGATACCTGCTCATTTTCTTTCTACTATGACGTCGGCTGACTTCTGACCGTTCAGTCACACATCACTGTGTGGGTT
>CAZVVW010000034.1:0-1111 GCA_964630685.1 uncultured Methanosarcinales archaeon | reverse complement strand
GGGACTTAGCAAGAAATAAGTTACCAAAAAAGTGGGATAAAGAATTCCCAGAAGGAGAGTTGCTCCTTTTGTTCTAATTTCAATACCTTTGGATTGTGTGTAATCAGCAAAGAATATACAGACAGCTTTCTTTATGGAGGATCGTATTTTACGAACCATCCCCTGAGGACAATAACAAGAAGTAATGTGTACATTTTAGTATGGAGAAATTAAAACATCCCACTTGGGGAGATGAGAAGAGTGTTTGAAAGATTCCAAAAAAGGCTTTAGTTCTTTTGGTTTCAGTTTAACCCCTGTGGGATACTCGCCCTTAACGAGTTCAACTGAAGGGGGTTTACTACGATAAGTCATGTTAGAGGCGAATCCCAAAACCGCATCAACAGAATCAAGGATGGCCCCGTTCCAATAGTTTTCGAGGACTCCAAAGGTGTGCTCAATCGGATTGTATTTGCTATGATAGGGCGGATAATAAATGAGATGAATCGGTATATTTATCTTTTTGGAAAACTTCACCATTCGTTTTATAAATTGTGTTCGACTGCTCATTTGTGATGGACCATTATCCAAATTAATGACCAATTCTTCAATATGCGAATATCGTTCTTTGTTTCTATCCCACCACATTTCCAAACAATCTACAATGAAATCTGACGTTTCATTCGAGATCCCAAAAAATAAATTCAAATCACCATCAACAACATCATGAATTCCCAAGGGAACCATCGAACCATCCCAATGCATATCATGATCATCTGCCTTCGGGGCTTCTTTGCAACGAGATTTTCCACCTCTGGATAAGTTCCCAACTTTCACTTTTGCTTTGCAATCAAGAGAGATTCTCAATGACCTAGGATTGCTATCTGAGGCTTGATTTTCCTGACGAAGATTATCAAAAATAGCGTCTGTTTCTGGTATTTTTTTGAGCGGACGTATTTTTAGAGTTTTTTTAAAGTGTAACCCAGACGGTTTAGAATGTTGCTCATCGTTCGCACTTTAAATGTACCTTCCTTGTAGCCTTTCTCCTCTTTTAACATCGTGTTCACGGAACGGGCACTAATTTTGCAAAACCTTTTAGGGGTTTGGAATTTGGGATCAGTCTGTGTATCATTTT
>CAZVVW010000033.1:0-1132 GCA_964630685.1 uncultured Methanosarcinales archaeon | reverse complement strand
TAGCCTCTGACTTGAAAAAAGCCCTGTCTTTTTATTCTGATGCGGGTGGCAAAGGTGATCCAACCATTCTGCAAGACCAAGCTGTTGAGCTTATGCTGGAGAAGCTGGAAGTCGTTTCACAACTGTTTCATGGTTTTGCTTATGAGGACTATTTTGACGCAGATACGGCTATAAAGCTGTCCCTGATTTTGGCAGCTGAGGATCATATTCTTGGATTGGAAGACGGCAAAAAACGCTTTATCAATGAAGTAACCGCTTTATCAAAGTCATTTGCTATCGCCATACCTAATGAGCAGGCGATGGATATTAAAGATGAGGTAGCTTTTTTTCAGGCAGTGAAAGCACGCCTGGTCAAATTTGATGCAACAGGCTTTGGGCGTAGTGATGAAGAGATAGAAACAACCATTCGTCAAGTAATTGACAAGGCCTTGGTTTCTGAGCAAGTGATTGATGTATTTGATGCATCAGGGATTAAAAAACCTGATATTTCTATTCTCTCAGAAGAGTTTTTAATCGAACTCAAAGGTATGGAACATAAGAATATTGCCTTGGAGGTATTGAAAAAACTGCTAAATGACGAAATAAAATCACGCTCAAAGAAAAATCTGGTGAAAAGCAAATCACTTATGGAAATGTTAGAGAATGCGATTAATAAATACCACAACAAGGTATTAACCGCCGCCGAAGTGATGGATGAACTCATTAAATTGAGTCAAGAAATTGTTAATATGGATTCTGAAGCAAGCGAATTGGGTTTAAGTGATTTTGAGTATGCGTTTTATACCGCAGTCGCCGATAATAGAAGTGCCAAAGAACTGATGCAAAAAGATAAATTGAGAGAATTGGCTGTTGTTTTGACGGAACGAGTGAAACAAAATGCTTCAATAGATTGGACAATAAAAGAGAGTGTTAGGGCTAAGTTAAAAGTGATAATAAAACGAACACTAAGGCAATATGGCTATCCACCTGATATGCAGAAACTGGCTACAGAAACAGTGCTGAAACAGGCAGAGCTTATTGCAAATGAGATTACACTTGATGTATAAAATGGCTAACAAACGCATGCACTCGGATACAATAAATTTTGACCCACAAACTGCCACCACTACTCGCACTGACCGGCCTCCTGCTG
>CAZVVW010000032.1:0-1134 GCA_964630685.1 uncultured Methanosarcinales archaeon | reverse complement strand
CCATAGGGCACATTATCTGGCCAAGGTATTTCTATAGAATAAACAGCACTAACTAAAACAATCAATACAACAATCCAAATACTATTCTTCAAATTTAACAACTTAAACTACACCCCACAACTCCAACATCATTAAAATATGAAACACTTTCACAACTATTATTTTCCCCATCCATAACCTCTCCTCTATCAACCCTAATATCTGTGTGACTATTCAAACAGAATTTATTTCCACTAACAAGATTATCAATAGATTTAAACAAATACACACCATACCAATTATTTTCATAACCTTCATTTAATATAATTTTATTTCCATTCGAACTAGATAAGTAAATACCATATCCATCCCCTTTCAAATAATTCCCCTCAATAATATTTCCATCAGCGAGCCGTAAATGAACACCAAAATCTTTATTGTTGTTAACAAGATTATTTCTAACAACATTATCTTTAGAGATCCACAGATAAATCCCTTCCCTATTCCATTCAAGTAAATTATCTAACAACTCTCCCCCTTTATTACTCTTAAAATAAACGCCAATATCAAAATTATTAATAACACAATTTTTTACACTAGTAAAACCAACGTCAGATAACACCCCAACACTATCATTAAATAACCCAACATCTTTAACCTCATACCCTGAGCAATCTAACACAACATTATCAGCTTCAACAACAAAACAGCTTCCATTACTTTCAATATTTTTATCAAGATAATAAGTAGTATTTACTTTATCCAAAACACCACATTCAGTTAAATGTTCGCCTTCGACAAGTTCCACTTCTTGAGTTTTAAAACTCACATCAACACCATCATTAGAGAAATAACCCATTAAGAAATATCTAACTCCCCCAAGTAATAACACCCCAAAAAGTATAACCAATACTATTTTCCATTTACTTATATAAATATTTAACAATTCATTTCACCTCTTATATAAATTTATTTCTTACTTTTTTTTATCTCTTTCAAATGCACATTCCCCTCTAAATCTTCAACAAAACGAAGTTTAGTTCCAGCTTTCCAGCCTTTCTCTTCTACCAAATCCTTTGGCAGAGTTATTCTAAATTGATTATTGCTTACAACGACACGCATTTTATTCTGTATATTAGTACTAAATAATTATTA
>CAZVVW010000031.1:0-1318 GCA_964630685.1 uncultured Methanosarcinales archaeon | reverse complement strand
CGCCCTAAGAAGTTAAAATCAAAAACTATGCTTATCCCGCGCGTTAGTTTCAATTTTTGAGAATGCCTACAAGTTAGAGTAAAGACAAAGAAATAGGAAATAATATTTTTTCTCCCACCCAATAGGAGAGACGCGCTTAGTCCTTTCAGGACAGATAGCAAAAACTTCGTTTTTGGATTTATTAGGGGATTTCCTTAGTCCTACGGACATTTAAGTTATTTATATAAGTGATTAATAACAACTAAATAGTGGTGACAAATACAAAGATTTATAAACTTATTTAGGTTTTTTATTAAAATGTTATCACCTAGAGGAAAATTAACAGAATCTCAAATAGCTGCTATTCTTAGAAGCGCAAAGCTAGGTAGAACTCTACAACAAGAACATCCTGAAATTGAACAACTTTATCGAAATGGACATTCATTAAAAGAAATATCTGAACAACTCAATTTAGAAGAAAACTATGGACTCAAATCTTCTTCTTCCATAAGCGCAACTAGATTTGCCTTAGCAGGTGTTCAAAAAAGATATTTTGAAAATATGCCACAATATGAGGGTCTTATAGAGTATGACGAATTTCAGAAGATAGCAAGGTTGCATTTAGAAGAAAGTGCAAAAAATATTCCTCAAGAGGCTAGAGAAAGGGCTTTGATTAATTCTTTAGATGCATTATTAGAAAGAAGAGAAGAAATAGGAAGAATAGGTGGAAATGTAACTAGAGATAAGAAAAAGGGCGTACATGCTATGAGTAGTCATGAGCTGAGTAGTGCGGGGAAGAAGGCTGCGAGATCTAGAGGGCAAATACCTTATTCTTTAGAAGAAGACCTATCGATCTATGAAATGAAAGAATCTTCTGATTTTCAATATTCTGCGGAGGATAAACATAGGGGACAACCAAATTGGAGTACTATTGCAAGTCAATTAAATCAACTATATCACAATTCACAAGATATTAGAAATGGATACAAAGTAAGTCAGAGATTTAAGTATCTTGAAAGAAAGAAAAGGACTTCTAAGGATAAGTAATAAAATAGTTTAGCAGATTATTCAGATAACCAAAAAGACGGAAATCCCCATTTTCTTTTTTTAGGAAAAAAAGAAACAAAAAAGCGCGCGTCTCTCTAATACATAGCCCACCCAAAAAAATATTATTTCAAAATACTAAAAACGGCATTCTCAAAAACTTTGATTTTTTGCCTTCGGCATCGTTGCACTAAAAATCAAGTCCTCCAAGTATTCGGACGAAACTAACAGGGCTTAGCCCGATGTTAAACTCAATTTTTTCCTCGCTAAAATTAAATCAAGAATTATACTCTCG
>CAZVVW010000030.1:0-1395 GCA_964630685.1 uncultured Methanosarcinales archaeon | reverse complement strand
AGACTCAAGGGGACGCTGCGCTTCTCCCTTCGGTCGACCCTCACATAACAAGGATCCCGATGTTAGTTTCAATAAAATTTGAGTTCCTAAAAAAAAATTCCCCGCCCTTGATGTGTAAAACGAAATAGTAAACTTTATATAAGAAATAGTTTATAAAAGAAATATATGGATGGATTAATAAAAAAGCCATTTAAGGAAAGATTAAAAGATACTGGATTTCTGATTAAGAACTCTTTTACTATCATCGGCAAAGACGAAGATATTAAAAAACCAACAATACATATGGTTATCCTATCAATTATTATTAGCACTCTTTTTTGGGGTTCAATTGCAACATTCTTTTTAGGAAAATTTGTTTTCTTAGGAGTTTTAGCACTCCTATTCACTATCTTTATACTTGTCCCATTCAGATTTTTTTACAATACAAGACAAAAGGCAGACCAAAGTTGGATAGTGTATAATACAATTTCTGGAAAAGATATAAGTTATGCTGATGCTCACAACCATACAAAATCTGAAAAAGGAAAATTAAGGTTTATTGCATTTGTTGATATTCTAATGAAATATGCTGGAAGTCAAAGAAGCAATAAAGGTGGTATTGGAGCATTTTTAATCAATTTGTTTTTAGTAGCATTAACAGAGATTTGGGATTTACTAAGCCATTACATGCTTCCAGCTGTAGTTATTGAGCAAAAAAAACTCAAAGAAATTGTACCTGAAATTAAAGCATTAAAAACAAATGTTCCAGCCACACTTGCAGGAGTATTTGGTATAGATTTTGTTGGAAATGTTGTTGGAAGATTGTTATTCCCTATTTATCTAGTCTTGCTTGCCATTTCTGTTGGGATAGGATATTTAATCGCTATGTCAACTGAAGCAACAATGATTACAATCAGCGGATTCTCTTTTTCATGGGTTCCTGTTTTAATCATGATTTACATAATAGCAGTCTTTGGCGGAATAATAAAAAAGATTGTAGAGTCTATAAAAGTCATTTACTTTACAATATTCTATACTTCAATCACAAGACCGATGGTTATTACCAAAGATATGAGGGGAGAATTAACAAATTATTTACATATGAATAAATCAGATTTTGATCCAAAAACCCAAGTGAGAACTCCTCAACAGAAATATCTAAATCAACTTGTTGATTATATCAGACAATATAAGAATGCAGGACAGTCTGAAGCACAAATCAAGCAATATTTACTTTCAAAAGGATATGCCGCTAAAGATGTTAATGCTGCAATAAACTTGGCGAAGAGAAAATGAGAAAACACAAAAAAGCTCTTTTTTCATTTCTTATGATTTCATTACTTGTTCTATCTGGTTGTGGTATGCTTTATGGTGAGAAAATCCATGATGAGAAGAAGGATTACTCAGAACAAGTCA
>CAZVVW010000029.1:0-1431 GCA_964630685.1 uncultured Methanosarcinales archaeon | reverse complement strand
TCAGAAGAATCCAGACCATCAAGAGTGTCTGCATCAACACTTGTTAGTGAGGATCCATTACCAATAAAAAAATCAGCAGTAACATCGCCACCAACAGTTAAATCTCCTGTAGTTGTAAGATCTACAAATGTTGGTGAATCAGTAGTCGTAACATTCTGATCCATACCATAAAGTTCATTAGCTCCTTGCCCAGTATCTAAAGTAAGGGTACGCAACGCACCAGTCATATTATCCCCATCAATATTAACATATAAATTATCAGCTTCTGCTTCAGTAATACCACTATCATCACTTCCCCAACCACCAACACCAACACCATCAGACTTCCATACTTGCCCATTAATTCCATCACCAGTAATAAAATAAGTACCATATTGTACTTTACTCGCATTCAATGTTCCGTCTGCCAAATCTTGTAAATCAGTATCTAAATGAGCATTAGGAACAGTACCACTATCAATCGCCCCAGCATTAATATGTCCACTAGAACTTATTGTTAATATATTACTTACCTCATCATCCTCCCAATCAAAGTCAAGAGTTCCACTGTTAGCTATAGCAGTCTTGGTTACTTCATCTGTATCTGGAACATCATCATCATCTCCCCAACTAGCAAGTCCATTAGCATCAGATTTGAGCACTCTACCATTCCTTGGATTTCCTCCACTAATCTTAATTTGCCCCCCAATTTCAGCACCGCCAACAACCCCAAGCCCACTATTGATCATTACAGTTCCACCACCATATTGATTATGAATAGTTAAAATATCACTGTCATAACTCCCATAACCAATCCAAGCTCTTCTTTCCCCATTATCTGGATAAAACTGAATATAAACATGGTTTGTTCCTCGTAGATTTAGTGCACCGGCATTTTGATTAATACTTAATGCCCCAGTCATGGTATCTCCACTTTCATTCACCCAAACATCTGTCACAGAACCAGCACGAGCATCAATAGTATCATTCAAAACAGATTCATTAAAATCAAAAACAGTATTAGTCAAAGTCAAATAATCACTATCTTCACTATAAGTAGTATCATTATCAACACCATCAGAAAAAGCACCAGGAACACCAGTCAAATTATCCCAAGACAACAAATCTTGTTCAATATAATTATCATCTAACCAACTCTCATTAACACTTACTGTTCTATCATTAATAGTTATTCCAACACCACCAAGAGGATACTCATTACCAATGATATAATCAGAATCCTTTACTAAATCTGTTTCACAACTCAAAACATTATCACTTCCAGTCAGTTTTTCATCATTACCACAACTCAACCCAACATCAATCTCAACAGCATTTAAAACTAATTTATCAAGATTTGCATTAGAAGGTCCACTTATCCTAATACTTTTATTACTCTGGATAGCAAACAATTCATTTTCATAATCATAATTAACTTCAATATAATCAATT
>CAZVVW010000028.1:0-1475 GCA_964630685.1 uncultured Methanosarcinales archaeon | reverse complement strand
CCAGATTTTTTGTTTCTTTTTTTAAAAAGAAAATAGAGAGGGTTTTAATTTTGGTACTCCGAATAAATCAGATGATTAATCATCATGGTATTTCCATATGTTTTTGAAATGATAAGGATCTGTTAATCCAAAATCTTCCGCTGTAAAGGTTACATTTTGATCACCATATTGGTATAGAATGATCGGTTGATTCTTTTTTTGAGAATTTTTGTATGATTGAAATCTTTCCCTGCACTCCTTGCCAAGGAAATCTCCTATTGGCAAAATTTTTTTGTATCCTTTGGATGCAAATACCACATCTTTTATTCCGGAATTTTTCCATTCTCTTAAGATTATGCTGGTATTATATTCATTTTCAATCTTGTCAAAATAATCTAATGTGAATGATATATTCTCATATTCAGCTTTGTCCATCTTAGTAATATTTTGTGTATTTACATTGAATCTTATAAAATCCCAAGTTGAACACCCTTTTTCTTTGGGGTCAGTTCGAGAATCATAATTGCAGTACGTTGTTTGTGGAAAAAGTATGTATTCAGAGTCTTCATCCATCGAAAACTTAGAAAAGACGGTTCGTAATTCATTCATATCCGTAGAATATGGGTTCTGAGATAAAGAAAGCACTATAAAACCTTTTTCCAAACTTGGAGAAAAACCATCCATGTGGATATTATCAATTACTTTTACCATCTTCCCATTTCTGGTATCATAAACATATATATTGGCTGAATTGAAATCATACTTCGAGGCAATAAGTATGAAGTTTTCTGATATTTTTTTTACTCTTATTGGAAAATTTACAATATGCATTCCAAAATCATCCTTCGATAAATTTCCAAAAAATTGCTGGTCATTATAGATTGGTTCAAGAACAAAATCCCAGTCATCAATTTCCATGGTTTTAAGATCTAATCTAAAGAAATGTCGTTCGTTCTTAATAACTATTGAATAACCACCGTCCGGAAAACTACCCAATTCAGTAGGCTCGTGTCGATAACTAGAGTGAAGTGTGAAAAATATTTCATCTTGATAACATGTTGCAGACTCAATTACATTTTTCATTGTAACATTAGCTTCGTGTACACAAGAAGTAAAAAAAAACATCATGAGCAATAATAGAAGTATTTTTCCTGAATTAACCATTTTATATCGATAATAAAAATATTGGTATTTAATCTTTTCCATATTCGAAAATTTTTGATAAATATAACTGGCATATTTACAAGTGCATTTATATTAAGACATGTGGATACTTCTTATAGGATGACAATTTTTAATTTAGAACAGAATCAGATAAAAGCTCCAACCAATGTAAAACGGTTGACATGTGAAATTGTGAGATTGTATGCTGTTTTCACACTCCCTTAATATATTTCTTTTACGAAGTAAAAGTCAATATGTGCGTAGCACCTGGACTCCCCCTCTTTTGCTTCTTTTTCTAAAAGAAGATAAGTGAAAATTTAATTGCGTATAAC
>CAZVVW010000027.1:0-1518 GCA_964630685.1 uncultured Methanosarcinales archaeon | reverse complement strand
GTTGTTTGTGTTCCTTCTGGGGCTGTTGCTGTAATGTATGGGGCTATTGAATCTATATTGAATGTTACTGAATCTGTTCCTTGATTTCCAACTGAATCTATACATTTTGTATAATAAGTGTTTGAACCTTGAACAGCAATGATATTTGCTAAATGTTGTGTTGATGATGTGTTAGTCATAGAGTTGCCCATGCTGTTGTAATCTACATTTGATGTGCTATATCTACAAAGTGCTGATTCACCTGTTGTTACATTTAATGTAAGTGAGAGTGTTGTGTGATTTGAGTCTGTTGTTGGAGTGTTTATTGTAACAGAAGGGTTTGTTGTATCATAGCTGAAATTTATGAAAACCTGAGACATTGAATTTCCTGCATTGTCTTCTGCAGATATTGTGATGTTGTTTATTCCTTCTGTAATGTTTGTTTCAGTGTAAGAACAATCATATCCCCCTAAACCATTTTCTGTACAATCTGTTGAATAATTAAAATTAGTGTCTGGCTGACTGTTATTCCAGACTACTGTTATTGTTGATTGATTCACTGCTGAACCTGAGTCAGCTAAAGTAAAAGAGATTATTTTTAAATCTGTTTTGGAATTGTTTGTTGGGATGATATTTGATATTGATGGTGAATTTGAGTCCAAATAAAAATCAATCATTATAGAAGAGCTCATTATGTTTCCATAACTATCATTGCATCTAACATAAAATATATTTAATCCTTCTATGTATGGTGAAGCGTTTACTGAGTGAGATATTTTTGCGCTTCCGAATGTGTTTGCCATCTGTAAGAAATTTTTATCTGAAGTATCATATTTACATACAGCAGAAACATCTGTTGTGAGTGTAAGATTTTGGCTGGATGTGGTGTAGCCATCTGGACTTGAAGCAGTGATTGTCGGAGCAGTTGAATCAACTATAAATGAACTTGTGTTTGTGGTATTTATGTTTCCTGCTGAATCCTGGCAAGCGAAGTAGATTGTATGTGAACCCTCTTGGGGCACTGTTAGGGTTGATTGATATTTGTTGTTTTCTAAGTCTGTCAAGAAGAAACCCATTGCAGAAAAATCAACATCTGCATTTAAAGAATATTTGCAGGTGAGGTCTGATTCTGTTGCGTTTACTGAAACAATGAACGAACGAGAGGTCTGGGTTGTTGTTGGTAGTGGTGATGAAAGAGTTGGTGGTGTTGAGTCTATTGTGAAAAACCATAATTCTGAATCTGGACTGGTGTTATTTGTTTTGTCCTGTGCTTTTACGCTCCAATTATGTAAACTAGCTCCAGGTGATGGTGCATAACTCGTTTGATTTATTGTGTATTCGCTGTTGTCTATTGTTAATATATAGAAATCTGCATCTGCAACACTGCTCCATGTCAGTAAAGGTGAGCTATCGTTTGTGTAAGTGTTATTTGTTGGGCTAATCAATAATGGTGCTTCTGGAGCAATAGAATCTACCCAGAAGATAATTAAAGCAGAACTTGTCATTGTGTTTCCAAAGCTGTCGTTACATCTGATGTAG
>CAZVVW010000026.1:0-1562 GCA_964630685.1 uncultured Methanosarcinales archaeon | reverse complement strand
CAACAGAAACATTCAAAAAATCAAATTGACAATCTATTTAATGCTTTAATGCAAAAAGCTTTCAAGGGGGAACTAAAATGTTAGATGCAGAATTAAAATCAAAAATAAACTTGTTATGGAATAAATTTTGGAGTGGTGGAATTAGTAATCCACTTAATGCAATTGAGCAAATGTCTTACTTAATCTTTATGAAAAGATTAGAAGATGAAGATAATTCCAAAGAACAAAATGCTAAACTTTTAGGAGAAGAATTTACTTCATTGTTTCCGAAGAATGATTTAAAATGGTCTGTTTGGACGCAAATGCCTGGAGATCAAATGATTGATTATGTTAGAGATGAAGTTTTTCCATTTCTTAGAAAACTTAATGGTGGAGAAAAATCAATTTATTCTAAATATATGAAAAATGCTTCTTTTGCAATTCCTACTGCTTCTTTATTGTCAGAAGCTGTAAAAATCATTAATGATATGCACATTAAAGAACAGAATAGAGATGCACAAGGAGATATTTACGAATACCTTTTGGGACAGCTATCAACAGCAGGTAAAAACGGACAATTTAGAACACCAAGACATATAATTAAGATGATGGTTGCACTTCTCAACCCAAAATATGGGGATAAAATTTGTGATCCTGCTTGTGGAACTGCTGGATTTTTAGTTTCAGCTTTTGAACATATCCTTAAAAATAATACTTCTAAAGAATTAGTTAAAGAAGGAAATTATGCAGGAGATAAACTTAATGATAATCAATGGAGAATTTTAAGGGATGAAACACTTTACGGTTATGATTTTGATGAAGTAATGCTTAAAATTTCATTAATGAATTTGATGATGCATGGAATTAATAATCCTAATGTTGAAAGAAAAGATACTCTTTCAAAAAGATTTGATGAATCCAATTGTTATGAAGTAATTCTAGCGAATCCTCCATTTAAAGGAAGTATTGACGAATCAGATATTGGAGAAAATTTTAGAACAAAAACTAAAAAAACAGAACTTTTATTTTTAGAACTTATTTATAATTTATTAAACAATAGTGGAAAGAGTGCAGTTATTGTTCCAGACGGAGTTTTGTTTGGAAATTCTAAAGCACATAAAAAAATAAGAGAATTACTTTTGGAAAGGTGCAGATTAGATGCAGTTATTTCAATGCCTTCTGGAGTTTTCAAACCTTATGCAGGAGTTTCAACAGCAATATTATTTTTTACTAAAGGAGAATCTACGAAAGAAGTTTGGTTTTATGATATGCAAGCAGATGGTTTTAGTTTAGATGATAAAAGAACTCCTCAGCCTGAAAAGAATGATATTCCTGATATTCTTGAAAAATTTAAGAAAAGACATGACGAAAAACCAACAGATAGAAAAGGAAAAGCTTTCTTTGTTCCATTTGAAGAAATCAAAAAGAATAATTTTGATTTAAGCATTTCAAAATATAAAGAAATAGAATACGAAGAAGTTGTTTACGAAAAGCCAGAAGTGATAAAAAAGCAAATATTAGATTATGAAAATAAGATAATTGAAGCTTTGAAGGACTTGAAGATTTAAAGACGCCTATAAATT
>CAZVVW010000025.1:0-1588 GCA_964630685.1 uncultured Methanosarcinales archaeon | reverse complement strand
TCCCAAATTTTTTGCTACGCAAAAAACTTCCCTTAAGCCCGATGTTATACGCAATTAAATTTTCACTAGTCTAAATCTCATTCTTCTTTTAGAAAAAGAAGCAAAAGAGGGGGAGTCCAGGTGCTACGCACATATTGCCTTTTACTTCGTAAAAGAAATTTATTAAAATGGGGCTTCTATCATCTTACTATTCTCATTTAAAAAAGCAAAAGTTATAAATTACTCAAATTATTAACTATATATAATGGAAAAAACTAAAAAAGAGGTTATTGAAAAATCATTTTCATTGCTTGGTTTATCAAGTGATTTGACAACTAATCCTACAACCATAAAAGAGATTCTAAAAGAAGTAAGATTAGATGATTTCAAAACTAAGAATAAAATCATAAATAAATTTCTTCAAGAAAGTAAAACCAAACCCAAGAGATTAGATTCTATGTTTCGGATTATCAAAAAAGCGTTTCTAAAAAAACATCCTGCAATAATTGAATTCCTAGAAATAGGAAACAAGAAGAAATGGTTTAAGCCATCAAAAAATATAATTAAAGCAGTTCATGTTGCATACATCCTTGAAGCTTTTACTGTAACTATGTGCAATGATCATAATTTTTTTATTGAAGTTCAAAATCACTATAAGAAAAAAGAAAAAGAACTTGGTTTGAATACTCAACATCCTTTTAGAACTTTTATAAACGCATTAAAGATTTCGCCTCATTTTTTTGATATAGCAAAACCATTCTCACTTGACCCTTTTTTAGTATATTTTAAACTTCAAAGAGGTTTATCAAAAACTCAATTACAAAAAGAGGAACTAAAAAACCTTTATAGAGATGAGCAAATAAACTATATTGAATATAGATTACTATCACCAATTAAGCAAAACCACATTCAACACATTAATGAACTAGTGAGAATAAATATATATGAAGCAGGAATAACAGAATACAAGAATGGTTTTAATGCAAATGCTTTGTGTGCACACACTTTATGTGAAGATCTAAAAGTTAATCGTCCAAAAACAATATTTGAAAGAAAAGTTGTAATTCCTGAAAATAAAAATGCGTTTTATAAATCATATACTAACAGCAGTTTTTTCCCAACAATAGAAACAAGTCAAGAGTGGGATAGTCTATATACTTCATGGAATATGGCATTTGTTTTAGGTAACCTAGATAATTTAGAACTTATCATGCCCAAACTATTCATTCCTTCACTAATTGATTCTAAAAGTGAAAATTTTTTAGGAGTTAGATTTATTTCACTTTGGTTAACAATTAATTTTGGAATATTTAGAAAATCTGACAAAAATGAAATATTTGGTCCAGAAAATAAATCTGAAATGACAAAAGCATGGGCTAATATTAACAAAAAATATTCATTAATTATTGCTAAAAAAGAGATACACGAAGATTCCAAGATGATAAATAAATACTATAAGAGATTTTTCTCGCATCCATTTTGGAGTTTATTCAAATTAGTAAGAAACTTTGATTAAACCTTAACATAAAAGCTCCCTCTATTTTCTTTTTTAAAAAAAAAGAAACAAAAAATCTGGACTCCCCCTCAGTCCTAACGGACATATAGTCTC
>CAZVVW010000024.1:0-1982 GCA_964630685.1 uncultured Methanosarcinales archaeon | reverse complement strand
GAGCTCAATTATTATCATCTGTAATTGACGGAACAATTACTAGTCTTAAGTAAATTAAGTCCGGCCTCTTAATTAAGATAGCTGTAATCTTTAGTCGTTGAGTGTTGTTTAATCATTACTGAACCTGTCCGTCTTAGGAGGAGTCGGATTTCTTAAGAATTTTAAAGTTGTATTCAGCAAATTAAAAAAAAGAGAAACGAATAATTCGTTTCTCTGTTTTTTTGGGTTTATTTTTTCTGGACAAAAAAAGTAGCTTTTTTTCCTTTGTCGTCCCACATAGTTCCTATGTGTCCATAGGAACTTTTTTTAAGATACCATATTCCGATTTCTCCAGGTTGGTGATATTCCCCTTTTTGATCAGCAAACATTCTTTTAAATATTGCTCTTACTCCAGTTCGGCGAGAATAAGATATCATTTCAAGTATTTCTCCTTTTGCATCAAACTTAATTTTTTCTACATTGGCTATTAATGAGTCTGTTTTTGTTGTCCAACCCATTACATAATTAGTTTGAGTTGAAAGTTTCTGTACAGAAGTTTTTTTCTTTATGATTTTGTCTTGTTTTAGATAAGAGTAACCTTTATAACAAACAAAACCAAAAAGAAAAAATACAGCGATCCCAAATAAGATATTTTTATGAGTTTTTTGTGACATAGTTGCCATTATTGACCTCCTTCAGAAATAGTTGGATCTACTACGGGTTTAATTTTGCTCCCATCTCCCATATTTTTAAAATGAGTAGTTTTGACTTTTCCTGTTGATTCTAAGGCAAAATTAAAACATTCTGGCATTGTTTTCAAGCCTTTTTTCGTAACTTTTATTGACGTAGATTCCAATTCTTTGGTATAAAAAAGATTATTCTTAATTTCTTCTGCGTCTTTTGTGTCAAAGCCATCAATAGAAAATAAATTAGCTTCATTTAAAGATAAGAGGTCCTTAATAGTTTGAGCTCCCATTTTAGACAAAATTCTAAAGATTTTTAGAGAAAAACCTGCATTTTTGATTTTGGTTGACAAAAATTCTTCAGTTATTACTCTTTTTTTGTACACCTTTTTAACTTCAGCTTTTCCACCATTGTCTAAAAAATGCTGTAAGGCTATTTCTTTTAAATTTTCAGTTGCTTTTTGATCAGTTAATACTTTTTGGTAATCAGGATGGTAATCAAAATCAGAAATAGTGACTCTTTCACAAATTATTCCATAAGATCTTTCTAGTGGAGTTGTTTTTCTTTGTGAAAAAAAGTTTTCATTTATTCTCTTTCTCCTCCTTTTTTCTTTTTCTTCTTTCCTTAAATCAACACCAAAGATTTCTTCTAAATCTTTTTCTATAAGATCTGTATCTCCTCTTAATTCAGTAGAAATTCCTTTGGCAACTATTGTTGAAAGTCTAGCACTGAAAGTCTCTTTCATTGCTTTATTGATTATTTCTTCTGTTAATCCTTCAAATATCTCAGCATTGTGGGGATCTGGTCTAAGTTCCATTGTTCCTTTGGCTAACATAGGAACTCCATCTTTAGCAGGATAATCTTCTTCAAGACTTATTTCTATAGATTTTATTTCAATAATACTGGTTTCTTTGTTGTTAAGAACTAACCAAGGATATTTGAAATAAAATCCAGGGAAATATGTAAATATATCTCCATTATAGTAATGGTACATATTTATTGCTGTGTAGCTAGGAACTTCAAAAGAAAAATAGCTTAGAAAAGTTCCGGCAAAGGCAAAAAATCCTACTATAATAATAGTGATATACGTAATATTATTTAATTCAAAAAACAAAGATAAACCGAAACATATTGTTATCGGAGGTAAAGCCCAGCAGATAAAAGCAAATAATGTTGGGGTTGTAAAGTATTCTATTATTGCAGTGAGTATTTGCAAAAAACCTTTTTTTTGAGCGTCTAATGCTGCTTTGTTTTCAGCCATTTCAAATCTCCTTTAAATTTAAGTTTTTGTGTATATAGTTAATTAAAAATAATTTTTT
>CAZVVW010000023.1:0-2633 GCA_964630685.1 uncultured Methanosarcinales archaeon | reverse complement strand
CGATGTTAAATACAATAAAATTTCCATTTCTTAGACGGTAAAGTTGGGGAGTTCGTGCTTCGCACATATAGTCTGCTTCGCAGAAATTTATTTTTGATAAGGGAGTTCCTTAGTCCTGACGGACATATACACTTTTACTACGTAAAAGAATTTATTATTAATTGAGGCGTTCAATTTTAATTAAATGGCACAATTCCATCATTATACCATTTTTGTGCAACAATGTTGGATACATTGCCCCCATTTCCAAGTTTTGCATTTGTTTCTGAAGATAAATCAGTTAAATACTGTCTAAACATACTATCAATATTTAAATCCAATCTATTATTATAAGTTCTAAATTGAACAATTTCTCCATCATCATTTAATGCACTCAGTTTTCTACCTACTATTTCTCCATTCATTTCAGCATATAATACTTGTTTATTTGAGTCCACTGCATTAGCTACAGTTGAAAATGTATTTCCTTTTCCAAGTCCTAAACAACTGCCAGATACAACATTGCCCATCTGTAAAACTTTCAAAGGATCTTTCTCAGCATAAATAGTTACTTCTCCCATTTTGGAATTATAGGTCTGATTCTCAAGACTTTTTATTGCGTTTAGTTGAGTTTTCAAATCTCGTTTGACATCTTCATCAATATCTGCTCTTTGTCTAAATTCTTTGTAGGAATCAAAGATTGTTTCATCAGCTACTTCTATTCCATAATATGTAAATAATCCAATAGCTTCATCTCTGTGATGTCTAATTTGAGTTTCTTTTTCCGCTACAACATCTTCAATTCGTTCTGGACTATAGGTTCGAGTAATTCCTTCGACCCATTTAGATGTATCAATACCTTTTGAAGCATATCTTTGTAAAGCTTCTTGATTTTTATCATCAGTATATGAAATTGTTGAATTTCCTGTTACTGAATCTTTTATTAAACCAGAAAGTAATTGTTTATTATCATTAATTTGATAGTAAGTAAGAATTCCATTAATTAAGTCTTCATTAATTTCTGTAACCTGAACTGGTTCTCCAACAATATCGTCAAGTGCTCTTGAACAAGAATTTAACATAGATGAATATATCGAAGCTGTTCTTTCATTTCGTAACAACAAATCTACTTTATCCATCCTTTCATTCAATTGTTTTCTCAATACTTCATTTTCTGGATGCTTCTCAACTTCAGCTTCATATCTTGAAATCTGACCCTTTAATTTTGCCAGACCAAGCACTTTTTTATCTTTGATCTTTTTTCCTTGTAATTGAACAAGACTACAGTAAGCCAAGATCTCTGAATCTTCTGACAATCCTTGCTGTTCAACAGATTGAACTGCTTTTGAACCTAAATTATATTCGCCAATATTTTTACCATTATGAAAGATTCTTGAAATGTCTTCATCAAATTGATCATCCAAACTTTGTTTTACCATACAAAGATTACTTAGTACATCATATCCTGCATTTGGCTGTTCCTGAAATAATTGATTTACATGTCTATTCAAATCTTCACTTTCTTCAATTACTGCTAGACCAGTTTGTAATAAGTAGATTTTGTTAGGTGATTTTTCTTTTTCAATAGCTTTCCTAACTAAAGGAGTTAGAAGTTCGCTATCAATTGAATAAGCTCTTGATGCTAATCCTGCTATTCCATGTCTTCTTTGACCATCAAACCAATTAAATTTTTCAGCTGTGTTTGTGTCATCCAATGCTCTAAAATATTCTACGATGTATTCAGTTTCACCGACTAGATTATCACTGTATACAAGACTGTCCAATAATCTTGCCTGCTCTGATTTTAGAACATCGCAAACTGCTGATCCACCAATTTGTTCATTAGTTGTATCAATAAAACGCCTAAATTCTTCAAAGTTGGAAACAACGTATCCAGTCACATCATCAATTTCAGTATCACTACTTTTGAATATTTGTTCTTTAACTTTCCACAATCTTGTCTTGAATTTTTCACCATATTCTTGATCTTCCAATTGCGTTTGAACTACTTCTGCATCAAACCCTTTCAAATATGCTATCAAGTTTGGTAAATCTTTTCTAACATCGTGAATATAATTTGAATCACTTTGCATGGATGTTGCTTCTTCACGAACTCTTTCTGAATCTCGACTAGTTTGAAGCAGGTCATCAAGATTATCAAAATAACCACTAAGAGCCACCAAATCCCCTTTATAATCACTCAAATTGGTTGATCTTCGTGAATTACTTCCAATATGTCTTGAGAATAATCCATAATGTTTTCTAAAATTTGTCTGTGCATTATCATCCAAACCAATATTCTTTGATAGTATTTCAATGAGAGTCTCTCTTTGTTCACTTGGTTTATCTGAATAACCCATAAACGACAAGTCCACTGCAACACCCACTGAGAAATACTTTTCTCTTTCAGATCCATGTTCAAGGTAATGACCGCAGATTTTACCTAAGGCTTCTTGCACTCTTTCATAAACAGGATTATCTACCAAATCATCTCCTTCTCTAAATTGAGATTGTCTAAATGTAGTTGGATTTTCTCTAACAGTATTTATTACATCCATTACTCCAGGTATTTCCAACTGTTCTACAGCTGATAATTGTTCATCTGTTAATGATGCAATATATTGTGCACCAAGAGTATTTTCTGAACTTGAGTG
>CAZVVW010000022.1:0-4556 GCA_964630685.1 uncultured Methanosarcinales archaeon | reverse complement strand
GCTGAAATATTCCTTTTCTTTTCTGGGCTATCGCCCAATTGTTTTAAAAAATTTTCAAATTTCTTTTTCTTTATTTTTAGAGGGGAATATAAGGAGTTTTCTCCGCTCCGCTCCGAAAACATTTATTTATAAGGGGAAAACGAATACAATACAATTACTTAAATTGAATAACAACTTATGGCTAAAATCAACGAAGCAACTGATACTGATTTAAAAATTATAGAAGAGCTATATAAACTAGGCTGGAAACGTGGTGATACCTTGTTATACCAACAAGAATATAATCTTACAGCTGAACAACAAAAAATGTTTAAGGGTAAAAAAAGTATAAAACCCGATATTACTCTTACTGATTTAAATGGTGATATAGTTGCTATTTTTGAAAATAAATTTGACGACGAAAAAAAGGCCTTAACTAAATTGAGCACGTTATATGCAACTGTTCTAAAACCTCGTTTTCTTTATGCTTGCTCACCAGAAAGAACTCTTTTTTATGACACCGAATGGAAGGGACTTGAAGCAGGTGAATTTAGGCAAGTGAATAATTTTATGTCTTTGGAAGAAATGCAATTAAAAATTGAGCAGGCAAGAAAAAAGAATTTAGATCGAAAAATTACAATAGATAAAACTATTGCCGGAGGGATGAATCCGAATTGCGGGAAAGAAATGTATTTTCAACTTGAATGTATTGAAACACTTATTGAAAGATATAGAGAAGGTAAGCAAAAAATGCTTGTTCATATGGCTACTGGTTTGGGTAAGACCAGAACGACTGTCGCACTTACAAAAGCATTATTGGAATATAATATGGCAAAAAGAGTATTGTTTATTGTGGATCGTATAATGCTTGCTGATCAAGCACTTAATGATGGGTTTTCCCTTATTAGTAAAGAATATTCTACTGTTAGAATTACGTCAGGTAACTATAAAAAATATAAAAATGCACAAGTTCATGTTGTCGTAATAGATACCTTGGAAAATATATATCAAAATATTCCAAGTACGTTTTATGATTTAATCATTGTGGATGAATGTCATCGTTCAATAAACATTAATCGAAAACTTATATTTGATCATTTTTTGTGTCCTAGAATTGGATTAACAGCAACACCAAGGATAGCTATCGCAAAAAAAGGCAAAGATATACCCGAAGAAGATTTAGCAATTCTCGACACGTATAAATTATTTGGATGCGAGACAGGAAAACCAGATTATGAATTTGATCTCACTCGTGGAATAAGTGAAGGCTTTTTAGCACCATATACAGTTTTATCTGTAGAAACAGAATTAATTAAGACTGCTCGTGAAATTGGAATTGAATTTGATAAATACAAAGATATTAAATCTGATGAAGAAATTGCCTTAGATAGCAAAAAAAATATTAAATTAGAACAGTTAAATAAAAAGTTTATTGCATGGGATAATTGTTTGCGAATAGCAGAAGAATTAAAAGAGCGTACTGAATATGGCGAAAAAGCCATATTATATGGTGCAAGCCAAGCTCATTGTGTTTTGTTGGTAAAAGCAATAAATCAGGTTTTTAAAACAAAAGATGATGAATTAAGTCCGCGTTATGCAGAAGCAATTATTTCAGATAATAATGAATTAAATGCAACCTTTAAAAAATGGTTCAAAGATCAAAATCACAAACCATTTATTGCTGTTTCTGTTGATATTATGACAACAGGTGTTGATGTGCCTAACGTTCGTTATATTTCTTTTGCCAATCTTACGAAATCAGTTGGAAAATATATCCAAATGATTGGACGAGGCTCAAGACTTGACCCAAAAACAGGTAAATTTAGTTTTAAAGTATTAGATTTTGTTGGGTTGTGTAAAAAAATGGAAGATAATGGAAAAGGTACAGAGAAAAAAAATAAAAAAATAATAACACTTGCAGGAGGAACGACAAGTCAAGGTGCCGGTTCTGGGAAACACGGAACAGGTGGAACAGGAATAATTGATAATCCAGATCCTGCTCATCTTATTCAACGTGTATATTTACATGGTGATAAAATACAAGTTATTGATAATATACCTATTAAGAAAGCGAAAGGACTTTTTGAAGATGAATTACAGAAAACTGAAGCAAAAGAAATAGTAAAATTAAAAGAAAGACTTCAAAAAGATAAAGGATATGAACCAGAGGAGAAAGATTTGGAGACGATCAAAAATTGGACCAAAAATCCAAACATTTATCTTGATGAAGGTCAATTGCAAAAAGTCTATGATTTTGAACAAGGTTCAATTTGGGATTTCTTTTTACACGCACTTAAGATAAAACAAATCCCAACACCAAAACAGCGAGTAGAAAATGGTTTTGAATCCTACATTACAACCTATAATTTTAATGATAAACAAATTCAGGTTCTGCGCGATATGAAAGATATTGTTTCGGCTAATATTGCGGAAAAGAAAAAGATTACCCCTCAAGAAATATTTGAAAATCCAATATTTATTAGAATTATTGGTTTAGATTATCAAGAAGTAAATCAAGTTTTTGATAACCGCTTCCCTCAGGTGTTTGAGGAATTACAAACAACTTTTAAAGTATAAATTATGAGCAGATCAACCGTACACTACACAGACAGTGAAACAAATAATATTCTTAAAAGGCTTCACAATAAACTACGACCTGCTGGTACTCCAGTAGAGCGCGTGGAGTATATTATTGAGCTTTTACTTCTTCGTATTTTTGAAGCAAAACTAAAACAAGAATCCGTTTTTAAACCATTACGATCACTTTTTGAAGGTGAAGATTATCGTTTACTTTTTTCTCATCTTCTTTCTCTAAATGGCGAGCAAATATTGTCAGAATTAAATCAAAATATTTTTCCTTTTTATGCTTCTATTCTTTCCAAAACAAGAAAAGTAATAACAGGCAATTTACCACAAAAAATGCAAGATCAGTTAGTCTTAATGGAAGAAGTTTTTGCAAATTCAAATTTTACCAACAATGTAAAAGGTGGTGTTATTGCTGAAGTTATCGGACTTGTTAATGAAATTGAAGAAAAATATATCCTAAAAACAGATTTGCTTGGCGATGCTATTGAATCTGCTCTTTCTGAAACAGGTGGTACCAAAGATTTAGGACTTTATAGAACCCCTGACCATATTCGCGATATGATGGTAAAAATGGTTGATCCTGATTTTGAAGACACTATTTTCGACCCTGCTTGTGGAACTGCTGGTTTTTTATTTGATGCCTATGATTATGTGATAGAAAAAGCACAAAAAACAAGAAATTTCCCGGCAGAAAATATTGCAAATATGTTTTATAGAACAGGAATTAGCGGAATTGAATATCAAGGCAGAATTAGAAAAATGGCAGCGGTAAATATGTATATTCGTGGACTTAATCCGCATAATATTGATCAAGGCGATAGCTTGAAAATGTTTGATCCTGCTCGTGATGGAAATAGTAAAAGTGTAGTAATTGCGAATCCTCCTTTTGGTGCTGAACGAGATCAACCAGCATACCCCAATGTTTGGGAAGAATATTCCAAAGAATCAGAAACAACAATTTTGTTTGTTAAATTGATGTTCGACTTATTAAAAGAAAAAGGTAGATGTGCTGTTGTTGTATCAGAGGGATTTTTAACATGGGGACAAAATAGTGCTAGAGCATTGCGAAAGATACTTTTGGACGACACAAATCTTAAAGCGGTAATTAGTCTGCCTCAAGGCGTATTTGTAAGCAAAAGCGGACAAGGTGCCAAAACTTCAATTCTTTATTTTGAAAAAGGAGAACCAACAGATTTTGTGTGGTATTACAAAATTGAAAATGATGGTTTTTCAATGGGAACAAATCGTAAAAAGATTAAAGGCAATCAAATTCCTGAGCTTATAGAGCTTTTTGATGAAATCAAAGCCGGAAATATGCCACAAGATACAAAACACAGTTTTTGTGTGTCAAAAGAACAAATTGAAACACTTGATCCGCGAATTGAAGAAAGAATTACAAAAGAAGTCACAGTGAAGATTACAGAAAAGAACAAAAAGAAGAGAGAGAAACTACTAGAAGGCTTGGATAAGAAGCTTGCAGATAAAAAAATCAAAAAAGAGATGTATGATGAAAAACTTTGGCAATTTGATAATCTAGTGGAAAGCCAAGTGGAAAATGAAATAACCAAAGCCATAGAAAAAGCTCATTCATATCATTTTAATTTGCAGAATTATAGGAGTAGTTTAAGTGATGAGCAAAAACAAGATTGGCGAAAAGTTTTAAAAGATGTGGAAATTAAAAACGATTCAAAAATTGGAAAAAGATACAAAAACCTCACAGAATCTGATAATACTAAAACTGCATTACAAATTTTAGCTTCTTTCAATCCAGATGACGCCTTACAAATGGATATCGCAAGAGAGTATTTGAGTAAATTAGATAAAAAGACTTTAGAAGGCAATAACAAACTAAAGAAGCTGGAAGAAATTTTAAGAAAAGGATTTCAATATCCAATTGTCCCTTTGAAAAGTTATTTGGTTGTAAATGAAGATAAAACAAAACCTTTAAACCACCCTGAAACAGAATTTACTGTTTTGGGAGTATCAAATCA
>CAZVVW010000021.1:0-5164 GCA_964630685.1 uncultured Methanosarcinales archaeon | reverse complement strand
ATTGAGTTTAACATCGGAATTTAACGAAGTTTGATTTTCCCTCGTGAAGCGAAGCGGAACATAGCTGGAAAATCAAATTTGGGAAAAATGCGAGCCGAGCATTTTTCCGTTAAATTCCTGTTAGCCGACCCGACGACTGAAAGGAGGAGAGCGCAGCGGGGTCGCAGTGAGCGTTAGCGAACGGAGAAGTTTTTACACTGCCTCTACTTTAGGTGCCACTGTAGTTTTTCTCTTACTTTTTATTATTGAATTCTGCTTTAGCAGACTAGATTTAGGGGGTCGCCATTACTTTTTTGCAAGTTGCCACATAGCATCAAAATATTGTTTGAAACTATTTGCAACTTCTTTACCTGAAATTCTAATGACCAAAGGTTCTTTAGTTAGAATTATTATTGCAGTAAAATTCTTATAAATCATTATTTCTGTAGGTGTTGTTTGATTGAGAAATTTCACATCATATTTCTTTGATCTGAGAAAGAAATTTAATCTCTCTTTCCTCTCCCTCATATCCTGATTAAAGATAATTTTAGTAATAATTCCCTGTTTTTCTCTCATTCTTGAATACTTTAAAAAAAAGATATCTGCTTTTTTATCACTCTCTCCTCTACTAGCTCCAAAAACATAATTCTCCTCTCCCTCTTTACAAACTTCAAGCAATTCCTCAAAAATAGTTTTCAATCCATTCCATCCCTGAAAAACTTCAATATTTACTTTTTCTCTAGAATCTTTAAATTTAGCCAATAATGTAGGCAATATTTCAGTTACAAGATCCCTCTCTTTCTCAATCTCTTTTTCTTTTAGATCCAAAAAATCCAACATATGCCTCGGATTAGCAGGGCTAAAATGAGCAATTCCGTTCTTCAGCACTTTTGACACAATACCTTTCTCAATAAGCCTATTTGTAATATCATAGATATTACTTGGTGCGATTCCTGCTTCTTTAACGAGAGAGGTTTTGGTACACTCCCCTAAGTTTAAAAGTGCTTCATATACTTTAATTTCTCCCTCTGTAAGGCCAATTTTTCGTAGTTCTGATAGCTCCATATTGTTATAAAAAGAGGATATACTATTTAAATCTTTCTAAAGTCGTCCTGTGAGGGGACGCTCTTCTTTAAGTATTTTAGTCTTTACTACTAAGTTATAACAAAACGAGGTAATTAAAAATGACTAAAAAACAAAAATATTGGTATAATATTGTTCCATTCATTAAGGAAGAGCTTCAATTAGAGATTCCTATACTTTTAGATCCAAAAACAGGAGAAAATATGAAGCTATCAAAGTTATCCAAAATTCTTCCTGTTGAATTGGCAAAACAGGAGTTAAATATTGGAAAATATAAAAAAGAGAAATTAATTGAGATTCCTAAGAAAATTCAAGATTTATATGAAACTTATAGAAGCACTCCACTTGTCAGAGCTAAGAAACTTGAGAAAGCATTAGGGCTAAAGAAAGTAAAAATTTTCTTTAAAAGAGAAGATAAAAGTCCAATCAACAGCTACAAACTAAATTCTTCTTATGTACAGGCATATTTTGCTAATAAAGAAGGAGTAAAAGAATTTATTGGTGATACTGGTCCAGGTAATTGGGGAATGGGTATGGCTGTTGCTTGTAAAGAATTTGGAATTCCTGCAACAATCTACATGGAAGAAAGTAATTACAATTTGAAAATTGATAAAGTTGATGTAATGAAACAGCAAGGAGCAATTGTAAAACCAATTATAACCAAACAAGGAACAATTGCAGCAAGTATTAGTCATGCTATGCAACACGTAAACAAAGATGAAAGAAATAAATTGTCACTAGGTTGTCTTAGTGCCTATTCTGCATTACATAACACTGTAATTGGTATGGAATTAAAAGATCAATTAAATGAGCTTAACATTGTACCAGATGCTGTAATTGGTGTAGTTGGTGGTGGAAGTAGTTTTTCTGGATTAGTATTTCCGTTAATTGAAGGTCTAAGAGATACTACTGATTTCATTGCTGTAGAATCTGCAAGAGTTCCAAGTTTTACTAAAGGTACTTACAGATATGAAAATCCAGATTTAATTGGTTTGATGCCAAAGGCTAAAATGTTTACTCTAGGAAATGATTTTGTTCCTACAAGCTTAGGTGCAAGTGGACTTAATTATCATGGTAAGAATCCATTATTATCATTGTTAGTACACAATAATGTAATTAAGGCAGTAGCTTATGAACCAAATGAGGTTGATCCAGTAAGTGAACTTTTTGAAAAAACTGAAGGAATCAAACCAGCTGCTGAATCTTGTTATGCGATTAAAGGTGCTATTGAGAAAGCTAAGGAATTTGATGGACAAGATAAAATTGTTGTGTTTTCTCTTACAGGAAATGCTCATAAAGTTAATTTGGAGTCAAAATGAAATACGTAATAAAAAATTATCAACTAATTCCTGAAGAAGAAGCTGTAATGCCTGTTACTCATAGAGAATATTTTTTTAATTTTAGTATCTATGAGTCTCTAAAAGTGATTCAGGGGAAAGTGTATTTTGTTGATGAATATATTGAAAGGTTGATGAACTCAGCTAAAGTTGTTGGTATTGAGCATAGCTTTTCTAAATCTGATTTGATTAATAGTTTTAACAAACTAATTGAAAAAAATAATACTGAAAATGGATTATTGAGAGTCCAATTAATTGGGGGAGAGAATCCTACTCTGTTTGTTTTTACTGTTGGTATTACATTTTATCCAAAGAAGTTTTACCGAGAGGGCATTAAAGTTGTAACTTATAATGGAGAACGATATCTTCCAGAAGCTAAATCTAATTGTTTGCTTTTGAATTATGTTGCCTATAGAAAGGCACAAGAACAGAAAGCTTTAGATGCATTACTCGTTGATAAAGATGGTTTTGCTTTGGAAGGAACAAGGTCTAATTTATTTGTTATCAAAGGGAATGAATTGATTACAACTAATGAACAAGTTTTAGAAGGTGTAACTAGAAAGCATATTTTAGTAGCTGCAAAAGAATTAGGATTAAATTTAGTTTTTGAGAAAATTCTGATTAAGGATGTGTTGGATGGAAAGTATGACGAAGTATTTATCTCAAGTACAAGCATGGGTGCAATGCCAGTGAGAGAAGTTAACGAAGTTAATGTTTCCACAAGTACTGAAAAGACAAATTTAATAAACAAAAAAGTAAAACAGATGTATAAAAGAGGTAAATAAAATGTGCGGAATAAATGGTATCATAAATTTTTCTTCTCCAATCAAGAATTCTCTTAAGATAGTTAAATCTATGAACCAATGTTTAGATCATAGAGGTCCAGATGATAAAGGCACATTTATTTCTAAAAATAAGAATATTGTCTTTGGTCACGCTAGATTAAGTATTGTAGATGTGAAAAGAGGGCATCAACCAATTATTGAGAAACATAAAGGAAATGAATATGCTATCACATTTAATGGCGAAATTTATAATCATAATGAACTAGGGGAAGAGTTAAGAAAGAAAGGATATAAATTTAAAACTCATTCTGATACAGAAGTAATCTTAAAATCTTATCTTGAATGGGGAAATAAATGTGTCAATAAATTTGTAGGTGCTTTTGCTTTTGCAATATATGATGGTAAGAAAAATTTGGTTTTTATGGCTAGAGACAGAACTGGAATAAAGCCATATTATTATTCTTTATTAGAAGATGGAACTTTCCTATTCAGTTCAGAGCCAAAAGGAATTTTAGGTTATCCTGGATTTAGGAAAGAGCCAGATAATGAAACAATTGCTGATTATTTTTTAGGAATGCTTACTTTTGCAGCGGGAAATGCTGGTCTTAACAGATCATTCTTTAAAGGAATTTTGGGATTTAATCCTGGAACTTATGCAATCTTTGATAAAAATGGATTGAAGATAAAAGAATATTGGGATGTTCCAATTCATACAAAAAAATTACATGATAAAAGAAAGAATTTTGTCAAAGAATTAGGAAGAAAAGTTGAAAAAGCAATTAAAATAAGACTGCCTGATGAAGTTAAATTTGGAACTGCATTAAGTGGAGGATTAGATTCAAGCATAATTACTGCTGTTGCAGATGATAATTTTGATGGAAAATTTACTTCCTCATCTATTAAATTTAAAGGAGATACAAAGAATCCTGATTTTGAACATGCGCAAGTTCTAGCAAAGCAAAGAGGAATTAAATTATTAACTCCAAATTTAACTGCGGAGAAAATGATTTCTGATGTTGATTTTATGATTAAAGCAATGGATGAACCTCATGATACAATAAGACAACTTGGAATGTTAGCAAACTATCGTACTTTACATAAAGCTGGTTGTAAAGTTGTTTTAACAGGAGAAGGGGCAGACGAGTTTAATTTAGGATATTTTCATAAATTTCCAGGACTAAAATTGGATAAAGAAGCTTGTGCTACTTCTAAGAAATTTAGATCTTTATGGAAAAAGAGAGTCCCTCATTGTAGTCAATACTTCACTAAAGATTTTTTAGGTTCAGTGAACTTTGATAAGGTTATAGACTATAATGTTTCAAATTATTATGATAGATGTAAGAGCAAAAATTCTGTAGAAAGAATGCAATATTTTTATGCAAAAAAATTCTTAAAGTTTTTACAGGATGCAAATGATCGGTGTAGTATGGCTAATTCTGTAGAAGCAAGACTTCCATTTTGTGATCATAATGTTGTCAAGATTGCATTAGAAGTTCCAATGCAGGAAAATTTGAAAGGTGGAACTGAGAAATTTGTTTTGCGTGAAGCATTCAAAGAAGTTCTTCCTAAAGAGATCTACGAGAGAAGAAAAGCACCATTGCCAGCAAATGAAGAGATGAAATTGCATAAATTAGTAGCAAAAGAATTGGATAAGAATATTAAGTCTGCACCTGCTGGAGTTTGGAGCATTTTGGATAAAAAATATATTGTTAAATTGAATAAAGTGTTTAAAGAAAGAATAAAAGAATTAGAGAAAAAGTTAGGAAGAGGGAGAGGAGGAGAGTATCTAACTGCTTGGTTACCAATAAGTCAAGAAGTAGAGATTAGGACAAATCATGTTTTTAGTGTTCTTACATTCATCAGATGGTATCAGATGAATTTTATTTAGGCGACCCCCTAGTAAGAGAAAAATTTGGGAGAGCGTCAGCGAACCGTTTAGTCAATGTTATATGAAGTCACGAAGTGATTTTTGAGTTTGGT
>CAZVVW010000020.1:0-8676 GCA_964630685.1 uncultured Methanosarcinales archaeon | reverse complement strand
GATTTGATTGATTTGATTGATTTGATTGATTTGATTGATTTGATTGATTTGATTGCATGTATTTTATAAGGTCTTTAATTGTTTAAATAATTTTCTGATGCTTTATAGAGTTAAAACCTGGATATTAAATTATTTTGGATGATTAAGAAATTTTGATGCATATCTTTCTGCGATAGTTGATGTTGCTATACCATATACCATGAAAGCAAGAATTAGGTGAAGGATATGTTCTATTCCAGGTATCTTTGTGGTCATTAATGTAAATGCTACAACTGCGACTGCAATTCCTTTTGAAACATTTAAGCTCATGAAAATTAGTTCTTTTTTAGTGTAATTTTCATTTCTAAAAGTCAAGTTTACTGCCAAAAACCTTATGATTAAGTAAATTATAAAGAGTGCAAATGATTTTAAGAAGAATTCTAATGATAGAGGGATGTTGACTATGAATCCTACTAGGATAAACACTAATATCTCTAAGGAATTTGAAAACATTAGTGAAAACTCTTTTAGAGTTTCTTTTTGTTTTACATAAACGTTTCCAAAGAATAATCCTAGTGCTACAACTGCTAAAACTCCAGAACCTTGAAGATTTTCTGCTATGATATATGTTAAAAGAGCTGCTGTTATTAATGCGACTGGGCTAAGTTGTTCTGAATATTTTTTCCTCATTAATTTGAAAATAATCAATCCTATGAATACACCCGATCCAATTCCCACTACAATCTGTGCCAGAAATGGAAGAATTTGATCTAGTAAAAAAGTAGACATCACTACTTTTTCTTTTGTTTTATCTAGAAGATCTATTAACATAAATGGGAGAATAATTGCTAATGGGGTGTTCAAGATAGATTCTATTTCAAGAAGCTTTGCCACTTTACTTTTTACGCCTTGGAGAAGTACCATCACTGATGCTGAATCTGTTGCTGAGACTAATGTTGTAAAAACAAGTGCTAAAATAAATTGCTGAAAAAGAGATTCTGCATAAATTCCATAAAGAAATAAGACTGGAAGAGTTAGTAATAAGATATTATATAGTAAAAAAACAGAAGTTAATTTTATAGCTTTGAATGAAAGAGTGTCAAAAGTTTTTAATTTTAATCTTGAACTGGAATCAAATAAAATCATAACTAATGCTATTATACTTATGCTTGTGAGAAATATTGGGTCAAATTGAAGAAGGGGTTTGTTGTTGTATTTTATATAACTCAACGAGATTCCTGTTAGAATTAAAAGTAAAACGTTGGGAATACGAAGTTTATTTGCAATTATAGAGCATAAAATACCTATAAGAAGAAGGACTGCTAATGAAGTTAACAGATATAGTGTTTGCATTTTACCTCTTTTTTAATTATGTTAATAATTATGTTAATAATTATGTTATGTTATATTAAATTATATCAAGGGGTGAGAGATTTATTAAAGTTTTGTTTTTTTGATAATTTCGTTGAATTTTTCTTCTGGTAAGAAAGAGATTAATAACTCTGCTTTAAACAGATTGTGATTTTTATAAGATCCTGAAATATTAAATGTGTGTGCTATTCGGTTGCTTTTATGTGAATCTAGAGAAAGATTTAATTTTTTGTTTGCTTTAAATTCTTCCACTGGACGAGTGAATTCTATACTATGTTTTAGATAAATTGGAATTCCTTTATAGTGTTCTTTATTCTGAGTTATATGTTCTGCCAATAATGAAGAACTCATACTCGGTAGCATCATTATAGGGAATTTTGAATTTGATTTTACATTTATTCCTTTGTAAAATCTATTTGTGTCTTTCTTTTTTATTTTTATAGAAGTGGTGGATTTATCATTATATTGTAATGAGTTTGTGATGGCGTAATTTAAATTTGATATTACAAAGATTTTTTTGTCATCATATAATTTTGCTTCAACATTTTCGTGGTCTATTAATAATTCTAGATTAAAAGATGTATCTGCAAATAAAGGCGATTTAAATTTGGTGGTTATTTTGTTTAATTGGTGTTTTGGATAAATTAAAGAAATATGTTTTCCTGCATGTTCTGCAATAAGAGATTCTAACTGGAATCCTAGGGTGATTGGAGGGATGTATTTTTTTGGGTCGTGAACTTCGTTTGGGTCGTTTGTTGCCAACCTAAAATTATCTACATTATCATAACTTAATCTCCAAGGTATATTTACTTTTGAATAATAGGTTTCTTTTGGTTCCATCTTAAAAATTTATGGTAAAGAGTATTTAAAGTTTTCTGTTTTTGAGTATGGATAAGTAGTGACATAACTTGGTTTTTGTTTTGGTAAGGTTTTTATAAGAGTGTGTGTTGATGACGTGTATGAAACTACTGAAAGATGTTTTGGGTGAAATTAAACCTGGACGTGTTGATAAAGAAATTGAAAGGTTTTTAGATAGACTCAAGAAACTTGTAAAGAAATCTGATGTTGATGCTAAAGTTGTTGCTGGGGGTTCTATTGCAAAAGGAACATTTCTTAAAGGAGATCATGATGTGGATGTTTTTGTTAAATTTAATCTAAATTATGTTGGTGATGATATCAGCGAACTTTTGGAAGGCGTGTTGGAGTTGTTGGAGCCTGAATTAGTGCATGGGAGTAGAGATTATTTTAAGGTTGTTGAAAATTTTTGTTTTGAGATTGTACCTGTGTTGGATATAAAAGACGTTAAAGATGCTAAAAATGTTACAGATATGAGTCCAATGCATGTTGATTGGGTGCTTAAGAATAGTGATGTTAAATTGAGGGATGATATCAGATTAGCTAAACAATTCTGTAAGGGGATTGGAGTTTATGGTGCTGAGAGTTATATCAAAGGTTTTTCTGGGCATGTGTTGGATATTTTAGTGATTCATTATGGTGGATTTTTGAAGCTTTTGGAAAATGTTAATAATTGGGGGAAGAGGGTTGTTGTTGATCATCATAATGTTTATGGGGGTGGCGTGTTGGATAATATGAATAAATCTAAATTGGTCTCTCCACTGGTTGTTGTTGATCCAATAATGCCTGAAAGGAATGCTGCTGCCGCACTTGGTAAAGATAAATTTAAGTTGTTTATTGAGCAGGCTCGTGCTTTTTTGAAAAATCCTAGTGCTGATTTTTTTAAAGTTAAGAAAATAGATCTTGGTGCGCTTAAGAAACTGAGTGGTAAGGATGTGTTAGTGGTGTTTGATGTCAGTGCGCTTGAAGGAAAAGAAGATGTTGTTGGTGCTAAATTACTTAAAGTGTTTGAGCATATTGGAATGGCGTTTAGAAAATTTGATTTTACTGTGATTGGTGATGGATGGGAGTGGGACAAAGGCCAAAAGGCTTTGTTTTGGTATATTTTAAAGAAAGAAGTTTTGGATGCTGAGTATGAATGGAGTGGACCTCCATTGAGTGAAAAGAATCGTGTTGAAAGCTTTAAGAAAAAACATGATAATACTTATGTTCGTGATGATCGTGTGTATACTAAACTAAAAAGAGAGTTTAGACGGGCTGAAGAGCTTGTTGGGAAGATTGTTAAGTGTAGTTATATTAACGAGAGAGTTGAGGAGATAAAGATTAAGAAGTGAATTTTTTTTCTAGAATAAATACTATTGTAAATCCAATTATTGTTGAAATGATTGTTGGCCAGATGTTTGTGTATGTTGTGATGATTTTGTAAAATGGGATTCTTAATGAACCTATCATGAGTCCTGTCAATAATGCCATTGTTTGTTTTTTATGGGATTTTAATAAGTATGTCAGGATTTTTGAGAAAGATAGGATTCCCACTAATGCTCCTACTGCGAATATAATAATTTTATCTATTTGAAGTGTTTTTATTAAGTTTATTATGAATTCGTATTGATTTAATAGGACAAGTATGAAAGCTCCTGAGATTCCTGGTAGGATCATTGCACATATTGCTATTGCGCCTGAAAGGAATATGATTATGTTTGAGTGGTTTGTTGCTGTTTTTGTTAATCCTGTCAGTATTATTGCTAAAAGAATTCCTATGAGTAGTGATGGTATGTTTTTTAAGTGATTGTTGTGTGTGTGTTTGTATACTAAAATTGATGAAGAGAGTATTAGGCCAAAGAAAAATGAGTATGTTATTGCTGTCTTATTTGTTAAGAGATAACTGATTATGTGGGCAAAAGTAAATAACGCCATTATAATTCCTAATGCGAGTGGGATGAATAATTTAAAATCTAATTTTTTTAGGTTTTTGAATGCTTTTTTTATGTTTAGGTGGAATAATTCTTTTAGAATTAAGTTGTTTATGTTATTGATTGCATAAATTAGACGTTCGTAAATTCCTGTTATTAAAGCTATTGTGCCGCCTGAAACTCCTGGTATAGCGTCAGCTGTACCCATGAAAAGTCCTCTGAGAAATATCAAAAATGACTCTTTTAAGTTTTTCATAATTTAGTTATTTGTAAAAGGTTATTAAAAAACTTGTTGTTTTTTACCGAAAACCAAAAAGATTTTATTTTCAAGCCTTTCGAAAAAAATTTGAGATTTTTTACCAAAAGATTTAAATATTTGATATACCTACAATGTGAGTATTGGTTTTTTTGTGTGTTTTTGTTGGTTTTAATCGATATTCTTCGAAAGGTTTAAATATTAGCATACTTACATTGTAAGTATTGGTTTTAGCTAAAATTAGAGAGGAAAATGTAATTCTTATACCTTTGAAGGTATTTTTGGATAGAAGTATTAGCGTCCTAGAAGCTGTTTCTGAATATTTTATGGACGAGAAAGGAATGAGCTATCACGAGATAGCTGTGTTGTTGAACAGGGATGATAGAACAATCTGGACTTGTTACAATCGGGCTAAGAAAAAAAGGAAATCTCGTGGCGGTGTTGAACATGTTGTTGTTGGTGATGAAGGTGAAAGTGTACCGAGTACTGTGTTCTTAGACAGAGAGGTTAGTGTGTTGGAAGCGATTGCTGAATATCTGAAAGATGAACGTGGGTTTAGTTATCACGAGATGGCTGTGCTTTTAGGTCGGAATGATCGTACTATTTGGACTTGTTATAATAGGGCTAAGAAAAAACGTGATGAGAAGAAATTAGGCGGTAAGGATAGATGATTGATGAACAGATGAGTTGGAAAGAGAACATGAGATTGTTAGTGTTCACTCTACTTGCCATCTCCATTATTGGTGTGTTTTATTCATTCGGCTTTGGGGATGGTGCTGTGGGTTATGTTGTGTTTAATAACAGCTCTGACTGTGGAAGTTATGTTAATGAGAATGCTATACTCACTGGAAATGTTACTGGATGTGGTAATTATTCTTTTACTATCAATGCTTCAAATATTGTGTTTGATTGTGCTGGGTATACAATACAAGGCGATGGAGATTATGGTATTTATGTGGATGGATTTGATAATATAACTGTTAAGAATTGTGATATTAATTTGAATGGTGTTGATGGGGATTATGGGATTTATTTAAAAGATTCAGATTATCATACAATAATTAATAATACTATTTATGTTAGTGATGATATTGGAATATTAGTTCAAAGTGGTTCTAATAACACTATTTCTGATAATGATATAGTTGTTGAGGATTTTAAAGGGATATCAATACGTTCTTTTAGTTATAATAATACTTTAAACAATAATACTATTTCTGCATCAGATACAGGTATAAGCTTATACTTAATAGTTGAATATACTAATATCTCTAATAATAGAATTAATGTCTCTTCTAATAATGGAGTTTATATGAATCTTAATGTTAATTATAATAATATATTTAACAATAATATTTCTGTAGAAGGAGATTATGGGGTTTATGCAGTTATGGAATCTGGGAATAACTTTACAAATAATATTATTACTGCCGATTCATATGGAATTTATTTTGGTAGTTATACTTCAAATAATATTTTAATGGGTAATGATATTTCTGTAACTAACCAATATGCAATTAAAACTTATGGGGGCTCTTCACATAGTAATTTATTAGAAGATAATAATTTTCATGCTAATTCTACTACTATTGAATTGGGTGGTAGTTATTGTAAGGATTATGTTTTGTTAAATAATAATCTAAGTTCTTTGAATGGTGTATTAATTGAAGATAATACTATTCATTATACAAACGTTTTAATTTATAACAATAGTTATGGAGAGGTTAAATGGAATTCTACTGATTTATCTATTTCTGATGCTGGAACTCTTTACTTTGGAAGTGGAGTGGAAATTGACAATAATAGTATATTTGTGAATTCCAGCATGTTTAATGGATTAAATCAATCTGCTAATTTGAGTTTCTATGATGTTAGTGTGAGTGGTACTGCTGTGGCTTACAGGAATGGTGCTGATTGTGGTGAATTCTGTAGCGGATTTAGTAATGTTGGTGATGATTATTTCTTTGATGTTACTGGATTTACAACTTATAGTGTTGGTGTTTATACTTTGAGTTGTGGGGATATATTAAATGGTTCTGATAGTCTTTATTCTGATTTGAATTGTAATGGAACTGGAATAATTATTGGTGCTAATGATGTTGTGTTTGATTGTGGGGGGTATAGTATAATTGGTAATGGAACTGGGAATGGGGTTGATGTTGATGGGTATAATGGAAGCAGTATAATTGATTGTAATATCAGTGGATTTGAGAGAGGTATTAATCTTAATAATGTGGATGGTGGAACCATAGAAAATAATACTGTGCATAACAATAATGATTATGGGATCTTTTTGGGTGGAGCTTCGGAGAATAATTTATTGAACAATAATACTATTTTTGATAATCTTTTATTTGGTATTTTTATAGTATCTAGTTCTAATTACAATAACCTTACAAATAATAATTTAAACAATAATACAGAATATGGGATTGGACTATCTACAAGTTTAGGGAATTATTTAAGTGAAACTTATGTTGCTAATTCTGAGGTATGTATTTCTATCCTTGATGGTGCTAATAATACTGTAGAGAATTCTACTTTGATTAATTGTTCTTTGGATGATTTAAAAATTTATGGGGTGAATGAGGGAGAAAATGATATGGTGGATGTTTCTTTTAATGATTCTAATATTAATGTTAGTGGTGAAGGGAGTCTTATTAATAAAATAAGTATTGATTTTAATATTAAAGATTTGTATAGTGATTCAACTATTGAGTCTGCAAATATTGTTGTGAATCGTGTAAGTGGTGGAGTTATTGCTAACCTTATAACTAATAATAAAGGCAAAGTAAATAGTGTATTAACTAAATATAAAATGACAAATAGTGGAACAAATTCTTATTCATATACTTTAGATTTAACTAAAACAGATTATAGATCTAAATCAATTAATCTTTCCTTTAATGATACTGTGAATGTTTCGCTGATTCATAAATGTGATGTGCCTTTGAGTATTTATGATACTTATGATATAAGTGGAGTTTCGTGTGCGAAAGCGAATCAAGTTATCACTGTTCCTGATGGGCAATTAATGGTCGTTGAAAATAATAGTAGTTTAAACCTGACTAACGTTACTTTGACTGTTGGGGAATTAGAAGTTAATGGTTATATGATAATTAGTGGAGGGCACACTATTTATCATAACGGAAACTGGACTATCAATGGAGATGTTACTACAAATGACACTCATATTATGAATGGAACTTATGATGGTGAAGTAAATATAATTGTTAATGATGGGGCTAACTTTACAATTTTTAGTGGTGCTAATATCACTAATGGCGATAATGCGAGTGCTCATTTTGGCTTTATTGTTAATGATGGGGCTAACTTTACAATGATGGATAGTTATTTGAGTGAAGCTGGATGGGGTGGTAGTGTTGGACAGAGAGGACTTGAGATTAATACTACAGATGCTTTAATTGAAAATAACACTATTGAGGATGTATATTGGGGGTTGGCTGTGTATAATGATGGGGTAAATATCACTTCTAATGTAATTAGTAATTTTGGCAAAATAGGGGTCCATTTAGAAGGTGATTATGGAAATATTATTGGAAATAATATCAGTAGCAATCATTCTGATAAAGCATTATATGTTGATGAAGCAAATAATAATTTATTAGAAAATAATGAATGGGTTTCAATTGGAAGTTCCAACAAAGTAATCCAAATAATTAATAGTGGGAATAATACATTTAGAAATGAGCATATTAATTCAACAAATAGTAGTGGAGTTATTATATATACTACAGGGGATGATTCAAATTACTTTATTGATTCTGAAATAATTGCTCCAAGTGGGAATGATATTTCAATAAGTTCTGAGTATGGCATTAATGATGTTTATTTCAGAAATGTGAGCTTTAATTCAACAGATGTTAGTTTTGGACTTGATGGAGGAAATCTTCATGTGCAATGGTACTTAGATGTTTATGTGAATAATACTAATGGTGATAATCTGAGTGGTGTTAATGTTACTGGATGGCAGACAAATAGTAGCCAAGAGTTTAGTAATCTTACTAATAGTTCTGGATGGATAATTGGGCAGAGTTTTACTGAGTATATTCAAAATGGTGAAGATTCCCATGATTATTTCAATAATTATACTATAAATGTCTCTAAACCTAGTTATATTACTGGAATGAGTGTTGTTAATCTCACAGGAAATTCTGAAGTGATGTTTACTTTAGAAAGTAGATGTGGTTGGGAGATAAATGAATCAACAACTTTAAGTGAAAACTTAACTGGTTGTACTAATGATTATATCATAAATATAACTGCTGATGATGTGGTGTT
>CAZVVW010000019.1:0-12494 GCA_964630685.1 uncultured Methanosarcinales archaeon | reverse complement strand
ATAATAATAATAATAATAATAATAATAATAAGGATAATGATGCCAGTTATTTATAATAAAAAAATAAGAATATAGATATAACAATCTAAGAATATAATATTAAAGAAATAATAATAAAATAATGACTAATATAATCAAAAAGCAAAGAAAAAGAAAAAAGATACATGTAAAATAAAAACAAAAATATCTAAAAAACAAAACACTTCAAAACCAAAACACATAATCTCTATAAGAAATCAAGGTGTAGGTATAAGAGTATATTCTACACTACAATAATATTTAAAAACCTACATTTCCTATGCAAAACATAACATAATTTTATTGGGGGTAAGTTATTATGACGCAAAAAGGATTATCTGGATTTTTTGAGGAATACCTTAAAAAAGAAAGTATATTTAAAGATAAAAAAACATTACAATCAAATTATTCTCCTGAAACAATACCTCATAGGGACAAACAAATAAAAGAATTAGCACATATATTTGCACCAACACTTAAATCGGAAAAGCCATCAAATATATTTCTCTACGGAAAAACAGGAACAGGCAAAACAATATCTATCAAATACGTATCTTCTCAGATCATTGATATGGCAGAAAAAAACAAAGTACCTCTTAAAATTATATATGTAAATTGTAAATTAAAAAAGGTTACAGACACAGAATATAGGTTAATGGCTCACTTAGCTAGAGAATTTGGAAGAGAAATACCAGTTACAGGATTACCTACAGACGAAATATATAATTTATTTTTTGAAAGTTTAGATAAATCAGAAAAGTTATTAATAATAATTCTTGATGAGATAGACGAGTTAGTCAAAAAAACAGGAGACAGGTTACTTTACAATTTAACAAGGATTAATTCAGAACTGAAAAATTCTCAATTATCTATAGTGGGAATATCAAATAACCTTACATTCAGCGAATCATTAGACCCACGAGTCAAAAGTTCTCTTTCAGAAGAAGAACTTGTTTTTCCACCTTATAATGCTATCCAATTACAAGACATCTTAAATCAAAGAGCCAAAAAAGCATTTAAACAAGGAAAGATAGCAGAAGGGGTAGTTTCTAAATGCGCAGCATATGCTGCAAGAGAACATGGAGATGCAAGAAGGGCCTTAGATTTATTAAGGGTAGCAGGGGAAATTACAGAAAGAAATAACTTAAACAAAGTAGAATTAGAACACATAGATGAAGCAGAAAAAAGAATAGAAAGAGATAGGATGTTAGAAATAGCAGCATCGCAACCCAAACAATTTCAAGCAACACTTTATTCTATTTTAGAAGTAAACAACCAAAAGAAAAATCTTATTTTTGCAGGGGAAGTATATGAAAATTATAAAAAAATATGCGTTCAAGCAGGATTGAGGCCACTAACTCAAAGAAGATTATCAGACATAATTTCTGAATTAGATATGTTAGGAGTTATTAATGCAAAAATAATTTCTAAAGGAAGATACGGGAGAACTAGAGAAATAAAAGTAGCAATCCCTCTCCACACCCAAAAAGAAGTCAAAAAGATTATTGAAGGAGGGTTAGATCTTTCTTAAAAGAATGCTAAAAAATGGACATTTCAGAACAAAAAAAAGTAATATATTCTTTTTTAAATAAACAAATATTAATTAGCCCAGAAACAATATCTTCAGTTAACAAAACTAACCACTACACATTATTAAATTCATTAAACCAACAAAACCAAAATGATTTAGTTTTATTATATAAAGAATTAATACCTTCATTTATAGAAAAAAAAGAACTAAATATAAATTGGAAAGAATTAGATAAATGTAAATCTCTCACAGAAAAAAAAGGAACAGACAGTTATATTAATTTTTTAGAATTACTATTGTCAGATAAAACACAAACATATAAATCTCCTCCCAAACCCAATAAAAGAATAAAAATAATAAAGTCATTTAAAGAAGACCCCAAAAAAAGAGAAATACAATCTTTTGTGGAATTATTCAACCACAGATATAATATATTAAGGTCATTTCTCCAAAGCAGACCAGAATTAAACAATTCGATTTCTATAAAGAGGATAAAAGAAAGAAAATCTAAGGAAGAAGTATCTTTAATAGGTATGATCAAAGAAAAAAGAACAACAAAAAATGGCAATATTTTATTTGAATTAGAAGACCTTACAGGGTCCATAAATGTATTAGTTAATAAAAACAAGCCAGAACTTTTTTCAATAGCAGAAAACACTTTAACAGACGAAGTGATTGGAATTAAAGGGTCTAATGGAGATAACATAATTTTTACAAATAGCATGGTTTTGCCAGATTTACCTACCCAAGAAATAAAAAAAGCAAAAGAAGAATCATACGCAATATTCCTTTCAGACCTTCACGTAGGGTCTAAACAATTTCTCCCAGAAAATTTTAACAAATTTTTAGATTGGATAAGTGGGAAAACAGGCAACCCAACCCAAAAAGAAATAGCCAAAAAAGTAAAATATGTGTTTATAGCTGGAGATTTAGTAGATGGGGTTGGAATATACCCTAACCAAGACGAAGAATTAGAAATAAAAGACATAATAGAACAATATGCTCAATGTGCAAAATTATTAAAAAGAATCCCTTCAAACATCGAAATAATAGCTTGCCCAGGAAATCACGATGCATCACATATAGCAGAACCACAACCTCCTTTTTATAAAGAATTTGCAAGCGATATTTATGAATTACCTAATTTAACTATTGTTAGCAACCCTTCTTTAATAAATATACATTCTTCCGAAACTTTTTCGGGTTTTGATGTACTGCTCTACCACGGATATTCTTTTGATTTTTATGTAGCTAATGTTGGGGCAGTAAGAAATCAAGGAGGGTATGATAGGGCAGACCTTATCATGAAACATTTATTACAAAGAAGACATTTAGCACCAACATACACATCAACACCTTATATTCCTAAAAAAGAAGATCCATTAATAATAGAAAAAATACCTGATTTTTTTGTAACAGGACACATCCATAAATGTTCGGTATCTTCTTATAAAAATATAAATCTGATTTGTGGGAGTTGCTGGCAATCTAAAACAAGTTTCCAAGAAAAAGTGGGACATCACCCAGAACCAGCAAGAGTACCCATAGTTAACCTAAAAACAAGAGCCATCAAAATTTTGAGGTTTTAATATGGATAAATATTTTGAAGAAATAGAAAAAAACACACAAGACGCATTCAAAATAGCCTCAGCAGCAAGAAAAAAGGGGTTAGATCCTGAAAAAACCCCCAGTATAGTCATAGCAAAGGATATGCCAGAAAAAGTAGAAGGCCTAATTAGTACCGTTGCCCCACAATTAAAAGGCAAAGGAATGACTAAAAGAATAAGGGAGCTAGAAAAAAAATATGGATTTTTAGATTGGAGAATCTCACTCATAATAGCAGAAGAAATAGCAAACGAAAAATTTTGTAAATTCGAAGACGAAAAAGAAGCAATGGAAATTGGCATCCGTGCAGGATTTGCATACCATACCTTGGGAACAGTGGCATCCCCTTTAGAAGGTTTTGTTGAATTAAAACTCAAAAAAAGAAAAGATGGAAAAGAGTATATGGCTTTATTTTATTCTGGACCAATTAGGAGTGCAGGAGGGACAGGAGCGTCTGTGTCGGTTTTAATAGCGGATTATATAAGAAAAAAGAAAGGGTATGCCCCATACGACCCAACAGAAGAAGAAATCAAAAGATATTCTACAGAACTATATGACTATCACGAAAGAATCACAAACCTACAATATCTCCCATCTATAGAAGAAATAGAATTTCTTGTCAAACATCTTCCCGTACAAATAGATGGAGGACCATCAGAAAAAATAGAAGTATCTAACCACAAAGATTTGGCAAGAGTAGAAACCAACAAAATAAGAAACGGCGTGTGTTTGACCTTGGGTGAAGGCATAGCACAAAAAGCGCCCAAATTATGGAAACAATTATCTAATTGGGGCCACGACTTTGGACTCAAACAATGGGATTTTTTAGAACAATTCATTTCTTTACAAAAAAAAATAAAATCAAAAGAACAAAAAAATGAAGAAGGAACAGAAGAACAAAAAATAAAACCAGATTTTACTTTTATAAAAGATCTAGTAGCAGGAAGACCTGTATTAACCCACCCATTAGCCCCCGGAGGATTTAGATTAAGATACGGGAGGTCAAGAACCTCCGGATATTCAGCAACATCAGTTCATCCAGCAACAATGATAGTTTTAAATAAATATATTGCAACCGGAACCCAATTAAAACTAGAAAGACCAGGAAAAGCAACAACAACAACCCCTTGTGAAACCATAGATGGACCAATAGTAAAATTAACAAATGGTTCAGTAGTATGTATTCATTCAGAAAAAGAAGCACAAAAACAAATACCCTTTATTCAAGATATCCTTTTTTTAGGAGATATTTTAATTAATTATGGGGATTTCTTAAATAGGGCACACCCTTTAGTTCCTCCAGGATACTGTCCCGAATGGTGGGTACAAGAATTAGAAAAAAGTACAGTAAATTTATTTGGGAGTTTGGATTTAGATAAACTTTCAGAATTAATAGGTATAAAACCAGAAAACATTTCTCATTTATTAAAAAACCCCCTCACAACAAAAATTTCTTCAAAGGCAGCAATAAACATCTCCAAAAAATTGAAAATACCCCTCCATCCAGAATACACCTACCACTGGAATTTAATATCTTTAAATCAATTAGGTTCTTTATTAAATTCAATTCAAAATTCTAATATACAAAAACAAGGAAAAGATATATCTAAAATAATAATTCCTCAAGAAGAAACAACTAAATCAGCATTAGAATCTATTGGACTCCCCCATTTATTTGTAAATAAAGAATTTATTGTAATAGAAAAACAAGAAGCATTGGCATTAGCATTCAGTTTAAATATTTCTAAAAAAGAATACCTACAAAAAGTAAAAGAAACAATAAAACAAAATCCACAAGATAAACCTTTAGAGATAATAAATAAATTACAAGAAATTAAAATTAGAGATAAATCCGGGGTCTTTATTGGTGCAAGGATGGGCCGCCCAGAAAAAGCAAAAATGAGAAAATTAACTGGCAGTCCACACACCTTATTTCCCGTTGGAGACCAAGGAGGCAGATTGCGTTGTTTCCAAGCATCACTAGAAGAGGGAACAGTTAGGGCAGAATTTCCAACTTATTTTTGTAAAAAATGTAATAAACCGAGGATATCTCCTCTCTGTGAGTTTTGTGGATTGGAAACAACAAAAAAATATAATTGTAAAATTTGTGGATCTATAGACCAAAAAGAATGTAAGCACGGAGAAAACCCATCCTTCAAAATTCAAGATTTAGACATCAAAGAATATTTTAATAATTCTTTAAGTAAACTAAAAACCAAAGTATACCCTGATTTGATTAAAGGGGTGAGAGGAACATCCAACAAAGAACATATACCCGAACCATTAATAAAAGGAATTCTTAGGGCAGAGCAATCAATTTATGTAAATAAAGATGGCACAACAAGGTATGATATGACTCAATTACCCTTAACTCATTTTAAACCATCAGAAGTAAAAACAGACATAGAAAAACTAAAGCAGATGGGTTACACAAAAGATATTTATGGGAAAGAACTAAAAGAAGAAGACCAATTGTTAGAATTAAAGCCACAAGACATAATTCTTCCAAAAAACAAAGGGGCAGTAGAAGATGGGGCACACAAAATATTTCTTAGAATCTCTAAATTTATAGACAATTTATTAGTAAAATTCTATGGGCTTAAAAAATACTATGAATTAAAAAATTATAAAGATCTGGCAGGACACCTCGTAGCAATTTTAGCGCCACATACTTCTGCAGCAATTGTTGGAAGGATAGTTGGATTTTCAGATACTCAAGGGTTATATTGTTCACCAGTTCTTCATGCAGCAACAAGGAGAGATTGTGATGGGGACGAAGCCTGCGCAATACTTTTAATGGATGTCTTTTTGAATTTTTCAAGACAATACCTTCCAGCACATAGGGGATCGACACAAGACTCACCATTAATTATTAGTTCCAAATTAATTCCTGCAGAAGTAGACGATATGGTATTTGATATAGACTTTTCTTGGAAATATCCTTTAGAATTTTATGAAGCCACATTAGAGTATAAAAACCCTTGGGACACAAAAATACCTATTTTTCAATCAAGATTAAATACGCCTAAACAATATTCTGATTTTGGATTTACACACCCAATTAATAATATTAATTCTGGAATAACTTGTTCATCATATAAAACTCTCCCCTCTATGGAAGAAAAATTAAGAGGTCAAATGATTTTAGCAGAAAAGATTAGGGCAGTAGATGAAGTAGATGTAGCAAGAATCGTAATTGAAAAACATTTTATCAAAGATATAAAGGGTAATTTAAGAAAATTTTCGACCCAAGCTTTCAGATGTGTTCACTGCAATGAAAAATATAGGAGACCACCCTTAATTGGAAATTGTATGAAATGTGGGGGGAAAGTAATATTTACTGTTTCAGAAGGGTCTATTGTAAAATATTTAAACCCTACAATAAGTCTTTCAGAAAAATATAACTTGAAACCTTATTTAAAACAATCAATAGCTCTTACTAAAAAAATGGTGGCAAGTATTTTTGGGGAAGAAAAAGAAACCCAAACAGGGCTAGGTCATTGGTTTGGTTAGTTCCCTTTTATTAAGTGTTTAGCACCACAAGCCATACACCTCATAAAAGTAGCAGATTTTTCTTTTATTAGTTTAGTATCTGGTTTTCCACATTCAGGACAAATAACATATTTTTCAGCATATTTTATTATCTTTTCATTTATATTTGAAGCAGACACCTTTCTTCTAAAAATAAGTGCGCTTTTCGTAATTTCTCCAGGGGTGGCCAACTCTTTTAATAAATATTTTAAAACATGATCTAGGGGCCTTCCCAAACCTTCAACAACATGATTAAAATTATTTATAATTGTACTATTTCCTTGAATATGGCCCTTTACTTTAGGAATTTCAAACCTTTCTTTTTTAGATACCTCTTTAGGCAAGTTTTTAATTCCTTCCTCCAACATCTTTTCATAATTCATATAAACACCCATCTTAACACCCTTTTATAAAATTTTCGATAAAACGCGTTTATCAAAAATTATTTAAACATCCTTTGAATTAAAACCCTTATGGTATTAGAATCACTAGCATTACCTCCCAGATCAACAAAGAAATCAAAAGCATTCTTAAATGGGTTATTTTTTTCTTCTGTAGCTGTTTTATTGAGTTTGTGGATTTTTAGGGATTTTGCAAGCCTCACAATAGTTTTCCTCACAGTTTTAGCTTGTTTACCTTTTATATATTCTACAATAAAAACACAAGAAGAAGAAGATTTATCAGACCTCAGCGAAATAACTATTCTGAAAGATCATGCAAAAGCCATAAATACATTTCTTTTCCTTTTTTTTGGAATAGTAGTTTCTTTTGCTTTATGGTATACATTTCTCCCACCAACCACCACAAGTTCTTTATTCCAAGCACAAACAAACACTATAGTAAATATAAATAACAGGTTAGCACCAAACTTAATACAATCCCTAACAATCCTCTCAGTAATCTTTTTCAATAACTTAAAAGTATTAATTTTCTGCATTTTATTTTCATTTATTTATGGTGCTGGAGCGATATTTATTCTTACTTGGAACGCATCAGTCATTGGAACTGCCATAGGTAATTTTATAAGGTCTCATTTAAGTTCTTATGCAACAACAACAGGAATTGCAAAAATGGGTGCATATTTTCATGTTGTCTCATTAGGGTTAGTAAGATATATAATACATGGAGTCCCAGAAATTTTAGCTTATTTTACTGCAGGTTTAGCTGGAAGTATAATTTCTATAGCCGTAATAAACAATAGCCCACACACAAACAAATTTGGAAAAATACTTTTAGATTCTTCAAATCTGATAATAATTTCTTTATTATTATTAGGGATATCCGCATTATTAGAAGTTTACATCACCCCCTTATTTTTTAGTTAAAGAACTTTTAATTTTCCTGGACGAATTTCAAAGATTTCTCCTTCTTCAAGTAAATTTTTTAGAATTTTATCATCTTTAGCACACTCTAATACTTCTTCATAATCTGCCCCTCCCCCATTATCTAATTTTTGAATAAACCCAATAACATCTTCAGAATTGATTTTGCTTTTAATTATGTTTTCCATTAATTTTTTCTCTTCAACGACATCCCTTGTTTTTTTAAGGGTATTTTCTTCTAACTCTTCTTCTAATTCTTTTTCATTGTTTTTTGTTTGTTTAGTAATTTGGGCGCTTCCAAGCTCAAACATTCGCAATTCAAACCAACCTTTTGCAACTTTTTTAACAATTTCAGGAACAATATATTTTTGTCCAGAATATTCTCTTGGTCTACCCACAATCAACACAAAATCACCAACACACAAATCTTCAAAAGATTTATTTTTTTCAAAAAAACGAACAGGAATTTTTCCACCTTTATCTTCTAAAAGAAATTCCATATTCTCAATAACATCTGATTTTGCCACAATTATTCCCACTAAATTAATCCTGGATAATTTTTTGCTTCCACTTAAGACATAATTGGGCGTCCAACCCTCTTCCTTAATATATTCCCCCTCAAGTATTTCTTTAATTCTAGTTTTGTATGCAATTTGTCTTGTTTGGGGTTGTTGTGGTTTTTCCATTTTTAAATTCTTGAAATAAATCCTCTTCTGGGCTCAAACAAATCTCCCCCCCTTTTTAATTTTTCAATAGCTTCATCAACATCTGCTTCTTCTATTTTCTTTTCTTTTGCTATATTCACAACTTCTTCTATAGGGATTATTTTTCCAACTTTATTTTCTAATTCAATTATTATTTCTTTAACTGCAACTATTTTACTTCTTTTTGTTGCAGAGACACCAGTAGAAATTCTATCTATATCAAATTCTCCAGTCTCAACATCCATCCCGACTTGTTGTAAACAATAATGGATCAAACTAATAGATCTTTGAGCATCCTTTTTAGTTACCGTTTTGCTCAATCTTGTTCGAGCAGATGCTTCTGCCAACCTGACTAAGGCCTCTAACTGTCTCGCAGATATAGGTATGGCATGAATCCCTCCATCTTCACTAATTCCCTGAGACCTCATTTTTACATAATATTCTCTTATTTCTTCAAGCGAAGCATCAGTTAATAAAGGACTCACATTTTGTTTAGCATACGCAACATATTTTCTAACCATCTCTGTTTTAATCGGAGCAGTAATCTCTTTTGGATTTCTATGCAATTCAAGAATGTGGGTAGCTAGTTTAGCATCTCTTTTTTTATTAGGCAAATCTTTTACTGGAAAAATAAGATCAAATCGGTTGATTAATGCAGGGGGCAAAGCAATCTGTTCTGCCAAAATCCCATAAGGGTCAAATCGCCCCAATTTAGGGTTTGCAGCAGCCAATACAGTTGTCCTAGCAATCAACGTTGCCTGAACATTTGCTTTACTTATACTTATTGTCTGTTGTTCTAATGCTTCGTGCATCGCACTAGTATCTTCTTTAGACATTTTATCCATTTCATCTATACAAGCAATACCATCACTTGCTAATACTAGCGCACCAGCTTCAAGAGCCCAACCACGCAAAAATTCATCTTTAACAACAGAAGCAGTAAGTCCAGCACCAGAAACACCTTTTCCACTAACATATCTCCCTTTGGGTGCAACTATGTTAGTTCTTTTTAATAATTGCGATTTCCCAGATCCGGGATCTCCCACTAACAACATATGGATATCTCCCCTTGTGACTACTCCATCATCTCTTGTTTTTCTAACGCCAGCCATTAATTGTAATAACAAAGCCTCTTTAATTTTATCATACCCAAAAATACTTGGAGCAATAGATCCCACTAGTTTAGTAAATAATTTAGGGTCTACAGATAATTCTTTAATTTCTTTTTCTTCTTTTTTACTTATTTTTATTTCATGAAACGTTTCTTCTATTGGTTCAACATAATTTGCTTCTATGATTAAATCAAACCTAGTCAATTTAGTTCCTGCATGATTAGTCAAAGGAATTTCTTTGGCAATACCATTTACAATTATTTTATTTCCTGGATTTGTTTGCCTATCGGATAAAGGGCTCACAAGGTCTTCCTTCAAAAAACAAGCCATTCTTTTTGGTTGTGCCCCACCCTCTAAAGATTCAGGCACCTCTTCTAATACAATTCTTTGTGCGTCTACCAACTCTTTATCTACTAATTTAAATTTGCCTTTTCTTCCACAACCACACCTAGATGGTTCTTTAAAGGTAGATTCTAATTGTAAAACAGAGATTATATTTCCACAACTAGGACATTCAAATTTTGCAGAAGTGACCTGTGGCCTAACATCTGATTTTTGCCTAACAATGCCTTCAACAAATAAGAATTTACTTATGTGGACACTTCTTATATCTTTAATTAATACTTTTTGAGAATCTGGCAAATCCTTAAATCTAATTCTGAAATTAGATAACTCTATAGGTAAATCAAAAGAATCCATAGACATCTCTGCAGCCTTTATTACTTCTTCAGGCCTTTCAAGAAGTTCACTCGCCAATTCTGGGCTGAATTTAGATAGATCAGAAAAAGAAACACTAAGGAATTTTTCTCCCTTTTGTGTCGCAGACAATAATTTAGCTTTGTATTCTTTTTCAAAAAATTCTTGAAATGTATTTATCTGCTCTACAGCGTCCATTTTACAAAAATTAAATTAGTTGTGCCCCACACACAACTCAAAGCATCTAAGATACTTTCTTTAAATTAACAATTAATTTATCTAATGCTCTATGAACATTATCTTCGCTCTTAGTTCCAGTACAAACCACTTTTCCATTTGTAAATAACAAGAAAGTAGCTTTAAACACTTTATTGTTTTTGTCCTTAACATTTACTTTATATACTAATCCAGGAAATTGTTCAGGTTCATATTCTGTATTCTCTAGTTTCATAGCCAAAGAATTTAGGTTTAAATCCATACCCACACTTCCACTAGCTACAATATTCTGTACAGTGATCTCTGGTTTTATAGTTATTTTAACATTTATTTTTTCTAAACTCTTAATTATTTTTTTGATACTTTCTTCAACTTTTTCTAAAGACCTAGCTCCAGTACAAACAATTTTTCCACTACTAAATATTAATGCAGATGTTTTTGGATCTCTAATCCTAATAACCAATCCAGGAAATTGTTCTGGATTATACTCCGTATTAGACAAAGTAGTAGCCATTTTTTCTAATGGAATGTCATGTTCTAAAGAAGAACTCACAACAATATTTACAACTTCAATATCTCTCTTAGTACTCATTTAAAGCACCCCCAATTAATTTAGAATTGGTTCTAATATTCCAATTCTTAATATATTTCATTTATAAACTACCCTTCCTTTATAAATACTTTCATTTTTAAATGGAATCTTTACAAAACATTCTTTATAGACGACATAACCCCTCTGGTTCCTGTGGAGATATATACATAAAAACCCCTAAAACCTAATTTATTTAAAAAAAACAAAAAAACACACCCCACATAACCCCCCTGTTTCCTTTGGAGATTTTGATACCACAGCCTTTTAGGATTATATACTTTAAACCATACTTTAAATCACATACTTCTTATTTAATTAATATTTACTTACAATGTAAGTATCATTAAAAGCAACTTTTTTATATTGCACAACCTATTTAGTCTCTATGCACGCAGATATAGTATTTCCAAACAAAAACGAAATAAAATTTATACATCTCGCCCACTTATTAGGTTATAATGGGATTTGTTTAGCTTACCCTTTGGCAGAAATGGTTTCTAAGGAAAAATTAAAAGAATTAAACAAACAATCAAAGATTAATATTTATACAGCTGCAATCATAGATAAGCAAACACAGATATCAAAAGCAAAACAGTTAGCAAATATAGTGATAGTAATTTCAAAAGACGATGCTTCCGATAGAAATTTACTAGAAAGGGGAAAAATAGACTTATTATTTGATATAGAAAATAGTTCACGTTCAGATTTTATCCATCAAAGAAATTCTGGGTTGAATCATATTTTCTGCAGATTAGCAACAAAAAAAAAGGTTTTTATAGGAACATCTTTTTCAAATCTTTTTAATAAACTCCCTTTTGAAAGAGCACAATCAATGGGAAGGATAAAGCAAAATCTAAGGCTGTGTGGGAAATACAACACAAAAACAATCTTCGCCTCTTTTGCAAAAAAACCAACAGAACTGCGAGCACCACAAGATTTAAGATCTTTTTTAATCTCTTTAGGTGCTGATAATTTTATTGCTAAACAGTCTTTATTGAATTTAAATTACTTATTACAAGAGAAAATAAAACAAAAAGATAAGGGTTATATATCTAAGGATATAAAGATAGAATAATGAAAAACAAAATCAAACAATTTTTAGTTTATTCAACACCAATTTTACTATTAATAATTTTCTTAATTTTCTTTTATTATACTTCAAGAGAA
>CAZVVW010000018.1:0-13324 GCA_964630685.1 uncultured Methanosarcinales archaeon | reverse complement strand
ATGAAAACAATAAGGCAAAACCAAAAGACTAAAAAAGTCTTCAGGGTTTCATAAAAAATGAAACAAGTCCTAAAGCCTTCATTTTTACTCAAAAAAATTCGAAAAATGAAAATAGCATTTGACTTAGATGAAGTGATTGTAGAAATGTGTGGAACAGCATTAGAAAAAATATTCAATCCACATTTCAACATAAACCTATCAAAAGAACAATGGCTTTCATATCATTTTGAAGAAGTAATCAACTCTTTACATCCAGAAAAATTAATAAAACCCATGACTTTTGAAGATTTCAGCAAAATTCTAAAAGCAAATTCTAACAGTGGATTTCTTGAAAACCTAAAACCAATACCTTATTCAATAGAAACAATTCATAAATTAGAATCAGAAGGATTTGATGTAAATTACATAACTTTCCGAAGCACAATGTTTTATGACAAACCACAAGAAAGAACAAAATACTGGTTAGAACAACACAACCTCAATCCAGATAAAGTTTATTTCTCTCAAGACAAATCAGCACAAATGGATTCTCTAGATATCAAACTAATGGTGGAAGATATGCCTCACACAGCATTAGATATAGCTTATGATAAAAAGGTGTTACTCTTTTCATATCCTTGGAACTTAAAAACAAGAGAAGACCAGCGATTAAATGAAAAAACAAGAGGAGAAAAACACGCACTCATAGATATGATTGAATCAGACAAAAATATAACAAGAGTATATGATTGGGAACAAATTTATAACAAGATACACAAATGGAAAGAATCTGAAGAATTAACTTATAATAATAGATGATTTTAGAATAGAAGATTTATACTTATCAACCTCAAAACCACTCATCCTTTTAATCACCACCACTAACCCCCTTTCACTCAATTCATCCATAAGTTCTTTTTCATCTACTTTTTGATCATAACCCAAACAGATTACATCTGGTTTTTCTTCTTCAACAACCCTTAATTTATCATAAGCATAACCCAGCCGAGCCATATCAACAGTTTCATTCTCCATAACTCTACACAATCTTTCCTTTTCTTTATACATAGGCAAATCCCCTTTAGAACTCATCACACTATCATCTTTTGCAACAACAACAATTAGAGAATCACCATATTCTTTAGCCTGCTTAAAATAATTCTCATGACCTTTATGTAGAATATCAAAAGTTCCAAAAACCATTACTTTTTTCATTATAAACAATCTAATAATTATTGATTATCCAATAGCTCTACGAACATCAGTAATTTCAACAGAATTAACATCTTCTATAGTTCCAATAACTTCTTCAAGAGGATCTAATTTATCATTTTCATTCATTACAAACATAAGATCTAAAGATTTTAAACCAAAAGCAACAGGATTAACACTAGCCTTTATTTCTCCTTCACCAACTGCTTTAATAATTTCTTTTTTGGCGGTTTCTTCAACTTTACCTAAATCCACTTCGGGACTTTTAGGCATAATTTTCATACTAATTATTACTTGTGCCATTTTATTCTAAGGTCCTACGAATCCACATTCTGGGCAAGTATATTTCGCAGCAATTTTTCTACAATGACCACACCTTACTATTTCCTGTTTACCACACTTAGGACATTTAAAATTAACTGATTCATTGATATTTGCCACATTTTTCTTGCAACCAGTGCAATATTTTGTTTCAACCATTATTCTACTTGAGATTATAGCTAGTTTAAAAACCTTATGGTTTAGAGTATAAATATTAGTCAATTAAGCACACAAACTTAAAAATTATAACTATTATAAAATAACAACACCAACTACCTACTCAAAAGATATGACAAAAATATATAAAACCTGTATCTTATTAAATCTCATTATGGGGGAAAAAGAGGAAAAAATCACAGGAGCGGAAGAGGAAACATCAACACTCTTTCCTCCCACCAAGAAAAAATCAGGATTCTTTTCAAAATTATTCAAACATGAAAAGTCAAAAATAGAAGAACCTCTAGAAAATCAAGAAAAAAAACCTATCACAGAGGAATTACCCTCTCATCAACATTTTAGATTAACTAATGGCAAGACCATAAAAAATATCCCTCAAATGCTCGAAGAACTAAAAACAATGGACGACGATACTTTTAAAGCACATATCATAGAAGAAAAAAATGATATTGCTAATTGGATAAAAGATGTTTTCAAAGATCCAGAATTATCAGAAAAGATTCTCCAAGCAAAAAAAAGAAAAAAAATAATAAAACTCCTAGAAAAAGAGATAAAAGAAACAGAAAAACAGTTTAAGAAAGAAAAAGAACAATTAATGAAAGAAGAATTATCAAAACCATTAGAAAAGCCGGCACCACCCATAACTCAATCTGTAGACCCAATCAAAGAAATAGAAGAACCAATAAAGACCCCAAAAGCTCCAAAAAACATAGAGATCAAATTAAAAAAACCCTTACCAAATAAAGAAGAAACAGCAACCCCTCCATTACCCCCTAAAGGATTTTTTAAAAAAAAGTTCTCTAAACAAGAAAATCAAGAACCAATAAAACAACAACATTTCCAAAAAAGCTCAAAAAAAGAGAATGAAGAAATTGATAAATTAATCACACTTAAACAAGAAAAAGCACGCCTAGCTAAAAAGAAATCCTTACTAAACACTAGAGAAAAATCAATAGATGAAAAAGAAAAAAGAATTTCTGAATTAGAAGCATCAAATCAAAGAGCAACACAACAAATTGAAAACCTAAAGAAAAAGGCAGATCATGATACAAGAGAGAGATTATCTCATGCGAGAGAAAAAGAAAAAGAAGTTAATGAATTAAAACAAAAATTAGCAGAAGATAAAAAATCAATAGATGAAAAAGATAAAGTATTAGATAAATTAAGAAAAAAATATCTAGATGTTATAGCAAATGAAAAATCTCTTGAAGAAAAAGAATTAAAAATAACAAAAAAAGAATCAGATATAAAAAAAATAAGAGAAACACTAACTAAAACAAAAAATGAATTAAAACAAAAATTCCAAAGAATAGATTCCATAATAAACCATCAAGAAGAAAAATGGAAAATCAAATTTACAGATCTAAATAACCTTAAAGATTTCTTAGAGATAAAAGAGAGGGAAATAAAACCAGTCCTATCTACATTCGAAGATGACATTAGATTATTAACTAAAAAAGAAGAAGCATTAATATCTAAAATAAATCGTTTAGAAGAAGATGAAAAATTACTCAAAAAAGAAGAGAATAATTTAGTGAAAAAAGCAAATTCCTTGATACTACAGGAACAAAAAATAAACAAAAAAGAATTAGAACGTAAACAAGAAAAAGAAAAATTCAAAGAGGAATTAAAACAAGAAAAACAAGAATTAAGAGAAGAAATTAAACAAGAAAAAACAGAAATAAATAAAAGAGAAAAAGAATCTACTAAAAGAGAAAATCATCTAAAAAGAGAACAGGAAAAAATCATAAAAGTAAAAGAATTAAGAGTAAACACAAAAAAACTTAGCGCAGAACTAAGAAGTATAGAAAAAAAGCTTGCCAAAAAATCAAAGATACTTATAGATATCCCTAAAAGAGAAGATGAACTTAAACAAGTAGAAGAAGAATTACTTAAGAAAAAAACAGCAATAGAAAAAAAGGAGAAAAACTTAGAGCTTGAAAAAGAACAAGTAAAAAACAAACAGAAAAAATATGAATCAGAAATGGATGACTTAATGGATGAAGAATTTCACAGATATCTACAAAAGAATCTTTCAAATATATCTCCATCTGCTTCTCTAGAAATAAAAGACAAAGAATACCAACACAATGAGATTTATGTATTAATAGATAATTGCAGAGGATTTATAGACTCAAAAGATTTTGGTGCAGCAAAAGAACTTTACAATAAGATAAGGTCCCAATTCACTACATTAGATCTTAAAGATACAGAAAAACAAATTCTCAAAAACACAATAAAAGAACTTTATCAAGAAATAAATTTAGCATCTCTTTCTTAAAAAATAAATAATAAAAAAAGAAAAAAATTTGACTTACCAGTCAAAATCTTCTAATTCACTTTCAATACTTTCAAGTTCGCCAAAGTTAATATTATCATCTAAGTCATCAAAATCTCCAAGGTCTCCACTTAACTCATCAATACTTGAGTCTCCAACCGTATCATCTTGTGGCTCTACTTGTTGGACACATCCAGCAAACAGGAAAAACAAGCACAATATTGTAATAATTCTTTTCATTTTCAATACCTCTGTATTTGTTTTATTTAAATGATTGTGATAACCCCTGAGTAATTAACCCAAGGGAAATATCACAATCATTCAACAATATTACCATCAGTTGTTTGTTCAACAACTTCCAGCTCCACTTGTTCTTCATCAGGGGTGTCCTGAAGAATCTGCCACCCACCTTCGCTTTTAACAATCTTAACTATTTCTTTAAGTGTTTGTTTAGCATCCTTAAATGCTTCTTTTGAAATATCAAAGTATTTCATAGCAGCTTCATCATCAGTGTCCTGAGCTTTTAATCCTTCTTTGTAATTAACACGGGCATTAAATATGTTTTCACTGAATTGATATAATAATTCATCAATCTTTGTAGTCTCCATACCTTCTTTTTCCATCCTTTCAAGTACTCTTTCAAGTCTGTTTTCTAAACCATCAAATTTTGCAAGCACTATAGCAACAATTCTTTCTTGCATTAATGATTTAACTTTTTTAACAAACTTTTTAACATTCTTGAATTCTGCTTTTACATCATTAGCAACTTCTCTTATAGATTCTTTGCTTGTATCTGCATTAATTCCTTCTATTTTTCCTTTGATTGTTTCAACGTTTTCAATCAAAACAGCCCCCCTTTCAAGGATATTTTCTACTTGTTCATCTGTAAGTTTTTCAGAACTCTGAACTCTAAATCTTACTTTTTCGACATTTTTAATAATCATGTCTGCAAGATTAATCAAATATTCTTTAGAATTTACAGCAAGATGTTTTCTGGTTTCAACACATTCTTCAGAAGAATCACCAACACAAGCTTTGTACTTCTTTTTAGCCGATGCAAAATCAACTTTAACTTTTTTCAATTTATTCTTTACACCAACATAAATTTCATTAGCTTCTTTAATGCTCTTTGCATTAGCAACCAATTTTGCTTGAGGAACTTTTCTAATTTTCAATGCTTTTACCTTAAAATCCCTTTTCTCTTTTATTGATGCATCAACATCAACTGCTTCAAGAGTTCTTTTATCTTTAACAAGAGACTTAATTTCAGATCTACTCAATGAAGTGATTTTCTTAATTTTTGTAGGTTTTAGTTTAGCTAATTTTCCAATATCTGCTTTTTCAAGAGAACTTATTTTTTTATATGCTTTAGCAGGAACTTTTGCCAAAACAGTTTCATCTTCTTTGCTAACACCTAAATTTCCCAACTTTCCTTTGAAACTTTTTAATCTTTTAGCTTTAAGACATTGTTCTTTAGCTAACATATCTAATAGTTTAGGAAACTTTTTCTTAACTGCCTTAAAACATCTATCTAAATTTGAAGTGTCAATTTCTTCAGAATTTTCTTCAATATAATTTTCAACACTTACCCCATTAGCAAGAGTTGCTGTTGGTTCTTCACTAGTTAATGAAGCCACTTCTGCCCCAAATGTTGCAGGAACTATACTGACTACAAACAATAACATAATGAAAAACGCACTTATTTTTTTAAACATTTTCATTTACCTCCAATCTCTTCAAAGACCTCTCTAATAGCATCAATCAAGAGTTGTTTGAATTTTATCATTTTCATTTTTTCTTATCATGGCCATAAAAAATAAAATAGGTGCGGAACTTTGGTTCTCACACCAAAAATAATAGCCAAAAAGCCGATTAGATTTCCTAATCAGCAAAAGTATAATTATTTATTTAATTTATAAACATACTTTCAAAAACAAAAAATCAAAGCTTCATCAACAGCTCCAAAACTTTACAAAACTTTACACACCCTTATTTTCCTTCATAAAGCTCAAAGAACTCTTCTTTTCAAAAATAACTACCTAAAATCAGTTTTCATAATAATAACCAAATTAAATTTTTCAGTAAATCTTTTATAATAGTTATACTTTGCAATTAATATGCAAAAGAGGTATTTGTTGTTATTGATATTAATTCTAGGAGTCCCCATTAGTTTAGCAACAACAATCCACGGCACAATCTATGACATGTCTTTAGAAGAAGCAGTAGATGTAAGAGTAAGTGTAGATACTTCACCAACACAGTTTTACATCTCAAAAAATGGATTCTACTCTTTCCAAATTCCACAAGGTGATTATACAATAACAGCAGAACAATATTCAAATGATTTTATTATAGCATCAACTCAAGAGCCATTAATAGTATCAGATGAAGGAGAATATGTGTTAGATTTAATACTCCTCCCACTTTTTGAAGAAACAGAAGACGATGAGACAGAATTCATAGAGGATTCAACAGACGAAATAATAGATAAACCCCAATACAACTTAATTCCAGCGATCATTTTACTAATCTTAATTTGTTTAACTTTACTTTACCTTTTCTTAAAAAAGAATAAAATAAAGCCAAAAAAGAAGCCAAAAGCCAAAAGCCAAAAAAGAAGCCAAAAGCCAAAAAAACAGCAACACCCAAAAACAGTTCAATTACCACAAGATCTTTCAGATCTCTACAATTTCATTAGAAAACACAAAAGAACAACTCAAAAAGAGATAAGAAAAACAATACCTCTTTCAGAAGCAAAGATAAGTTTGATGATTACAGATTTAGAATCAAGAAAACTAATCAAAAAAATCAAGAAAGGAAGAGGCAACATTATAATTCTTAAATAATCAACCCAACTCACTCAATTTCAATATAATTCTTTTACCTGTTTCAACCTCTTTAGCTTGCACCTTACTTCCTATACTCATTATTTTTACTTTTCTACCTCTAAATTCAACAACATCTCCTTTCTTAAAAGGGGTCAGCCTAAACAACACATTCAATCTATAGATATTTTTAGTGGTTTGCCTATCTCTACTAAATAGTTTCTCACTCTCTTTCAATTCACCATTAAAAACAGTTTTCAGTTTCTTGCCAAGACTTCTCAAAAACTTATTAGAAGTAAGGTATAAATCAACACCGCCAGGAACTTTAACAGTTTTAGAAATATATACATCTTTTCTTCTTGCCTTCTCTATTTGGTTATTAACAAAATCAAGCACTTCTTTGTTGTGGTTTCTTAATTGCAGTATTCCTTGGAAATAATTTTCAGGGTATATCATAAACTCAATTCAATTAATCACATTATAAAAAACTTACTAAAAAGCAAACATTTTTATTTAAGCCAATAAAACAAACTGAAATATGTCCAAAAAGAAAGCAGATTGGCTTTATCCTTCTAAGTGGAAAGGATTATGGTATTTTATATGGGAAGACAATTCTTTACTTAGCTGGATTGTCAATGTAATTCTAGCCTTTGTATTGATTAAATTTATCATTTACCCCGGACTAGGATTATTATTCTCAACAAGTTACCCTATTGTAGCTGTAGTTTCAGGAAGCATGGAACACCAAGGAAGTTTTGATGATTGGTGGCAATCTTCAGCAATCTGCAATAACCATTATTGCTCACAAGCAGAATATTATTCTAATTATGGAATAACAAAAACAGATTTTCAAGAATTTTCATTCAAAAACGGATTCAATAAAGGAGATCTTATGGTATTAATTGGAAAAAAACCAAAACACATAAAAACAGGAGATATAATTGTGTTCCAAAGCAATCGTCCAGACCCAATAATACATAGAACAATCAAAGTCTGGCATCAAAACGACAAATACCATTTTCAAACAAAAGGAGATCATAATCAAGACTCATATCCCCAAGTTATGGAAACAGATATCCAAGAAGATAGACTTCTTGGAAAAGCAGTACTAAGGATTCCATTTTTAGGATGGATAAAGATTGCTTTTGTAAATTTAATAAATATTGCAAGGTGATAACTATGTTTTGTCCAAAATGTGGCTCAATATTAATGCCAAAAACAAAGAATAATAAAAAAGTAGTCGAGTGTTCATGTGGTTATAAAGAAAAAGATCTTTCTAGTTTTAAAAAAATAACAGAAAAGACTGACAATCAAGAAGGTATGGCTGTCATAGATAAAGAAGTAGATATTCTTCCAGAAACAGAAGAAGAATGTCCTAAATGTAGTCACAACACAGCTTCTTATTGGACAATTCAAACCAGGGCAGGCGATGAACCAGAAACAAAATTCCTTAAGTGTAAAAAATGTAAGCACATCTGGAGAGATTATAGCTAATCTTCAGAAATATATTCAAAACAATAGATTAAGGGTAATTATAAAACCCAACGCCAAAAAAACAGAAATTCTAGGATATCATGAAGACAAAAAAGCAATAAAATTAGCAGTTTCAGCACTTCCAGAAAAAAACAAAGCCAATATAGAGCTCATAAAGTTCTTTTCAAGACTCACAAAAAAGAAAACAACAATAATCAAAGGATTAACTTCTAAAGAAAAAGTAATTTCATTCAATCAAGCACATTAATCCTAGTACTCGGCTTCTTTAATTTGCGAAACTTAACTCCAGCTTCTTTAAATAATTCCAAACCAGATTTGTCAGGATAATTCCCAAAAGTCACAAACTCTTTTATCTTTGCATTCACCAACATTTTAGCACACAATATACAAGGAGGATGAGTGCAATAAAGAGTAGCACCCTCTAAGTTTACTCCATGTAATGCAGATTGAATTATCACATTTTGTTCAGCATGTATAGCTCTACATATTTCATGCCTTGTTCCAGAAGGAATTCTTAATTTACATCTCAAGCAACCCAATTCCAAGCAATCTTTGACCCCAGATGCTGCACCATTATAACCAGTAGCTAAAATATGTTTATCTCTAACAGCAATAGCGCCAACATGATGTCTAGTACAAGTGCTTCTTTCAGCAACAACCAACACCACCTTTAAAAAATAATCATCAATATTCTGTCTTGTTCTTACAGATTCACGTCTTCTTATTTCAGCCAACACATCATAGAGTTTTAGTTTTAATCCTTCAACAGATTTATTATTAACCACATGAATATCTGCTTTCTTTTGACATTCAACAATCTGTTGTCCTTTTTTATTTTTAGTAAAACCATCAACCTTTTCAATTTTCTTTAATTCTTCGAAACTCAACTTTTCCCCATCTCTTTTTCTCTCATTAATCCATTGCAATCTTAACTTCATTGGTGCTTCAACACTAATCAAATAAAACCCATTAAGTTTTCGCAATTCCTTAACTTCTTCAGGATTTCTTATAGAATCAATAATAATATTATTTTGAAATTCTCCATGATAATTTATTCGTTCAACAATTTTCCTCGCCAGCACTCCAGCCCCAAATTCTTCTCTCAATCGATTTCCCTCACCAATCAAATTTTTTCGTGTTAATTTAACTCCGCGAGATTCGAGCTGTTCCCTTATCACATCAGATAAAGAATCATATTTGAAACCTTTTTTTATAAAATAATTTGCAACAGATGTCTTACCGCTTCCATTTAACCCCGTCAATCCAATTATCATAAAAAACCAAAACAGAAATAACTTTATATAATTTACTATTCTAAAATAGTTACTTTTATATAGCTCTTACTCATTAATCAAAAACATGAGAGTTGTATTAGCAGGACATAATATTGATCTAGAATCTTTAAAAGAAGGCACTACATTAACCCCTGAAACAATCTCAGCAGCTTATGCAAGAATTTCTAGAGACCCAAAAAATGTTTCAGAATTAAGGGCAGAATCAAGAAAAGAAGTAGAAAAAGCAAGAAACTCAAACAAAGCAATTGTCTTTGGGATGAGTCACCATTCTGTTGCAGAACACGCTTATTTTAATTTTGATATTTTAGACATATCAAGATTAGCATTAGAAGATTTAGAAGCAAGAAGAATAGGTTCTGCCTATACTGAAAAATCTCAGAGATACATAACTTTGGATGGAGATTACCTAGTACCAGAAGAGTTGAGCTCTTTTGATGAAGGCAAATTTCAAGAATTAATTAAAACCCAAAATAATTTTTATTTTACCAGTTTAGATAAATTATTAGAATATCAATATGAACAAAATCCAGAACTGGCTAAAAAAGCAATAACAGCAAAGAAAAAAGGAACATCTGACAAGATGAACCGAGCTAAAAACACTTTAGAAGGCTGGGCAAAAGAAGATGCAAGATATACTCTCAGTTTAGCAACTCAGGGACAGGTTGGAACAAGCTTTAACGCAAGAACTTTAGAGCACGCAATAAGAAGTATGCGTCACTCACCACTTTCAGAAGTAAGAGAACTCGCTCAAAAATTGTATAGATTAGGAAGTGAAGTAGCACCTTCACTAATAATTCTATCAGATCCAGACGAATTCAAAAAACAATTTAAAACAGAACTAAAAGATGATCATTTCAGATACACTAAACAAAACATCAGAGAAATAGTAAAACCAATAATTAAAAAATTAAAAAACACTTCACCTTCATATCCCACCCTAAAAACAATAAAAAAAGGAAACGCAAGATTATTTAGCACAAATAATATTGATAATAGCATTGTAGCAGCATTGATACATAATAATTCTCAATTATATTTCAGCGAAGCATATAAAATAGCATCAAACATGTTAACTTTAAACATTTATAGTAGGGGAGAAGATTTCTTTAAACAAGCATTAGAACACATTTCAGAATTTGATGCATTACCAAGAGAATTTGAATTCAGTGATAATTTAAAATATGAACTCATAATAAGCGCAAGCAATTTTGCACAATTAAAAAGACACAGATTAATGACTCTGTTGCCTCAAGATTATAACCCTGAATTAGGTTATACGATTCCCGAATCAATAAAAAGAACAGGAATAGAAGACGAACTGATAAAAGTGTTAGACCAAAGCACAGAATTGTATTATAATTTTAAAAAAAAGTATAATAAAACAGCCGAATACTGCCTAACAAACGCTCACAGAAGAAGGGTGTTAGTGTCAGTCAATCCAAGAGAAATCTACCACATTTCAAGATTAAGAGAAGACGCACACGCACAGTGGGATATCAGAGAAACAGCACATGATATGTTGAAATTAGCAAAAGAACAAGCACCACTCACCTTTATGTTAGCATGCGGAAAAGACAAGTTTGCAAAAGTTAGGGGAGAAGTTTATAGAGATTGATAAGTTAGATTTCTTCTAAAACATTCTTTTTTTTATAATCTATGTTGTTTTTTTGTAATGCTTCTTCAAATTCAATAGAAGTTTCAATTGGAACTTTTATTGCTCCACTACCCAATCTTTTCCCATTTAATTGTTCTATAAGCCCTTTAGAACCTCTTCCTTTTAGGATGTATCCTATCTTTATCTTTTGAGTATGTGTTAATCCACTCAAAGTATAAGAAAAAATACTGAAAGCTTTAAAACCCATAGTTTCAGAAAACGGTTTATTGTTAAATATACTAAAACCTTCTAATAAAACACCTGTACGCGCAAAAAATCCAGGAGAAAAAAAATCTTTAAGCACCATTTGTTTAATATCTATTTTCATATCAACAACTTTTTTTATTTTGTTTTTTATCTCTTGTAATCTATCTAATCTCTCTGCTAATTTTCCTTTTAAAAAAATAATCATTACATCTATATCGGAAGGTTTTAATTTTCCTTTTATTATAGAGCCATAAATGATTATATCAAATATGTCATTATTATTTTTTTCAAATATTAAGCTCTTTTTTAAGTTTTTCAACATCATCTTTCAGTATTTTGGCAGTTTCATAATCCATCTTATTTGTATAACTATCCTGATAAAACGGAAAATCCTTATCTAGAATATAGTATATCTTAGGATATTTTTCTTTTACAATTCTAAATCTTTTTTGGTGAGATGAAGGCATATTTCCCTCTTTTTTAAGAATGAATAAATCTGTTAATGCAGCTAAAGCTTTAAAGAATAAAGTGGTAGCACTATTGAATTGCTTTCCATCAAAAGCAATCAATCCTAAATTGTAGTATTCTTCAATATTTTCTCTGAGTATTTTTTCTTTTTCTGACATGTTGTATGATACAATAACAAACAACTATTTAAACCTTTTGGTTGTATGATACAACCTAACAAACAAAATAGATTTAATATGTTGTATAATACAACAAATAAAAAAAGGATGAATAACACCACTCACCTTTATGTTAGCATGCGGAAAAGATAAGTTTGCAAAAGTTAGGGGAGAAGTTTATAGGTAAATTTAGTTTTAACACTTCACCCAAAAACCAATAATTCTTCCGAAAGATTTATATATAACCCCTCAATAGGTTATTATAACCTATCAAGGGGTTATAATGACACTTTTAGAAATAATAAAAAATAATGAAGATGCAAAACTAATATTTGGTCCAGGAGAATTAAGAATCATCAAAAAGCAATTATTAGGGGTAAAATTAACTCAATCTGAAAAAAATAGATTATCAAGAAACATAAGGCCAAAATTAAACTTTATCAAAAAATGCAGTTTATTTACTGATGAATTTGAGGTGAAAAAAGGGGGGGAAATCTTAAAACAAATTGATATCATTAAAGATAAAATTCTTTTAGACAAAAAAGGAAAAGAGGTTATTAGAATATTTATTTTTGGCTCTTTTGTTGAAAATAAGATGAGTATGGATTCTGATGTAGACCTGGCTGTAGAATTTAAAGAGATAAATAAGAAAGAAGCATCTTTATTCAAAAGGAGAATATTATTTGAAGCAAATAAAATCTTGGATATATCTGTATTTAATATGTTACCCAAAAATATTAAGAAAGAGGTATCTAATAATGGTAAAACAATCTATGAAACTAATTGAGAAATTAACTCAACTTTCAGAGTGGGTGACTGAGTTAAAAAACATAATCCCTATTAAATTTGCTCAATATAAAAAAGATAAAGTCATCATCGCAGCATGCGAAAGATACTCTGAAAGAATAATTGAGGATATGATTATTATTTCTAATGAGCTCTTAAAAGAAAAAGGGGTTGTTGAAAGAGAAAAATGTTTTAATTTATTATGTGATTTGGGAGTTTTAAATGAGGAACTATCCGGAAAACTCGAAAAGATCAAAGGTATGAGAAATCTTATGATTCACCAATATGATTCTTTTGATGAGGAACTATTTTTTGAGAGTTTAAAAGAATTAATCATTGATTCCAAACAATTTATAACAGCAGTAAAAACTTTTAAGTAAATTTATATTTATTGCCCCTTTTATTCTTTCTTTTGATTGTACAGTACAACAAGCACCACTCACCTTTATGTTAGCAGGTGGAAAAGATAA
>CAZVVW010000017.1:0-13341 GCA_964630685.1 uncultured Methanosarcinales archaeon | reverse complement strand
ATCAGTATAAAGAGTCTGATGGAATGCCTCTCCATAGGGCACATTATCTGGCCAATCAATTTCAGGGATAGCCCTACCAGCATAAATATTACTAACTAAAAGAATCCCCATAATTAACCATAGCCCCTTTTTTAGCATCTTCATTAAAAATAATACAAATATTTAATAAATTATAATCTTTAACAATATAAAAATCTTTCGCATAAAACGGCTTTACACATTAAATCAAAAATTGGTTGAAGATATGAAACGCCAATGCAAGAAATTTCAATTTGTTCATCATCATCCATTATTAAACCCCTCAAAGATATTAATTTCCTCTGGAGTTAATTCATAGAGTTTGTAAACTAGTTGATCAATCTCTTTTCCTAATCTTTTGACTTTTGCCTGTTTGTTTGGATTATCTAAATAATCTTTATCTTTAGCAATATATGTAGTTTTACTTTGCAAATTCAAAGTAAATTCATTTAATAATTCTTTAATGAATTTAGAAAATCTATTCATTTCAAAATCATTATTAAAAGTTTCATTCAGTAATCAAATTGCTTTTTGTTTTATCATTCTAGTATTTCTTCAGTTTTATTAATAAAATCCAACACTTTATTTTCATAATTTTTTATTGTTTCTTGATTAAATTTAGTTTTTGTTGCATAACTAGCATCATGTCTATCTCTTTTGAGATCTGTATAAAGTTCAGCATCTTCTTTACTTATTGATAGTTCATTTAGTAATTTCACTTCATCTTTTGTTATTGAATACTCTTTTATTAGGATAAGGATAGTAGCATAGTGATTTTTTGAAGAATAATTCTTGTTTACTAATAATGCTAGGGCGCAATGGTATAATTAATAATATAATGTGACAATAAGCCAATCATTAAATTTATGATAGTCTTTATTTAATTTAAAAAATTCTAAATTGTGCCTTGCCTTTTTAATATGAGATTTTACTAATTCTCTGTTTTCTTTAAGAATCCTTATTTGTTTCTTACTTTTAAAAAAATCTATTTCTTTATTTAGATATTTTTCATCTGAGAATAATTTATCAATATTCATCTAATATCACCTCATAAAAATTTTGTTCTTTGTAAATTGGAAACCCTGTTTTTCTGGCTTGAATTATAATATCATCTCTGTTCTCTATAAATTGTTTTATTGTTGTTGGAAATATTGAAAAAGGATATTTAGATGTTATTTCAGCTTCTTTCTTGTTAGAATCTATATTTATTTTGGAATTAGATACTATTAATAAATCTATATCACTTCCTTTTTGCTCTTCTTTTATTGCTGTAGAACCAAATAAAACTATTGTATATATTTCTTTAGGGATATCTTTTAAAAAATATTTCAAGGGAGTTTTAATTCCAATATTTAGTTCATTAAATCTTTTTGTTGCTATTTCTGAAAACTTTAAAGTAAAATGTTTTTTATTATTTATTTCATAAAATGTATTAGATTTTGTTTTAATTAGTTTTAATAAGTTCAATTTAGTTAACCTTTCCAAGATATTTTGCAATGAAGAGTGAGATAGTTGTGTTATCTCTTTTATTTGATTATAATAAAGCTTATTTTCTTTCTCTTCATAAAATGCTTCATATATTTTATTTTCCGATTTCATTGATTATAGTATTATGGCGTTCCTTATAAGCTTTACCATTTTCTGGTAATATATTACCATTATTTGGTATTCTTAAGCAAATATTCAGAAAGAATAACTTCTCTTGGTCCAGAAACATCAGCACCACTAACAAAAGTACCCTGAAATAATTCTTATGGAATTCCAGATTTTATTAAATGTGCAAAAATGGGGGTTGTACGATGTGAGGCCTAATTAATGTGCAAAGCCACATAAAACACAAAAAACCTTAAATACCCCTAAACAATATCACTCATTATGACAAGAATAACTCTTGATATCACAAAATCAGTAGAAAAGAATGCAGAAGTATACTTCAACCGTTCCAAAAAAGCAAAAAAGAAACTAGAAAAAACAATAAAAGCTTTAGAAAGAATAAAAAAGAAAAAAGAAAAGATAGATAGAACAAAAGAGCAGGAAAAAGAAAAACAAACAATCCCTCAAAAACAAGAATGGTATGAGAAATTCCATTGGTTTATTAGTTCAGAAGGTTTCTTAGTAATAGGGGGAAAAGATGCAACCTCTAACGAAATCGTAATAAAAAAACATACAGATCCAAAAGATATTGTATTTCATACAGATATTTCAGGGAGTCCTTTTTTTGTAATCAAAACAGAGAACAAAATACCCAAAGAAATAACATTAAAAGAAACAGCAACAGCAACAGCTTCTTACTCAAAAGCATGGAAATTAGGAGTTACTACAGTGGATGTTTTTTATGTCAATCCAGACCAAGTAACTAAAACAACAAAGGCAGGAGAGTACATGCCCAAAGGAGCATTTATGGTTTATGGAAAAAAGAATTACATAAAGTCAGAGCTCCAACTAGCAATAGGACTAAAAGATGATAAAGTGATGGCTGCAGCACTTTCTACAATAAAAAAACACACTAAAGATTACTTAATTATCCAACAAGGAAAACAAAAAAAATCAGCAATCGCAAAATCAATACAAATTAAACTTAAATCCCATGTTGATGACATAATAAGAGCACTTCCTACTGGAGGATGCTCAATAAAAAAGTAATTTACTACTTCTAAGTTACCAAAATAGAAAAGCTTAAATACCCAATAACCCTATTTAATCAAATTATGGATTACAAAAACCTATACAAGAATTCTGTACACCTAATAGAATCAACAGGAGATAATATTGAAGATTTAATATCTAATATTGTTAAAACCTGTAAAAATATTACAGGGGCAGAAGGAGCATCTATTCTCCAAGTCTGTGATGATGAATTAGTGTTTAGAAACATAATTGGTGGAAATGAAAATTTAGTAGGGATGCGTTTCCCATTAGGTCAAGGATATGCAGGCATGGCAGCAGCAGAGAACAGACCTTATATGATTAACACATTACAACAAGACTTATTTCATAAAAAAGAGTTTGATAATGAATTTAGTTATAGGACAGAAAATCTTATCGCAGCCCCATTTGAAATTGATGGAGAAGTATCAGGAGTCATAGAAGTTGTAAATAAAAAAGGAGGATTCAACGAACACGACAGAGATTCTTTAGTAGAAATAACTTCTGTAATATCTTCAATCTTATCCCTCTATGATAGGGTGATAATCAAAGATAAATTTACAGGTTTAATCAGTAAAAAACCATTTAAAGATCAATTAAAAAACGAACTAAATAGGTGTTTAAGTCATAGACAAAATCATGGAAAGAATATTCATCAACCAGATATCACGCTTTTAATGTATGATATTGATCATTTTAAAAAAATCAATGATAATTATGGCCATCAAAACGGAGATGTTGTTTTAAAACAATTAGCAGACTTATCTCAAACTTATTCCAGGAAAACAGATTTAATTAGTCGTTATGGTGGAGAAGAATTCATCATAGCTTATGTTGGCCAAGATAAAGATAGGCCATTAAAACAAGAAATTAAAGAAAAAGCAGAAAAATTTAGAGAAGAATATTCTAAAAAAGAATTTTCTTTCACAAATATCCACACAAATCAACAAGATAATATTAATTCAACAATAAGTCTTGGATTAGCTTCAATGAGAGATGTACCTGAGATAAGACTTTTATATGGGGAAAGAGGTGCAGATTTGATTTATAATTATGTGCATAATAGCCTTTTATTTCCAACTTTAGTACAATCTTATAAAGAAAAAACAAACATGTATCCAGGAACAATTAAGAAATCTATATCCAATATAATTAATGCATGTCAGAGAACAGAAGAGATAGACTCACTTTTAACAGATGAAGATTTTAAATCTAAATTGGCTGTTGATTTTTTCATAAAAAGGGTTGATGAAGGAGCGCTATATAAAGCCAAAAATAACGGAAGAAACCAACTTTGGATTTACCAACCATAACTTTTTTAAACTAACCCACCCTCTTTCTTAGCATGGAAGCAATACATTGGGCAGATCAAATTGTAAAAAGAGTAGTTCATGATAAAGGAAAAAAGGATTCTTATACAGTTGCAGCAGGAATCACTCCTTCAGGAGTGGTCCATATAGGTAATTTCAGAGAAATAATGACTGTAGATCTCATAGCAAGAGCATTCAAACATGCAAATAAGAAAGCAAGATTCATTTATTCTTGGGACGATTATGATGTTTTTCGTAAAGTTCCAAAAGGAATGCCTAAACCAGAAATGCTAAAAAAACACTTAAGAAAACCTATTATTGACATACCAGATCCATCTGGAACTGAATCTAGTTATGCACGCCATCACGAAGTAGATGTTGAAAAAGATGTTGCAAAAGTAGGGATTTTTCCAGAATATATCTATCAAGCTAAAAAATATAGAAAAGGAGATTACGCTAAACATATCAAAATAGCACTAAAAAACACAGAAAAAATAAAAGAAATACTCAACGAATTCCGTAAAGAAGATTTAGCAAAAGATTGGTTGCCAATCACTGGTTTTTGTCCAGAATGTGGAAAAGATAATCTTAAATTCTATGATTATGATAATAAAAACACATTAAAAATGGATTGCAAAGATTGCAACACAACCACAACCATCAACATAGATAAAGTAAATTTTTTAAAACTTCCTTGGAGAATTGACTGGCCAATGCGTTGGGCATATGAACAAGTAGATTTTGAGCCAGGAGGAAAAGATCACTCAACCACTGGTGGTTCTTTTAGTACAGCAAAAGATATAGTTAAACTATTCAAAGGAACAGCTCCAAGTTATTTAATGTATAATTTCATAAGTATAAAGGGAGCAGGAGGAAAAATATCATCTTCTTTAGGAAATGTGATTACACTTAGAGATTGTTTAGAGATTTATGAACCAATAATGATTCGTTGGTTGTTTGCAGGAACAAGGCCTGGTTCTGAATTTGCAATAAGCTTTGATTTAGATGTACTAAAACTCTATGAAGATTTCGATAAATGCGAAAGAATTTACTACAAAAAACAAGAAGTAAAAAACGACAAGAAGTTTGCTCAAAATAAAAGAGTATATGAACTTTCAGTAATTGATAAACCTTCAAAAAAAATACCTATACAACCTTCTTTCCGTCACCTAACCAACATAGTACAGATTTATAACAAAGACATAAATAAAATTTTAAACTATTACGCTCCAAAAACAAAAGAAGATAAAGAAAAGATAACAACAAGAGCAAACTGCGCAATTAACTGGCTCAAAAAATACGCGCCAGAAGACATGAAATTCAAACTACAAGAAAAACCATCTAAAAAAATAATTAGCAAATTAAAGGAAAACGAAAAACAAGCACTAATAAAACTTTCAGAATCATTAAAAAACAAAGAATTCAACGAAAAAAGCTTATTTGAAGAATTTTATAACATTTCAAAATCATTAGAATTAGAGCCAAAAGATTTTTTTAAATCAGCTTATACAATCTTAATAAACAAATCAAAAGGACCTAAATTAGCTACACTGATACTTGAAATAGGTAAAGAACAAGCGACAAATATTTTAGAACAATTAAAACAATAAGCTTTATAAAGAGATTTAATTTGCATAAAAAAGATGACAGACCTAAATAAAAAAAAGATAATACATTTGATTGAAGAAGTAACTATTTATGGAAGAAAAGGAGACAAAAAAACTTTGATGGCCAAAATAGATACAGGAGCTACGAGAAGCTCAATAGACACCAGATTAGCATCAGAACTCAAATTAGGACCTATAATCATGACAAAGCTGATAAAATCAGCACATGGTAATTCATTAAGGCCAATAATCAAAGCTAAACTCAAGATAGCAGACATAACAATGGATACTAATTTTACATTGGCAGACAGAAAACATATGAAATACAAAATACTTATTGGCGCAAACACAATGAAAAATAATGGTTTTTTAATAGATCCATCACAAAAATAAGATGAAAGCAACCAGAGTTCAAAAATAAACTCTGCAAGTTTTCACCTTACTCGTAAAACTCGTAATATGAAAGCAGCATTAATAAGTTTAGGAAGTACAAGTTCAAAATGGACAGCTGAAGCTATGAGGAAATACTTTGACCAAGTAGATGAGCTAGATATCAGAGAGATAGAAGTAAGTCTTGGTTCAAAAAATTATGGTGTTTTTTACAAAGGAGATCCATTAGAAAAATATGATTGTATTTTTGGAAAGGGGTCTTTTAGATATTCTGCATTATTACGTTCAATAACTTCTATTCTTTATGATAAATGTTATATGCCTATAGAGCAAGATTCATTCAGTGTAGTTCACGATAAACTTCTTACTCATTTAGTGTTACAAAAACATAATATTCCTATGCCTACCACTTACTTAAGCGCAACAGTAAATGCAGCTAAAGCTATCTTAAAAAAAGTTAATTATCCTATAATAATGAAGTTTCCGCAAGGCACCCAAGGAAAGGGTGTAATGGTTGCAGATTCTTATGCTGGGGCTTCCTCTGTGTTAGATGCATTACAATCATTAAAACAACCATTCATAATCCAAGAATATATTGAAACAGATGGAGTTGATATAAGGGCTATTGTTGTTAAGGGAAAAGTTATTGCGGCAATGGAAAGAAAGGCAGAAACAGGCGAAAAACGTTCAAATATCCATCAAGGAGGTTCAGGAAAAAAAGTTGAATTAGATACCCAAACAAAAAAGATAACTCTTGAAACCGCAAAAGTGCTTGGCGCAGATATTTGTGCAGTAGATATATTGAGCAGTCATAAAGGTCCATTAGTTATTGAAGCTAATCTTTCTCCAGGGTTACAAGGAATCACAAAAGCAACAGATGTAAATATTGCAGACAAGATTGCAAAAGCACTTTACCTTAAAACAAAAGAATTTACAGAAAATAAAAAATCCAATAAAGCTAATAAAATTTTAGAAGATTTAGGGATAAAAAATAATAAAGAAGAAGTGAAACAAGTGATAACCAATTTAGATTTAAGAGGGAATAGATTACTCATCCCAGAAGTGATGACTAGTATTACTAAATTTGATGAAAAAGATGAAGTAGTGCTAAAAGCTAAAAAAGATCATCTTTATATTAAAAAGTTTAATATAGAGAAATAACTTATTTAGAAAAATAAAGAGGTTCTAGAGGTCAATTAATGCCACATATATTATCGCACATGATTTCCGAAGTTCCCAAATTAAATAAAGATTATGGGATGTTTTCAGATGAATTTTGTTATGGTTTAATTGGTACTGCATTACCTGATATTCCTTTTTTAGATAAGGCAATTCATAAAGAACCAACACTTTTTAGAAAATATCTTAACAAAAAAGGAGAAACATCTAAAGAATTCCATATTTTGGCAGATTCAATAGAACAACATTGTTATTTAGATAATATTTTTGACACTTATTTTTTAAATCCAGTTATGGAAAAAGCGGATAGCTCGCTTGATGATTATGTTTTACATTCAGTAATAGATATTCTTATGAATGATGAATTATTAGCTAAATCCAGATCTATAACTAATATTGCTCTTGTTGCACGAAAAAGAACCGAAGATTCAAAAGATAAATTAGTAAATTATTTGTCTGAATGTTATAATGCTAAAAAATGGTGGGTAAAACAAGCATTTAAGTTTTATATGAAAGTAGACCTTAGTAAATTAATGCATAAGAAAAAGAGAGAAGACCTTTTACTTGCTTTTGCGTCATCTAAAAAAGGTGGAGAAAAAACATATACTCAATTTATTAAAGAATATGAAAAATATATGAAACCTTTTTCTTATTTTATCCACAGAAAAAGGAAAAAACAGCTGAAAGAAGAGTTTAAAATGATAAAAGAAGAAATGAGAAACCATTATCATTTATTGGGTGAGCATGAAGAATTAAAAGAAATGAAAAGAATTCTTGAAAGTTAAAATGGAATATAATAAAGAGTATTGCAAGGAGTGGTACTTAAAAAATAAAGAACATAAAAAAGAATACAATAAAGAATATTATCAACAAAATCGTTCAAAGATTCGGAAAGAACAAAAAGATTATTATAGAAGAACTAAGGGGTATATATTAACTAAAAAATCTGAACAAAGAAAATATAAAAGAGAACAAACCTTATTTAATAATTGGAAAAATAGTTTAGAAGAGAAACTAAAATAAATAAAAAAGAAAAAATTAATCTAATTTAAGTTCTAAATTAGATTTTATTGATTTTCCTGAAATAATATTTTTAATAATTTCTCCTGCACCATTTAAGTATGTAGGTTCATCAGTTTTATTAAAATATTTTTTTTCAATATAATCAGCAGATTCTTGTATTTGAGAAAATGTTTTTTTAATAAGTTTAGATATCTCATTACTTTTATTCTGATCGTACATTGTTCCGGAAAAATCTCTTTTTCTTAGTTCTATTAAATCTTCTTCATATTTATTTATATTTTCATAACTCATTCTAGTACCTCCTACTAATCTTTATGTTATATTTTCCTATATCTTAATAGAATTTGCAATAATTTTGTAAAAATTATAATAACATGTAAAAATCAATATAAAATGATTAAAGAATACTTATTTATAAATCTTTTGGCCAAATTTCTCCTTAAAAGTATAGACTATCGTCTATAATCTCATTTTTAATGAATTATAGACTACTATCTAATAATTATTTATTTTTCAAATAATAAGAATTTAAAAAATAAAAAAACCATACATAAGAAGATTATATGTCGGATTATTAGTAATTGCTGGCTGAATACCTCGTTGCCTTGGTACTTACACCACAATCCTATCAAACTCGTGTTCTGCGAGTATCCTAGTGTCTCTTTTCTGGGTGGGCTTCGTGCTTAGATGCTTTCAGCACTTATCCCTTAGAGCGTAGCTGCTCAGCATGCCTTGTCAGACAACTGATACACCAGAGGCTCCGAAAGTAAGTTCCTCTCGTACTATTGCTTCCTTCCTATCAGACACCAAACATCTTCAGTAGATATTAAACAAACTGTCTCACAACGTTCTGAACCCAGCTCACGATCCCTTTTAATGGGTGAACACCCCCACCCTTGGACGCTTCTGCACGTCCAGGTTAGGAAGAGCCGACATCGATGTAGCAAGCCGCGCCGTCGATTTGAGCTCTCGGGCGCGACAACTCTGTTATCCCCGGAGTAACTTTTCGGTCATCCCTGACCCCCATCAAGGAGGTTCAGGGGTTCGCTAAGCCAAGCTTTCGCTTTTGGAATCCGTCTTATTAAGATTCCAATCAGGCTGACTTTTGCCTTTGCACTCTACACCGGATTTCTGACCCGGTTGAGTCAACCTTTGGGCTCTGCTGATATCTTTTCAGCAGAGTGCCACCCCAGCCAAACTGTCCACCAATAGGTGTCCTCGCAATGCGAGTAAGCAATGTAAATTCTGAAGAGTGGTGTTACATGGACGTCTACGCTTAATCTTGCGATCAAGTTTTAACGACTCCCACTTACGCTATACAACAAAACTCACACCGCAGCCACAGGCTACAGTAAAGTTTCACGGGGTCTTCACTTCCCACTGAAGATCACTGGCCTTTGCACCAGTAAAGAGTGTTCGGAGGATTCTAGTTAGGGACAGTGATGATTTCGTTATGCCATTCATGCAAGCCGACATTTAATCGGCAAGGTATTACGCTACCTTAAGAGAGTTATAGTTACCCCCGCCGTTTACCAGCTCTTCGCTCCCTTGAACAGGAGTTTAAAGTACTGACACTGGGCAGACATCACCAACTATACTAGGCCTCACGGCTTTGCAGTTAGTTAAGTTTTTGTTAAACAGTCGAACCATCTTGGTAATTGCACCCTGCAGTCGCACCTATACAGATACAAGCGCAGGGACCCCTTAAACCGAAGCTACGGGGCCAATTTGCCGAATTCCCTTAACTAGATTACACCTTCACACCTTAGGTTTCTCACCTAGGGGCACCTGTGCCGGTTCTGGGTATAAATATTTGTGATCTTTCCTGATTCTCTTTTCAGTGAATCCAGGCATCAGCTGAATAATTCATACGAACTACTATTCTAAGGTTTAATCAAGTTCTCGCCATTACAGCACTCCTTTGATTTGCCCTTATTAACACACTAGACAAAGTATGTCAGCCTAGCCCGAACCGTCAAAAATCAGGCTTGTGTTGCCACGCATACACAAATAGTACAGGAATATTAACCTGTTTCCCTTTCCCCAATTACGAATTATGAATTGAGTTAGGATTAACTAACCCTTGACTAATTTGTATTGTCAAGGAACCCTTGCCCTTTCGGTGACAGTGATTCTCACACTGCTTTGATCCTACTACCGCCAGGATTTTCATTCCTACTAGGTCCACAATTCCTCACAGAATAGCTTCTGCCCTAGCAGAACGCCTGCCTACCATTTTTTTCAAAATCCAAAGTATCGGTAACTGATTTAGCCCCGTCCATCTTCAGGGCTTGCAACCTTGATAAGTAAGCTGTTACGCACTTTTTAAAGGGTGGCTGCTTCTAAGCCAACCTCCTCACTGTCTTAGGCTGCAAACACCTTTCGCCCTTTAACACTTAACCAGTATTTTGGGACCTTAACTTTGGTCTGGGTTGTTCCCCTCTCGGGACGCAAGCTTACCCCGCGCCCCCGTTTCCCAGCTTCTACGACGCTAAAACATTCGGAGTTGGAGAAGAGACCGAGGCGGTTAAGCCCCAAAATCCCTAATCCGTAGCTCTACAATTATAGCTATCTCCACTGAGACTTGACTACGGCCAACTTTGGCAGGAACCAGCTATCACCGGTCTCGATTGGCTTTTCACCCCTAATCCCAGGTTAGAAGAACACTTGCTCGTAGCACCTCTTCAGGCCTCCACAAAGTATTACCTCTGCTTCACCTTACCCAGGATTAGATCGACCGGCTTCGGGTCGTATCCATGTGACTACAGGCGCTTTCACACCTCGCCCCTCGTAAAACTGCGGGCTTGTTGGTTTCCCTTAGGATGCTTCCTTCGAGGAATTATCCTTGCCACATAAATACACTCCCTGGCACGTTATTCAAAACGCACGGTACAACTCCGAAGAGCCGTACCCCACTATAACTATTAGGTTTCAGGTTCTTTTAACACCCCGTCAAGGGTTCTTTTCAACTTTCCCTCACGGTACTAATGCGCTATCGGACTCTATACGTATTTAGGGTTGGAAGTTGATGCCTCCCAAATTCTTGCTTCATATCCAAGAAACAATACTCAGGATACTGCTAAATCCTCTTGAATTCCTCTACGGGACTATCACCCTCTATGGTTCTTCTTTCCAGAAGAATTTGAGTCTTCAAGTTAGGACGAAAAAGCAGTCCTATAACACCACATTTCCCTTATATTACTACAAGGGATTCGGTTTGCCCTATGCTGCTTTCAGTCGCTCTTACTTACAGCATCTCTATTGATTTCTTTTCCTGCAGGTACTAAGATGTTTCAATTCCCTGCGTTCCCTTACCTTTCGGTATTAATGCGAAGTCGCATTCAGAAATCTCCGGTTCAAAGTATACATGCTACTCGCCGGAGCATAACGTAGCTTGTCACGTCCTTCATCGGCGTCTAGAGCCTAGTCATCCACCTAATAGCGTAGGTATAATCTTCTTATGTATGGTATCATGGTTAATATAATTAAGCAAAGTCAATATAAATTAACTAACCTAAATATCCTATTGAGTTACAACAGGATATGTATCATATATTAAATGATTATGAATGGGTAGAAATGGACCCGTCGGGATTTGAACCCGAGGCCTCCGCCTTGCAAGGGCGATGCTCTACCGCTGAGCTACGGGCCCGTGAATATATTTCTAGCCCAATAAAAATGAATAAAAAAAGTGTTGTTTGTTAGATTCGACAAGTGTGATATTCTTTAATAAATTAAAGCAATCACCAGAAAAATAAATTCTTCTGTAAAATTTTCTTTCAGTTTATTAAAAGAAAAAAGGAGGTGATCCAACCGCAGGTTCCCCTACGGTTACCTTGTGACGACTTAACCCACCTCACTGAGCTTAGGTTCGACATAACCAAAAAGTTGTGCCTCACCCAAACCCTGCTCGGGTGATTTGACGGGCGGTGTGTGCAAGGAACAGGGACATATTCACCGGACGATGTTGACGTCCGATTACTAGGGATTCCATCGTTACGAGAGCGAGTTACAGCCCTCGATCTGTACTAGGATAGGGTTTAGAGGCTTAACTTCTCCTTTCGGAGTTGTGACCCGTTGTCCCTACCATTGTTGCGCGCGTGTAGCCCAGGGAATTCGGGGCATACAGACCTACCGTAGCCTGCACCTTCCTCCTTGTTTCCAAGGCAGTCCTCACAATGTGCCCAATCCTCCAAAAAGAGTTGATAGCAATTGTGAGTGCAGGTCTCGCTCGTTACCTCACTTAAGAGGACACCTCGCGGCACGAGCTGACGGCGGCCATGCACCACCTCTCGGCTTGTCAAGTAAGGTCTTCAGCCTGACTTTCATTCTGCCGTCGTTCCTGGTGAGATTCTCTGCGTTGAATTAGATTGAACCGCACGCCGCACCCCTTGTAGTGCTCCCCCGCCAATTCCTTTAAGTTTCGGCCTTGCGACTATACTTCCCAGGCGGCGAGCTTATCACCTTCGCTTCGATACTGCATATTCCCGAAGAATATGCAACACCTAGCTCGCAGCGTTTACGGCCAGGACTACTCGGGTAATTAGCAACTTTTACACATAAAATTCACAGATAAAAAACTTATCGTAGTAGTATTAACGAACATAATAAGTCTCGTTCCATGGTATTGAGTGTAGCGAAATACCATATTGCAGGTATTTGCTACGACTTTTTGCAAAAGTTGTATCTAATCCGGTTCGCTCCCCTGGCTTTCGTCCCTCACTGTCGAATCCGTTCTAGTCAAATGCCTTCGCTATTGGTGGTCTTCCAGGGATTATAGCATTTTACCGCTCCCCCCAAAATTCCTTTGACTTCTCCCGGTTCCTAGTCTAATAGTGTCTTCTGCACGCCGTGAAGTTAAGCTTCACGATTTCACAAAAGATTTGTCAGACCAGCTACGGACGCTTTAGGCCCAATAATTATGATCCCCACTCGTGGCGCTGGTATTACCGCGGCGGCTGGCACCAGTCTTACCCACCACTTATTCTCCTAGGTATTTACCCTAGAAAAAAGCCAATGCAAAACATTAGCACTTAGGATTCCCTTATCACACTTTCGTGCATTGTAAAGGTTTCGCGCCTGCTGCACCCCGTGGGGCTAGGACCATTATCTAAGTGTCCTTCTCGGGGCTACCCCTCTCAGGGCCCCTACGGATCGTTGGTTTGGTG
>CAZVVW010000016.1:0-13469 GCA_964630685.1 uncultured Methanosarcinales archaeon | reverse complement strand
TGGGGCAAATGCTGAAATCAGAGGAGATTTAACTGTTAAAGATGATTTAACTGTTGAAGGTGATATCACTGTTGGTTTAGATAATGTTCCAGTGTTAACAGTGTGGTGCCCTCCAAGAAGTGTATGGGTAAGGGAGAGTAATACACAGTTAGAGGATGAGAGGGCATCTTATTCTGATTGTATTATGGGCTCAAATTATGTTCTTTTAACTAACCCACACATAAGGGATGGCGCCTCATCACAATATGATATAGTGGGTTCTAGGGGTGATGGTGGAGGTGATGATTGCAAGCATTTTTGTAAATTGATGGGTTTTGATTTTACTACTTCTTATTGTTCTAATAAATATGGAACTTCATGTACTAATTACGCAAGTGTTTATAACGGGCGATTTGATAATTATTTAATTCAGAGTAGTGGTACTTGGCACAATTGTCAAGAATGTGGAGAATGTACATGTTATATTTAACACTCATAAGATTTTTCATTTATCTCCCCAAACTTATCTTTTCCACCTGCTAACATAAAGGTGAGTGGTGCTTGTTGTACTGTACAATAGATTAAATTTATTTTGACTGTTAGGTTGCATCATACAAACAAAAGGAATACCTTAAAATATTAAAATAATATTAAATAAAAAAGAATTTATTCTTGTAAATCTTTTAGTGGTCTTTTCAAACAGAATTCTAAAAAGAGTTTATTTACAGCATAATTTAACATCTGTGTTTGCTGGTGCCCATGTGAAATCTCCTGTACATCCTTCTGATAATGCTTTGATATTGGTGGTTGAAGAAGAAATTATTGTTCCCCCTTCTTGTGTGTGTACATTTCCACAGTATTCTGCACAATAAACGCAGTTTTGTGTCGAGTATGCTTGACCTGCTAATGTTTCGCCATTGCCTGTACAAGAAAAAGTAAATAAGAAAGCACTAACAAATGCAAATGCAGTGAGTGTTACCAATAAATTTAAGGTTTTACTTTCCATATTGTTATTGTTTTAGCTAAATTGGTATAAAAAGATTTATATAGTGCAGAATATAGATTAATTTTTAGTGTTTCTTATTGATTTGAAAATAAAAAAAAGAAAAAATTAGAAAAAGATGTTTATTTTGCTTCTTCTAAATCTTCACCAAAATCTTCTGTATCTTTTGGTGCTTCTTCTTCTGCTTTAGGTTCAGCTTCAGCTTCTGGTGCAGGTTCTTCTGTTTCTTCTGCTGGTGCAGGTTCTTCTGTTTCTTCTGCTGGTGCAGGTTCTTCTGCTGGTGCAGGTTCTTCTGCTGGTGCAGGTTCTTCTGCTGGTGCAGATCCTGCTCCAACTACTTCTGCAAAACCGACTCTTCGAAGAACTTTAGTAATCTTTACTTTAACTTCTTCTCCTTCTTTGGCATTGGGTATGAATAAAACAAAGCCTTTAATCTTTGCAATACCGTCGCCTTTATCTCCTACTGCTTCTATCTTTACGTCTACTTCATCTCCAACATTAACTGGAGCAAAACTTCTTGGCTGAAAGCCACCTTGATTTCCATACATATTTTATTTCACCTATCTAATATATTAAAGCACAATAGTGTGCCTTGGACTCAGAATAATAAGAATGTATTTTTAAAATTATGCTTTTTAGTGGTTTGTAAAATTGAATAAAAAAGAAAAAATTAAAGGTCTCTTAGACCTTCTGTTTCGACCATAAAGTTACATTCGCCATCAGGTAAATTTGGAGAATCTACAAGTTTTGCTACCCTACTACCTTTTTTGCCTTTTCTTAGATAGATTCTAAAAGCAGATGAATGTGCGACTACATGTCCGCCAATTGCTTGTGTTGGATCTCCAAAAAAAGTATCTGGCTTTGCCATCACTTGGTTAGTCACATAAACTAAAACATTATAAACATCTGCTATCTTTAATAAGGTGTGCATATGTTTGTTAAGTTTTTGTTGCCTTTCTGCTAAAGTGCCTCTTCCAATAAATTCTGCTCTGAAATGGGAAGTTAATGAATCTATTATCACTACTTTTATATTGGTTTCATCTTCTTTAAGCATATCTTCCACTTTTTCCGCGAGTAATAATTGGTGGTCTGAATTATATGCTCTAGCAACTTTAACGTGCTTCAATACTTTTTCAGGATTTAGTCCTGCACCTTCTGCTAATTGAATTAATCTCTCTGGCCTAAATGTGTTTTCTGTATCAATATAAACTGCTTCTGCATTAGGTATTTGTTTTTGGACATTTACTGCCAATAAATGAGCTATTTGTGTTTTTCCTGAACCATATTCTCCAAAACACTCTGTTATTACTCCAGATTCAAATCCTCCGCCCATTAATTGGTTGAAAGATTCAGATCCTACATTTATTTTCTGTACAGATGCTCTTCTTTTTAATAGATCGCTTCCGGATTCAAAACCCATATCCATTGCATTTCTTGCAAAATTGATTACTTTTCTTGCTGCACTTTCTGTTAAGCCTGAAACATCCATGAGTTGTCCTGGAGAAGCTACTGCGATAGACATTAAAGTTGTGAATCCAAAACTCTTTAATTTTTCTGCTGTTGCAGCTCCAACGCCGGGCAAATCTAAAATAGATATTTCCTTTTTCTTTGTGATTGTTGTTGGTTCTTGTTTTGATTGTTCTTTTTCTTGTTTTTCTTTTTCCATGATTATCACCTAAAATAATAAAGAGTGCTTATCTTTAAATGAATTTAGGAAGATTTTCCGAAAATTCCTAAGTGATAAGCACCCAATTTTTCAATTAATATACAATTTCTTCAGAAATTTCATTAGTATCCGAAGAATCTGCTTGTTCTTTTAGAACAATGTATTCGTATGCCTTGTTTAATACCAAGGTGGCTTTGGGTAAGTCATTAATTCTTAAAGAATTGGTTGACTGCCAATTTCCATCTTTATCTGTGTAACGTCTCTGTAAAGAAATCGTCCTAAATTCTACTGGTTCTCCTTTTTTTGATGTGCCGGAGTTTTTCCAGATTGTAGCACTTATCACTCCTGTACTAAACTTTTTTTCAGGTGTGTTGTTTGGGGTTTCAGATTTTTCCATCTAAACCACCTCCTTTGCTATTCGCATTTTATTTCATACCCTCCTTAAATTATGGGCTCGCGATGTATTTCGTGGCCCCAGAGAGTGGAGTTCGCTGTTTTCTAACAGCTAAATAGTATAAAGTGGGCTTTATTTAAATAGCTTACGCACAAATGTCCAGTGGGGAGTGAAGAATTTAAGTAGGATTAATATTGCAATTATCCAGAATAAAAGCTTCTCGATTATGCTATTTGTGGTGGTGTTTCCTTTAAATTTTAAGTTTGTTAGTGGGTAGAATGGTTTTATTCCTTGTTTTGTAAAAGAATCTAGGAAGAGGTGGGATGTGTACCCTATTGCAATTAATAGTGCTATTTCTTTGTGAATTATGTAAATAATTAAGTAGATTAAAATTGGTGTGAATAAAGAGTGGAGCATCCCTCTGTGTTTGAATATATATTTTGTTAGTTTTCTTAAGGGGTTTATCTTTGATATTTTTGAATTGATTGTATCTAAATCTGGAATAAGTGATGCAAAGAGAATTATTAAAATTGATAATATTGGTGGGGTGGTGAAATAATGAAAAAAATATAAAGAAATCAATAATGCAAAAGCTATGTGGGTTTTAAACAGCATCTTGTTCTGTTGTTGATTCAGTAGTTGGTTTTTCTTCTGTTGATTCTGTTGTGTTTTGTGTTTCTATTGGTTCTGTTATTGTTTCTATTGCTTCTTCTAATGGTTTTGGTTCTTCAAGAGTTGATTCTTGTGTTGATTCTTTGATTGGTTCTTGTGTTGATTCTTGAGTAGTTGATTCTGTTGTGGATTTTTCTGTTGGTGATTCTGTTGAATTTGCTGTTGTTTGGGTTTCTGCTAATCTTTTTATTTCTTTTTCAGGATCTATATCTGTAAAAACTAATTGAGATATTACTTCTAATCTGTCAAACATTTCGTTTTTCTTGACTCTTCCGATTACTTTTATTGTTTTTCCAAGAAGGTCTGTTTTTATTTGTTCAAAATCTGAGATGTTTTCTTTGTAAGTAAGAATTTCTTCTTTTGTTTTTCCAATTAAATTTTCCAATTGTTTGCTGAAAAATATTGTTCTAGTTGTGTCTGTTCCGTCGTCTAACAATAAGTTTAATACATAAGAGTATGTTGGTGTTACTTTGTTGTGTTCTTCACAAAAAAATCCATCTTCTCTTTGTCTTGCTCTCCTATTACATTCTGGACAAACTTCAAAGAATCTTGGCTCAAATACTTGAACAATGGTTGCTAAAACTTCTACTTCACTTGCGTTTTCGGTTAATTCTGATAATTTTTTTCTTGTTGAAGTAAATGATTTTACTTCTCCAATTGTGACTCCTTTTGGGTTGAATATAACTTTACTTCTTTCGTTGAGGTGGATCTCTTTTTTGTTATTATTTGTTCTTACATATCCTCCAACCAATCTTATTGTGAGGTCTTTTGTTAATTTTTCTATTGTTTCTGTTTGATCATACCAACATACAACTCTAATTGAGCCGGTTTCATCTGCCATCATGAAAGATCCAACTTTTCCTTTTCCTTTTTCGGTCTCAAAATCTCTTACTTCGTAGATTTGTTGTACTTTTCCTGCAATATCTATGCTACGCATCCCCTCTAGAATATCTTTAATTTGGATGTTTTTTGGAATCTCAAATATTTTTATTCCGAGTTCGTTTGCTAGAATATGTGCTGCGCCTTCTTTTGAAATTAATCCTGAAAGTTGCTTGAGTTTTTTATCTATTTTTTGAGTTATTTCTGTTTCTGAAAGTCCTGAGCCCTCTTTTATTTTTTCAATTATTGTTGGGTATGGCATATTTATCATTGTATTGATTTTGGTTTAAGTTATTGTATTTATATTTTTGTGTTATTAAGAATAGAAATTAGAATACCCTATTTTTTAAGATTTTAAGATTAATTGGGGCTAATGGGATTTGTTCCGTTAGACAATTCCTCTCCATCTGTTATTCCATCTCCATCTGTGTCTGGATTAAATGGGTTTGTTGTTATAAATAATTCATTTGCGTCATCAATCCCATCGTCACATTCTTCATTCCCTTCTTTTACTCCATCTCCACATAAACTAAAATCTTGGATGAAAGATGGATTTAAATGATATTCTCCATATAAATGAGATAAAACCATGTCCTCTTTTGCCGCTGCTGTTAATAAAGTGTTTTCTTCAGTAAATGATATTTCATAATTATTGAGTAAAGGGACAATTATATTTTTATAAGGATATAATGAAAGCGAGTTATTTAATTTTTTTTCTAAAAAATTTGTAAAATTTTGAATGTATTCCTTGTTTTGGATACTTCCACTTTTTTTTATTAATTGTTTTTTGATTTCTAGTATATGGTACTTTGCTGATTGTTCTATATAGAATTGTGCTTTTTCTGCTTCTTGATAGGTTGTTATTAATTGGTATTGTTTTGTTCCAATAGGTTCTTGGTTTTTTACTTTTTCTATTTTATTATTTATTGCAATGAATGCTGTTGAAAGTACGACTATAGTTATAACTACTAAAGATATATTAAATATCATTGCTTTTTTTGATTTCATTTTTTTGAAATTAAAATGCTGAGAGATTTTTTGAATCTCTTTGTTTTTTGATTTCATTTTTTCTGTTAGTTTTATTTGTTGTTTATTGTTTATTGTAAATTGTCCATTGTTTAGTGTTGCTTTGTTTTATTTGTTTTTATTTTTCTTTTAGTTTTTCTTTTTTATAGTTTTAAGTAAAAGGAATTAATGAAGCATATGTTATTACCCAATTTGAAAACTCTATGTTTATTGGATCTTTATTCAATGAAGGTATTGATTGATTGATGTTTATTTTTTCCGATTCTGGGAGAATTGAATAATCATATACATAACTTAATCCTGCTGGAAGTATTGGAAAAAGACCTACCCTCATTGTTGCAGCTAAAATAATTGAAGGGATGGTATCTGCTGTGTAACTGTGACCATATTCTTCTTTTGTTCCATCTGGATAATTGATTATTAAATGCCACCAATCATGATATGCGTTGTTAAAAAAAGAATTTATGTTTTCGCCTCTTAATTCTTCTAAATCTTCGTCTGTTTGACTGAATGCTATTAAATCTGCGATATTTGCCTTTTTTAAATTACTTCTAATCCTCTTTTTAGCATCCCCTAATGTTTTTTGTACTTGTATATTACCTAAAGAAAAACTACCTTTTTTTCCTGAAATCTTTATAGGGAATAGACATTTTGTATTTGGGGTACACTTCTTTGTGGTGTATGTATTTAGTGCTTTCTTGAATTCAAGTGTAGTGTGATTAAATGTATTGTTACTTTTAAAATCGATCTTGGCATCAGTTCCAAAATCAACAGATATAGAAATCTCTGATCGATCATTAGATATTTCCAATATTTTATTTTGAATGTGGTCTGTAAAATTAATCGTGTTGTTGTATGTGAAAAACTCTCCCCCCATCTGACTTAATTGGTTATGTTTGTCTTTACAATCTTTAATTTCTTGAGGGTCGTTGCTTCTATACATCTGCCATATTGATATATTCTTGGCTATTGCGGTTTCTTGAATTTCTTCAGAAATGGAGTCTTGAGGAGAATAATTTATACATTTATCTGATACTAAAACAAGCATATTTTTTGGGGGAGTATTATTGTCCCAGTTATGATTTTTCATCGTAAAAAGTGTTGCATTTTTCCATTGTTCTTCAATTAGTGGAACTGTTTTATCTAAACAGGACGTACCTTCATTATCTCTTAACCCATATGTGAATGAGCTAGTATATTTTTTTAATATTCTATAAGGGAGTATTGTTGTTGATAATATTTTACATAGATTTTCCCATTCTTTTATTTTAGGATCTGAGTTAGCTAAAACGAATGCTATATGATTATTGGTAAAAGAAAATAGTTCCCCTAAATCTATTGTTGCATTACTGTAGATTATACGTGGAGAGGCATTCAAAAAAAAAGTATAGTTTTGTTGTTTTGAAAAATTAAGTACTTTTGTTGTGTGGCCATTTGAAAAACTATTTATTTGATTTATCTTATAAATTTTTGAGATTGCTGATCTTGTTTGTGAATCTAATGGATTTTTTAACCAAGTTAAAAGAACATAATTAGAATCTACGTTTAATTTTTGATGTGGCACATCGTCTAAAGAGGGTGATCCATCACAACCTTTCATTAATAGAAAAATTACAAAAAAGATTAAAACAACTAATATGAAGACTACAAAGGCATAAAAATCTATCAAGGTAGATGCTATGAATGCTTTTTTTGATTTCATTTTTTCTTTTTGATTGTTATTTATTTTTGTTTTGTTTTTTTTGATTATTTTAATTATTTTATTTGTTGGGCATTGTGATTTCAAATGATATGCTTCCTGGAATGTAAATTACATTGTGGCCTGATGATTCCTTTATTAGGGTAGGTATTATTTTTGGCAAATATCTTGCTGCGCCCTTTCCTTCTATTTCCGCTTTAGCTATGGGGTTCCAAAATTTATATCCATATGCTTTCCCTCTCCCCTCATTATAGTAAATTGTGTGGTTTGTGGAATTATCCACACTAGTTAAAGTTATTTTTGCTGCGATGTGTTTGTTTTGTTTACCATAATAAAAAGAATTATTGTTTATTCTGGATTCTATAATTCCAGATGTGAATTCTGTTTTATCTATTATTCCTGGCTGAACCTTATACAACAAAGGATTATAATAGGATATTCCGTGAGGAGAATAAATTAAGCTTTGGGCAAAGAGGTCTGCTTCCACATAAAAAGTATCTGCATGTATCTTTAGGAACATCCCTACAAGCATGATGACTGAAAAGAGAACTATTATTAAGAAAATTAATCTAGGTATCATATATACCATGTTAAAAGTGAATAAGCCTTTTTTTCCTTTTATGTGGTTTATTTTTGTTTTCATCTTATCTGTGATACAATTCAATTGCGTCTTTTATTGCATTGGATATTTGGGGGTAATCGAGTAAAGGGTTATTATTTGCATATGCTTGAATATTCCCAACTTCTAGATATAGTTGAATCTTGCTTGTGGGTGTTAATATTCTTCTTGAATCTAAATCTGGTAGTGTTTCTATTTCTAATGGGAGGGTTGTTGTTTTGAGTGTGGTCTGCCCTGATATTTCATTAGAAATAAAACAAGCTAATTTTTGGATTTCTTTTTTTTTGTTGGATTTTGAATTATAATACATCTTAAATGTATTTGGTTTTGTAGGTTGGTAATCTCCTGTATGGATGCTTAGAGTTATGTTTGCATTTTCTAATTTTATTTTTGTTAATCTTTCTGTTAAGTTAGATTTTGTGTTCTCTCTCGTAAAAACTATATTTGGAAAATTTTGTTGTAACAGCCTTCCTATTTCTTTTGAAATATCAATGGTTATTTTGTATTCTATTAAATTGAGTGCTGTATTATTTGCTCCGGGATTTTCATAATCTTTTCCAGGATCTAAAAGTACCTTTAATGTTGTCGTGTTTGTTTTTTTTGTATCTAGAACCGGGCAAACCGCCCCCTCCAAATGAGGGGTTAATTCTTTTTTGACTGTTATTTCTTGTTCTTCTTTTTGAAATAATATTTCTTGAGGAGAAAAAACAGTGTGTTTATCAGATTTACCTATATCTCTTGCAAAAAGATTGTTTAATACAAATGGGTAAGAAAGTTCGGCAACTCCTTGCTGAAGCACTGTTAATTGTGGTTCCATCAGGGGAGGTTTTTTAGTAAATGCGTAATCAAACATTGAAAGATTTGTTCTACTTTCATATGTGTAAACTAAATTTCCTGGTGCGGAATAAACTGTGTTTGAAAGAAGAGCTAAGTCTCTTGATAAGATTGTTCTTTCTAAAGTTGTATCTTCAACCACTAGATTAACATATTTGAAAAGAAAAAATGCTACTGCAAGTGCTATAAACACTTCCATCATGATAAAATAAATCTCATGAGTAATCTGCCCTCTTTTTTTCATACTGTGTGTTGTAAAGAAATTAGTTTATATAATTTTTGTTGTTTATACCAATGCTGATTGATCTGGAAAACCATCATTATTAGTGTCTGCTCTTGCCCACCTAATAGTTTCGTATTCAAAATGCCACCATTCATTTGCGTATCTTACCCACCCTACTTGATACATCACATCTTCTAATTGTTGTTTATCTGCTGTAGTCATATCATCCCAGGAAGTGTCTTCGAACCTTAAATCTACTGCCCCTCCAGTAGTATGTGGGCCGTTAAAATTATTTAAATTTTGAATTATTGGATTATTCATACTACACTCTGATGAATCTACTGTTGGGCCTGCGACCATTTGCCTATTGCAATCGCCATTTAAGAAAAGAGTCCTTTGGTGTTCCGGAGTTCTATAAGAAGAATATACGCGCAATTCTCTTCCTTGTTGTTTTGCTATATTATTTGCTTCAATTAATTTAACATATGCTTCTTGTGTTAATTTACATTGTCCGGTGCAAGAAACCTCGTTTGAATCAATAGATACTAGTCTTAATTCTATGTTGGGTTCTAACTCTCGATAAGAAGATACTGAATCTGATACTGCTGTAATATATTCTGGAATATTGTTGTTATCGCTTGATGGAGCATATACTGGAAGTATTTCTGCGATAGTCTCTCTCCCTCCAGCAACATAATGATTACTATTTTTAATCAATGAGTACCATGCTTCAATTCCTTTTTCCCATGTAGGATAATGGCAGAATCCCTTACAATTTGTTGCGCCATAATTGTTTGTACAACTTTGAGTGTATTTTATATTTCCAATATTATTAGAACTATTAGGTAGGCAAATTGATGGTTTTCCGACCCAGTTATTGGATGTTCCATAATTTGATTCATGTCTGAAAAATGCTAATGCAAATGCCGGATCTATATCATATTGAACTCCAAAATCATAAAATGCTTGATATGCTATGACTGCTGGAGAACTTGCACTTTCAAGTATTCTTTTTATTGTTTCATTGGAAATTGTTGGCGGGCCAGTTATTGGCATTTCAGATAAAGGGGTTTGTACAACCATTTGTTCTGATTCTCTTAATGCTTCTATTAATTTTGATGCGTTTTCTGCCCTTTGATTTATTTTGCCTTCTTGAACTGCGATGAGTATATGAGTTTTATGACTATCTAAATCATAATATTTTTCTATGTAAAGTTTTCTTGCGTCAAATTGATTAAATTCCTCATCACAATCATTATTTTCATAAACCTTACATCCTGAATTTCCGCATTCTCCATAGATTACAAAAAACTCATAATCTAATTTTGTTAGGTTTGTAAAATTAATTGTGTCTTCAATGAATTCTTTTTTATATCCATCGTTAGTTCCGTCTTTATCTTCTAAATAATCTGGGTAACCTTCTGCACCTGAAAAGAAGAGATTATTTCCGAATGGAACACATTCTATTGGTGCTGGATCTCCCCCTTCCATGAAATCATTTACTGCTGTGTCTTCATAAATACACAAACAAGCTTTATCTAAACATTCCATTGGCCTCCTTATTCCTTCATCGTGACATAGATTTGATTCAAATGGACCATAAGGGACATTATCTTCTGTAGAATCTGTGCCATCTCCATACCATTCATAATCGAAAGCAACTATAACATAATCATTGTCCCTAATAAAATAAGGGAAGTTTGTTTCTATTGCAACCATATCTGGATTTAGAAGTAATTCTTGAACCTTTTCTGTGAGTGAGCGAAAATTTTCTATGGATGGGTTTTCCCCTCCAAAAAAAGTGTTGAATGTTTTTGCAAATAAACTTGTAAACGGAATAAAGATTAGTATAACTAATATTATGCCCACCATTTGAGATAAAGAAAGTCCCATAAATGCCTTTTTTTGGTTAAAGAAATCCATCTTAGGTTACTTTTTTACAGATGAGGTTGGGACTTATTTTAAAATTATTGTCTCCTGCAAGTTCTGTACAACAAGCATTTAACCATTTATTGTTTTGTTTATCCCACACCCTATAATCTAAACAGGTGAATTCGTTGGGATTATAAGCATCTTTGTCGCAATCGTTTGGCATACCATCTAAATCATCATCTAAGTCATTTTGTCCATCTTCAGTATTTGCTCCAGGATCTACACCTAAACAAATATCACAAGTATTTGGGTGTCCATCGTCATCTGTATCTGAAAATGAAATTCCTTTAGAATATGCCTGTTCTGCATCAAAAGTACATTTATCTAATTTTACTTTTATTTGTGTCTGTGATATGAATTCTAGATTTGCTGCTTTTGCAGGACCTTGAAAAATAAATAACATCACCACCACTGCAACTAGAACTAACGCAATTCCACCTATTTTTCCTTCTGTTGTAAATCCTCTTTTATTCATTTTACTAAATTTAATTGAATATACTATATAAATTTTGCTAAGTCATTTTTATGCAACATGCATATTCTGATTTAGTGCATTTGAAATTTGAAATAATGCCTTCACATTCTGTGACATTCATACACACGCCTTCTTTTGATTCGCAACTCATTGTTCCTTTTGAAAAAATATTTGCTTGACTCGAAAAGAAAAACAAAAAAGTTACTACTACTATGAGAATTAATACTAATAAAATTATTGTTTGTGTGGTTATTGCTTTTTTGTTCATTTTGTTTTTTAAAATGAATAAAGCTTTAAGACTTTTGGGTTGCCTAAAAGGCAACACTGAAGATGGGTGCTTTAGCCGAAATCTTCTGTCTTATTGTTTTGTTCATTTTGTTTTGTTAAGCTTTCTTTTGTTTTGTTTTTGTTTATCCTAAAGAAGTGCAACAAAATCCAGATTTTTTCTCAGTATCTGTTTCATTTGATGGGCATCCTTTTGCCATCATTTTTATTGGTTTCTCTTCAGGACATTCTGCTGTAGGATAATAACATGTTCCTTCTTGATCTGTACAAATTCCACCTACACCTTTTGAAAAAATACTCGCTTTTCCTGAAAAAAGTATAATTAGAATAATTAAGACTATTATTCCCAAAGTCATTAAAACTATTGTTCTTGAAACTAGTGCTTTTTTGTTCATTATTTTATTTTTCATTTTTGGTGTTTTTTTATTTTCTTTTTTTATGATGTATATTCCATTATTTCATTACAATGTGATGCGCAATAATCTTCAATCATCACTTTTTCTGAATCGGATTTTATTGTATAACATCCAGTTAAATCTTCTCCCATTTCTAAATGAGATTCATCTCCTCCAATTGCTATGCTTTTTCCTTGTTCAGTTGTAGCGTCTGATAAATCCCCTAAAGAGATTGTGGTATAAGGAAAATATGTTGTCCGATATATACAAAAGGATTCTGAATCATCATAAATATCTACCATTTTTTTTGCTATTATTGAAGTGTAAATGTTTTCTACTATTTCTTTTATTTTTTCTTTTTGATCTGTTGTTAAATCTTCTAAATCCCAAGAATTATAGTACGCGGATTCGTATGAGTCTTCATATTTTTCTGAAGCAAGATATGCTTCCGCTATTAATAAATTCCATGAAGGAACTTCATAATCTAGTATTTCTAATTGTTCTAATAGTTCTAGTGAGTCTTTGTTTTTTCTTCTATTGTGGAAATCTTGGATGTTTTCTAGGGTCAAACAAGTTTTTTCTGTTTCCGAAGGGTTTTCTGAAGAAAGGTGGTTGTATATTTCTGAAGAATAATTGAAATATCCTTTTTTACATACGAGTTCTGCTAATATCTCTGTATTTTCTGTATTTAGTGTTAGTTGTGGGTCTGAAAAACATTGACGATATTCTAGGTACATATCTGTTGCTTCTTCAAACTCTTCATAATCTATATGCCTTTCTATTTCTTGATTGTATGTTGCAGAATTCATTCTCGAACTGAGGCAGATATTTATTCCAACTGTTTGCATTGCTGTTTCTAATCCGCTCCAGATTTTTGGGTAGAATATAGACATAATTACAACTAATACCACTAACACAATAATTATTTTTCCTAATTTACTATTTAGGAAACCTGCTTTTTTATTTTTGATTACCATACGTCAAATAAACTTATTGAACCCAATATGTTTGGTTTGAATTTTACTATGAGAAAAACTAAAAATATTATTAAAAGCATTAAGATTAAAATTAATTTAGCCATAAAAGAAAATTCGAACCCTTTTTTTGATTTCATTTTTTTTAGTAAGTTTTGTTTATTTAAATTATTTGTGTTATGCTTGGGTTATTATATGTTAAGTTTGTGCTATTGGCATTACTTCGCATTTAATGTTTTTTAATTGTTCTACATCATATTCTCTGAAAAGAATAAATGAGGCCCATTCTACATCTGTATTGAAAAAATGATCATATACTAAAGTTCCTGCTGCGAATAGTAATCCTCCAATCCCTATTGCCCAACCAACAGGATTTGATAATATTCCGAAAGCCGCTAAAGCTATTCCTCCTGC
>CAZVVW010000015.1:0-19775 GCA_964630685.1 uncultured Methanosarcinales archaeon | reverse complement strand
ACACCAACTTCAACACAAGGACTAAACACTTACTACATCAGATGTAACGACAGCTCTGGAAACACAATGACAAGTTCTGCTTTAATTCTTTTTGAAGTAGATTCAATATCTCCTCAAATTCCAGTGTTAATTTCACCAACAAACAACTCTCAAACCAATGACAATACACCATTATTTGTTTGGAGCGCTTCAACAGACACAAATAATTATACTTTAGAAATATTAAATTCAACAAGTGACACAATCACAAACACAACTCTAAACACCTCATCTTATTTACATTCAGCATTAGATGATGATAATTACACTTGGAGAGTCAAAGCAACAGATTCAGCAGGAAACACAGTTGGCTTCTCAGATTATTTCACGCTTAGTGTAGACACAGCAGTTCCAGTTGCACCCACCTTACAGAATCCAGGCACTTATAGTACCACAGGTCTTGTAAGGTGGAACTGGAGCTCAACAGATTCAGATATTCAAGAGTATCAAATAGAGATAACTAACTCAACACACACCATCTACTCAGACACAACTAACAACACTTACTATATTTCCCAGTTTATTGTAGATCAGCAATATTTTGCAAGAGTCAGGGCAGTAGATAACGCAGAAAATACTGGAAGTTGGTCAGACCAAGAAAACATCACAACAGCAACAGGAGTTGATAATGGTGCACAACCATCAGCATTATTAGAATATATTCAAACTAATTCATTAATTCTTAACTGGACAGACAATCCAGGTTCAGATTCAAATGGCATCCAAAAATATGAAGTACTTAACTCGACAGACGAAATAAATTACAATTCATTACTAAACACAACAGATACGAATTATACTGCAACCCTTCTTTCAGAAGGAAAAATATATTTCAAGGTAAGAACTTATGACAATGCAGGAAACACAGTTGATTCTGCAGTGGTTTTAACAACTATTGATACAATTAATCCAGAAACTCCAACACTGTTAGTCCCAACTAACAACACTTACACAAACCAAACCACAAATACTTTTGGATGGTCTGCTCTTCCAGAAATAGATTATTATATTTTTAGGTGGAATTCCACAGATAATCTAACAGTCAATCAAAGCGCAGTAACAAAAACACTATTGGTAGGAAATTACAATTGGAGCGTATTGGCAGTAGATAAAGCAGGAAACACAGGCGATTGGTCAGACAATTTCACAATACATATAGACTCAATAGCTCCAACACTAACTAATCCAACACCTTCAGCAAACCAGACATCTCGTTCATTTAGTATAAGTATAAACGCCTCAGAAGAATCCACTTGTCGTTATTCTATTAATCAAAGTGTAATCTATGAAAACATGGGTTACATAATGACAGAGACTAATGACGCTGAAAATATTCATGAAGCAACAGTAATCGTTGATTCAGAAGGTGATTACATCATTTATTTCGCTTGTCAGGATTTAGCAGGAAATACAGAAACTACCAACACTCAACAATTCAATGTAGATGACACTGCACCTATTGTAACTCATTCAGGGTCAGATACTACAGACCCAATCAAACTATTTATTAACACAAGCGAATCAGCTGTATGTAGATATTCTGTGATAGACCAATCTTTCCTAAATATGCTTTCAACAAATAATTTCACCACAGTAGATGGAATTTACCATGAAGTAAATTCACCAAATAATCTGTCTGATCAGATAAACGTTTACTACATAAGATGTGCAGATGATGCTTTAGGAACAAATGCAATGTCGAGTTCTGCAATAGTTTTATTTGATCTTGTAGAATTGACAGGTATACTAACAATAAACGAATCATTGAATAACCACATTATAAACGAAGGAGATACTTATTTAGAAGTTGATTTTAATACCACTGGAGATCATAATGTTTCTTGGAAATTAGATGGATTAGAATATTCAGATAATAATGTTACAATTACCCATAACATAAGCGACACATGGTTTGGATATGTTAATCTAACTGAATTAGATATGTGGTCTAAAGGAATACACACTTTAAAATTAAGAGATATGAAGTACAATAGGTACAGTTATTCTGAAACTATAATATTAAGGGTAAACACAACAGAAGGAGTGGTTACAGGATACCTTACTACAAATCAAACTTATGTTAAAAATGGTTCAAGCATAGAATTTATTCTTCGTGCAAATGACCCAGAATTAACTCCTGTAGAATTAGATGTTTCTCTTTTAAATAGTGCGCAAGGAACATTAACCCTTGACCCTATAGGACAGACAGGAAGTTACAGCAACACCTTAACAGTTACAAACAACACTTACACAGGAGATGTAACTCTTAATGGAACTGCAGTGGGTTATACAACTCTTGATTTTAATATCACAATCACTTTAGACAACACCCAACCAAACAGCTCTATCACAATTTACAATCTGGGAGAAACAGGATTTGAAAACATAAGTAACGAATTCACAGCATCAAGAGCAGTGATTTTAGAATTAAATTATTTAGATACTTATCCAATTGATAAATGTCGTTACTCAAATGGTGAGAGTGATTGGACAGCTTGGGAATCTTGTAGTGCAACTAAAGCATGGCTACTTCAACAAGAAGATGGATTAAAAACAGTGTATTATGAAGTAAGAGATTCAGCAGGAAATATTAAACAGAGCAATGATACTATTTACTTAAACAAAACAGGAGCTGGTTTGGATATCACTCCACCCCTTCCGCCAACAATTACAGACCAAGGAAACTATACAATAGATAACAGCTCACTTTATTTCACTTGGACTAATGCATCAGACCCAGAATCAGAATTCTTACATTTCCCATTAATCTACAAATACCAATTATGGAATGAAACAACCAATCTTACAGGATTACTAAATGCAGGAGAAGCAGAAGAGCTCAACCTTATAGGCTTATATTTAGAAAATAACAAGACTTACTATCTCAATGTAACAGTAATCAATTCAGCTGGCTTAAACGCAAGCGCAATCTCAGATGGAATAATTTTAGACACAATTCTCCCTACAATCACTTTCATAAACAGCACAATCAATTTATCAGATTATAATTACACAAACAATTCCTACATAAACCAAACATGGTCTTATGACAATAATCCATTTTTCAACTGGACAGCAGAAGATTCAATCTCAGGAATCAGTAAATATAGTTATATTTTAGATACAACAATTGACACAACACCAGACGATATTCCAGAATATGAGATTGATGACATCACATTACACACCGGAACAAACACTGGACAAAACATAACCTTATTTAACAATGCAACAGCTGTTGCAGCTTCTGTAGCAATTGAGTTAAAACAAAATCTCACGGATGAAGATATTTTAGAGATTAGCCTTGAATTAGCAGAAAATAACACTTCAACAACAGAAGAAATGGATTATTTTGTTTATGCACTAAATAGTTCACCAACAGAATACAATGACACAACCACAATAATAAGTAACATAGAAACATTCTCCATAGATATAACTCAAAACCCAATAACCTCAGTAGACACTTATTATGCAAATATAACAATAACAGAAAACATTACAGATGGAAATTTCTTTATAGTTATTTCAGGAGATAATTCATCAATAAACACCAACTCATTACTTTTAGCATCAACTAATCAAACAATTGATAACACCACACAGGCTTATGCTTGCTTCAGTAACGAAACTGGAATAACCCCTAAATGCAGAAATCATACAAACATAACAGAATTTGCAATTAGTGTGGTAAAAGATGATTTAGGAAGATCATTAATCTGGGACAAAACATATTCATCAATTGGAGATGGTGCATATAATTTCCATGTTAAAGCAAAAGACAATGCAGGAAACTGGGGCAACACTTCTCATTATCATATTTTAGTAGACTCAACCCCTCCAACAGCACCGACTCTTGAAAGCCCAACACAAAACTGCACAACAGGCTCTACATGTAATATAACTTTTGAGTGGAACACAATAACAGATACATCTGGAATATTAAAATATAATCTAGTGATTGAAAATACCACAGATGAAGTAAATAACATAAACACAACATTTACTAATTATAGTATTCTTGTTTCAGATGGTTTATACACCGCAAAAGTAAAAGCTCAAAACGGTGCAGGAACATGGAGCATTTGGAGTTCAGAAACAGCATTAGGATCAGATGTAACAGCACCAACAATAACTTTCTGGAAACCAAAATCAATAGGGGAGATTGCTTCAACAGATCCTATTCTTGTGGTAAAAACAGATGAGCAAGCTATATGTGCTTATTCTTTAGATGCTGGTACAACTTATTACAATTATACTTACACTCATTCCACATACCATGAAGCAAGAATTTCAATTTCCGATGATTTTAGTTACTATATCAATTGTACAGACCCATCTGGAAATGAAATAGTTAAAACAGATGTAGGGACAGTTACTTATAATTCTGAATTTAGTTTAATTGATGTGACTCTTCAATCTTATCCAACAATAATTTATACCAATCAACAGATAGATGTAGAAATAGAAACAACACCCCAATTTGGAGAAATTCCAAAATCAGAATTCTATGTTTTCCTAAATAGTACAGAAGTAGAAGATATTGCTGTTGTGGATAATGGGGCTGGAAATTATACTATTTCATTTAAAGCCCCTATGGAAAATGGAACTTATGAGTTAAATCTCACAGTAGATCAAGGAAGTACTACACAAGAGATTGATGTGAGCCAATTATCCCTTCAAATGACCTACACAGAAACAGATATTAATACAGATCAATCAACAGGCACTAGAACCATATATTACAATTCAGATAATTATACAGTTGGTTTTGGCTCAGAAAGTTCCCAAACAACACCAGATGATTATACTAATGATGAGTTGACATTAACATCAAACATAGAAGATGGAGCATCATATATTTTTGCCACAAAACCCAATGCAAGTATAACACGAACAGAGAAATATCTCAAGAAAAAAGAATTTACAGATTTAATCACACCTGCATTTGGCTACCAGATTGGAAAGATCCACTCAATCAACACCTTGTTAGATTATGATGATATAATCATCATCGGCGATGTTGAAGGAGATGTAGCTCAATCAGGAAGATATAACCTAATAATCAAAAATAATGGTTTAACAGCTGAAGGAAAAGTAAATATTTCAGTGAGTTTAGCATAATGAAAAAAATAAATAAAATGAATAAACACGCACAATTTTACATATTCACAGCGATTTTACTTAGTGCTTACGCTTTTACGATTTATGCAAATTCAAAGGTTATTGCAAACGAACCTTCTGAAACATTTAAAGAATTAAAAGATAATTATATAATTGAAGGACAAAAAGTGCTAAACAATGCAATATACACTAACAAAGACATAGAATCAAGATTTGAAAACTTCACTTCAGAGTTCATAGATTACTCAAAAACCAAAAACATAAATTTAGGGGTGTTTTATATTTTGATAGATAACGACAACGCGTTCCTTATGAATCATTTAGACTCTTCAGCAACAATAACAACAACAAATACCCACATTTTAGCAGTAAATCAAAACAGCACAATACCCACCACAAATATTATAACTCTAAACTACAACAATATAAATTACACTTTTGATATATCATCAGAACAGTATCAAATAAAATCATTAATGGTTGCAAAAAAAGCACAAGACATTGCAATCTTCAAAAATAATTAAAACAAAAATGAAAAAAAGAGGAAAAAAACAAATGGAGACATATTCCCCAACTTTTTGTTTTAAAAAAATGAATAAAAAAGGGCAGGCATCTATGGAGTTTCTAATGACTTATGGATGGGCAATTCTAGTTGTTCTAATTGCTATAGGGGCATTATCTTATTTAGGAGTATTTGATTATTCTAGATTTTTACCTGAAAGATGTATTCTACCTGCAGGATTTTCTTGTGATGATTTTAAAGTTTCGGCAGAAACAGCACCAGGGGAATCAAATGGTTCAATAGAATTAGTAATCAGAAATGGAATGGGCGCAGATTTACTTTTAATAAATGTATCTGTAAATGGTTGCAATCTTGGAAATTCAAGTATGTTAGAGGGGAAACAACTAAAATTTAGTAATTTTGAATGTTCAACAGGACCAAAAGATAAAAAATTCAAACAAGAAATTATAATTACTTATCAAAAAATAATTTCAAATATCAAATACACTAAAACAGGAGAAATAATCACTAGGATTGATTCACACATATATAGAGAAACACCTGAAGAAGATTGTAATAATGAAATTTGGAATTTTGGAGAAGAATGTGATGGGGGATTAGGGTGCAATTCTTCTTGTCAATGTAAAACTGATTATGTGGTCACAACCCCTCCTTCTGTAGATTGCACTCAATGTGGAAATGGTCAATGGGACTCTCCAGCTGAAGAATGTGACGGAGAATCTATCCGTTGTAATTCAAATTGTCTTTGTAAGAGGGGATTTCATCCTACGGGAACAGGCAGTTGTGATATAGATCCTGATGAATTGCCCATCCATAATATTATACCAGTTCAAGGATAAGAAATAAAAATTTAAAAATATTTAAGAAGTTAAAATAAAATAAAAACAAAATAAAATGAAACTTACAAAATATAAAACCAGAAAATTTAAGAAAAGTTTTAAAATATCTTTTCCTTTATTCCCCAAAATGAACAAAAGAGCAATACATATATGGGTGTCATGGGTTTTACTAATGGCATTTGTTATAGCCTTAAGCGCACTTATGTTTGAATGGATAACATCCTACACAGAAGAAAAATCAGTTGAGCTCCAGAAAAGAACTTATGACACAACAGAATGCGCACATATAGGCTTAAACATAGATTATGTATGTCAAGATACAACAGATACACAAGTTTTATATATAAATATAACCAACACTAATGATATAGCAGTAGATAAATTAATTTTCAGGTTTTTTGACATTCATGATGTCAACGTAGAAACAAAAGAGCAAACACTAAAATTAAAGCCTGGAAAAAGCGAAAGATTAAAAATATTAAAACAAGGAACACTAAAAAGAGCTGAAGTGATTCCAATTATATTCAAAGATGATTATGAAGTTGTATGCAGAGAAAAAATAGCATACACAGAAAGCATCAACGAATGCTGATTAAGAACAAAAAAGAGGTAGAATGAGATTAACAGACACTGAAAAAAAGGTGATTGATTTAGAGATAGAAAAATCAAGACTCAACAGGGAAAAATCAATTTTAGTGCTCAATAAAAGCATTCTTCTTTACTTTTCATTTATTTTTATAGGTGTAATTGGATTGGTAAACAATTATATCTCAAAAAATATACTAAATGTTTTAGTGTTTATGGGTCTTTGTGTTTTAATCATAGGGATAATCCCCTACATCAACATGATGAAATTAGAAACCCAAAATTTAGATGATTTAATTAAAAAGTTAAAAAAGTAGGTGAACAAAATGAACAAAAGAGCAGTTTCCCCATTGATTGCAACAGTATTGCTTATAGCATTTGCTGTTGCTCTTGGAGCAGTTGTTATGAATTGGGGTAAAGGTTACATAGAAGGTCAAACTCTTGATACAGAAGAAAAATCAGAAGTAGAAACTAAATGTAGTTTAGATGTTGATTTAGAATTACTTAAAATAGGTGGAGATAAAAAGATCTGTTATAATGAAGCAAATTCTACAGTTAATGCATCATTAGAGTTCATGATTGAAAACAGGGGAACAATAAATATAGAGGGAATCGCAGTTTCAGTAATAGGTGATTTGGGTGCAGAAAACATCTTAACTTTTAATGCTGAAGCAATAACTGTCGGAGCAATTTATTCAGAAGACAATTTAACCTACTATAATGAAACAGTTGGAAATGATCTCCAGCAAGTTATCTTTAAACCTTATGTTGATGTGAAAGGTACAACAGGTAAAACTCTTTGTTCTAAAGGATCTCTTATTGTAGAGGACATCGACATATGCGACTAAAAAAAGCAGTCTCTCCGTTAATAGCAACAGTCTTATTAGTCATGATTGTAGTTACTATTGGTTCTTTAATGGCTACTTGGATAAAAAGTTATGTAGATCAAAATATGGCTTATGCTGAGGAAAAAACTACTGGCCCATTTAAATGTATTAATGAAGTTTTTTTTGATATAAGTATAATAGATAATAAAGTGCAAATTTGTGATAATTTTACACAAAATTCTTCAAACAACACTATTTATTTCACTTTAGAGAACAAAGGAAATATAGACTTGATGTTTAAATTAGGATTAATAGGTAACCGAGGAGTAAATTCTACTAAATTAAACACAACTTTAGCAGTAGATGATACATTTAGTTACAATTATACTTATGGAAATATAACTGGGGAATTAATTCAAGTAAAGATAAGCCCAATCATAAATGTAAAAAATAAAGAAGCATTTGAATGTAAAAACATTCACCTAACAATCCCTAAAGAAGCAATGTTAAATTGTCCTTTAATAACTTAATTAAACATTAAATTAATAGCAAAATATTTAAATAACAAGACGTATTGATAATAAATCATACTCAAAAAAAGGTGATTTAATGAGGAAACTAAATAAAAAGGCGGTTTCGCCGTTCATTGCTGCTGTTCTACTCGTCGTTATTGCTGTTACTATTGGAGCTGTTATTGCTAATTGGGTAAGAGATTATGTTGGCGGTTCAGTTGAAGACGCAGCTACAACTTCTACCCAAGAATTAAAATGTGGTTTTGATGTTGATTATAATATCATAGAAGTTGATGAAATGCCTATGGTTTGTATTAATACAAGTAGTTCTAACACCACGATAGAATTTATGGCAGAAAATACAGGGGAGCTAGATCTGGAAAATTTTAACGCAAGAATTATTGGTTCAAGTGGAATCTATGAACATGATCTTAACTCATCATTACTAAAAGGTGTTGGGGATAAATTTAGTTTTACATATAACAACACCCAATATGGAAATTTTAAACAACTTAAATTAACTCCTTACATAGAAATGAAAAACGTAGATGTGTTATGTGGAGATCATGGTGTTACTTTCTCAGCTCAAAATGTAAAAACCTGTCCATTATTCGGCTGATGGCATCCCAAAAAAATATTATTCTTATTTTTATTTCTGTAATTTTTTTATTTGCAGTAATATATTTATTCTTGTGGCTTTACCAAGCTTATGCTGGTGGAACAAGTTATGCAGATAGGACTACAGAATCTACAATAGAATGTATGGAATATATGTTTGAAGTAAACAACATAAATTACGCAAACAATTCATTATCGTTTAATCTATACAATAGAAAAGTAAGCAACACATTACAATCAATAATTCTTAAAACTTCTACAGGGGAGATACCTATAAATCTGAGTTTAGAGCCAGACTCAATCCAAACAATTACAGAAACAATCCAAATCACAGACGAATTCTTTGTTTTTCCAAAAGGATGCGAAATATATAAAAAGTCATACAGTATAACTTAAGAGTATGAGAACAAAAAAGGGGCAAATTTGGATATCAGCAGTGTTATATTTCTTAATAGCCACAGTTGCAGTATTGATAATTATGAGTGCAGGCACACCACTTTTAGCAAAGATGAAAGATAAAAGCCTATTTGCAAAAACAAAAGATACTATGGTGAATCTTGATAAACATATACAAGATGTTGCTTCAGAAGGGCAAGGATCCCAAAGATTGATTACCGTAGAACTTGGCGAAGGAACAATGAAGATAGAAAACGATCAGTTAAAATGGGACCTAGACACAGAAACAGAGATAATAGAGCCAAGAACCAAAGCGAGTTTAGGTAATTATATTGTTTGTACAAACTGCGATGTATCTACTTCAACAACAGATGATTATTTTATTCTAAACAACACAAGAATTTCAGTTTATATAAATAAAATAGGCAATCCAACTGATTGGGCAATAATAAATACTTCAAATCTTATAGAAAAAATAATTTTATTAGAAAACGATGCAGAAATAAATGGTACATTTTATTTTGAATTAATCAATAGCTCATCTACAAATGGAACCGGCTATACTTCTCTACTAAATCAAGGAGACATGCTCGATTCTGCCACAGTGCTTGCACACTTCAATACAACAAGTTTTGAATATGATTTAGAACTAACTCTTGATTCTCAGGCAGATTTCTTATCAACAAAGATAAAGAATTTTGAACAGCAATAATCATTCATCACTTCTCGTGAAAAATCAATAAATATATAAATATCCCAACCATCAAATCATTATAGTACATAAAAAGGGGTAATTATGGCAGAAGATACATTAGAAAACAATAAAAGTTCTGATAAACAAAATTCAGTAGGAAATAAATCAGTCAAATCAACTTTTTCTATCGATTTGAAACCTAAATTTATAGAGCTTCCAAAATTAGGTGATGATAAAACTAAAGTTAACATAAGATACCCTTTAATTGCCCCATTTGCATTTGCCCACATTTATTGGGATGATAAAGAAAAAAGTATAATTTATGATATAGAAGAACCAAAGATTTCTGAAACAGATGAAAAACTCCTAAGACTCATTAAAATGGGTTTAGAAGAAATGATAAACATAAGTTTTGTTAAAAGCAAAAAACAAAATATACTTCTAGAGTACCTTGAAAAAAACGTTCAATCAATATTAATTGAATTGGGTGCAAAAGTAGATGAGGATACTTATCAAAAATTAATGTATTATATTTATAGAGATTCTGTAGGTTTTAATGATGTAGAACCTTTAATGATGGATTATTATATTGAAGATATTGAATGCAACGGAGTAGGTTTTCCTGTTTATATTGTCCATAGAAAATATGCTAATCTTAAAACAAATTTAATTTACAAAGAACACAAGGAATTGGCAGATTTTATTGAAAAACTTGCACAAAAAGCTGGAAGATACGTGAGTTATGCACGTCCATTGCTTGATGGAACATTGCCAGATGGATCTAGAGTAAACGCAACTTATAGCGAAGATGTAACCACTAGGGGGCCAACATACACAATAAGAAAATTCACAAAAGAACCTTGGACGCCAATTCATTTAATAAGAAATAATACAGCTCCAGCTTCATCTTTTGCATTTATATGGCTCGCAATAGAGAGCAAGCTAAATGTAATGATTATTGGAGAAACAGCTTCAGGAAAAACCACTTTTCTTAATACAATACTTCATTTTATTCCCCCAGAATCAAGAATATGTTCTATTGAAGATACAAGAGAACTCAATATTTCCCACGATAATTGGCTTCCTGCAGTAACAAGGGAAGGGTTTGGAATTCCAAATATAGCTGGTAAAACTTATGGGGAAGTAACTTTATTTGATTTACTTAAAGAAACATTCAGACAAAACCCTGATTATGTGATTGTAGGAGAAGTAAGAGGTAATGAAGCTTACGTGTTATTTCAAGGAATGGCGTCAGGCCATCCGAGTTTTGGAACTTTCCACGCAGGAGGTGTCGAAACATTAGTAAGAAGATTAGAAACACCACCAATTAATCTTCCAGGAACACTTATTGAGAGTTTGGACGTAGTGTGTGTTTGTATTCATCTTAAAGAAAAAAGAAAGAGTATCAGACGTCTAAAACAAATTGTTGAAATCATGAAAGTTTCTCAAGAATTAGGGAAAATTGATTCTAATGTAATGTTTGAATGGGTTCCTTCTGACGATGAATTTGCAACAAAAGAAGAATCCTATGTAATAAAAAAAATCAGCGATAAAACTGGTCAAGATCAAAATGAAATAAAAGAAGAGTTAGAAAAAAGAACTAAATTATTAGAAAAGTTAGCAGATAAAAATATCTTGAGCCACAAGGAAGTGACTAAAATAATCAGTAATTATTATAAAAATCCACAAGGAGTTTTGAGTGAGTTTGGGGTAGAATGAAAAAAGATAAAGAAGGTCTGGGAGAAAATCTAGAAAAAATAAATATTTTATCAGAATTATATGATGAACTAAAAACTCAATCTTTCCAAACTGACGAAGGAGTACATTACACTAAACTCAAGATGAGTTACATAAAAGAACAAATAATCAAACTTACTTTTGAAGTAAAAAGAAGTTTAGGAAAAATAGAAGAGTCATTATTCTAAAATGCAGGAAAATGTCAAAGCGTATACGCAAAAAATTATTAACCTTCTCAATGAGATTAAAGTACAAAAAGAATACAAAAAAGAGCTATTTCTTAAATTAGAAAAATTAGATTTAGAATACAAACAGGAAAAATACACTTATTTAGAATACAAAAAAATAAAAGATCACATTCTTGAAGGAAAAACAAAAAAATATTGGAAAAGATATTATAACTCTTGCATTTATTCTTTATTAAAACAAATAGAATACATTAATTCTAAAATATTTTATTATGTTTATGAAGACACTTCTTATCTTGAATTGAAAAAGAGATTAATTGCTCCAAAAAAACCAATGGTCTCTAAAAAAGCAAAAGTACCAGAGATAATAACCCCTAAACCAGAAATAGAAGAAAGTGTAGAAGAAGAACCAACTAAAGAAGAAGAAAAAGAAATAAAAGAAGATGTTAAAAAAGAACTTCTTCATGGATTAGAACAAGTACCAAAAGTAAAACATAAAAATATTTTCTCAGAATTGTTTGAACTTTTTTTCAAAAAACATAAAGAAAAACCTAAAAGGGAAAAAGAAAAAACATCAAAACCATCTTTCTTTGAATCATTTAAACCTAAACCTAAACTAAAAGATATGCCTATATTTTTAGAAGAAAAAGGTAAGAAAGAAAAATCCGAAAAACCAAAAGAAAAAATAAAATTTGAATCTATTCTTAAACCTCTCTTAAAATTATCTTTCCTTAAGGGAGTAAGAAAGAAATTCAAAGAGTATGAAACAACAAAAGCAGATAAAACTGATTTAGGATACTCTATTTTTGATTTAAGTACATCAAAAGAAGAAAAAATTACTGCAAGATATAGTACCATAAGCAGAGCAATGCTTGAAAAAGAAGCAAAAAAAATACAAAAAAGAATCAAAAAAGAAGAAAAATTAAAGATCTATAAACCATCATTACTTGGCTCAATTTCAAATTTCAGCATGCGAGGCATAAGCATGTTTTTAGTAGAAACTTTTCCAGAATTCTTTAAGCATCTCTATCACGCAATAAGGTTGGCAAACATAAAATTGCTTTCAAACACTTACATAAATATAATGGTGCTTATTACATTTATTTCTGGAATAGTTTCAATGTTATTATTTACTTTAATTCTTTATTTAGGGGGAAGCCCAATAAGCTTAGCATTAACAAAAGCAGCATTTATCGCACCATTAATTACAATCACTTCTTTTTTCATAACTTATTTTTACCCATTTTCAAAAGTTAAAGCAAGAAGAAAAAACATCAATACAAACCTTTCTTTTGCATTAGATAATATGGCTGCAATATCTAGTTCAGGTGTACCACCTATAGTAATGTTTAGATTGATTTCACAAGCAGAAGAATATGGTGAAGTTTCTGAAGAAATTGAAAAAGTAGTTGATTATACAGATGTTTTTGGGTATGATTTATTGACTGCAATAAGGATTGTGTCTAATACAACACCAAATCCTGCATTAAAAGAAGTTTTTGAAGGTTTTGTAACCACCATAGAAGCAGGAGGGAAATTAGATTCATATTTGAAAGAAGAAGCAAAAGAAGCAGCCATTGCTTATCAATTGAAAAGAAGAAAATATACAGAAACAGTCGCAACATATTCAGATATTTATACAGGATTATTAATTGCAGCTCCATTATTCTTTGTAGCTACAATAACTTTAATGAGTATGCTCGGAGGAGCAGTTGGTGGAGTAGACTCTGCTAAAATAATAGTATTAGGAACTTATGTGGTGATTCCATTACTTAACACTATGTTCCTCATATTTTTAGAGATGACTCAACCGGAGATTTAGAATATGAAATTTCAATTAAGACACCAAGTAGCACTTGCAATAGGAATTATTATCGCAGTAGTTGATTTTATGGTGTTTTTTGATTCTGGTTTCTTTATACCTATATTATTTGTTGCATTAACAATTGCTTGGATGCAGTTCTGGGCAGATTATTTCCAAGAAAACCAAAAACAGAAAGAGATAGAAGCAAGATTTCCAGAATTTGTAAGAAATTTGACTAGTTCTATAAAATCAGGAATGCCAATAAGTAGGGCGATTATTTATGTGGGGACAGCAGATTATGGTGCATTAACCCACCATATCAGAAAATTATCCCACCAGGTTGAATGGGCAATTCCAGTACATAAAGCATTAGGTACTTTAAGTACAGACACAAAAAACCCAGTAATAGAGAGGGCAATAGCTACAGTTATTGAAGCAGAAAAATCAGGGGGAAACATAGAAGACGTGCTTGAGTCAGTGACTGCTTCATTAATATCTATAAAAAAGATAAAAACAGAAAGAAAAGCAGCAATACATTCTCAAATGATGCAGAGTTATATTATATATATTATTTTCATTGGAGTTATGGTAATTATTCAAAATGTTTTAATTCCTTATATAACAAACATGCAAGGAGTTTCTTTTAGTGGAGAAGTACAGACATTAGAATCTCAAGCTACTTCAACATTACTTGATAAAGTAAGTATCAACTTATCTACACCAAGAACACTAATCACTACATTAGGAGCTTGGTTAAGTAGCTTTTATGGCGTATTTCTAATGCTTTCAATCATACAAGGACTCTTTACAGGGTTAGTTATTGGTAAGCTCTCAGAAGGCGAATTAAGGGCAGGAGCCAAACACGCATTGATACTTGTTTCTATTGCTATTCTAGTGATTTCTATTGCTCAGAAGTTTGTTTAGATGATATTTTAAATCTAACAATATTGTTCACAAAAACCATCACAACATTGGAACCCACCACTACAATCACCATCATCTTCACATTCAGAAATATCTACACATTCAGCACATTTACACATTCTCCATAATTTGGATAACCTTCACAATCAGAATTAATTAAATAAGAAGAAATAGTACCTTCTCAGATCCATTCATATCCATTAAGATAACATTCTATTTCTGTTAAAAATGTTTCAGGAGGGCATGATTTCCTTCACAAACACAAACAGGATTATCAGCTACACTATAACCACAGTCTCCACACCGAAATCCATTACAGTTATCAACATAAGACCAACCTGCAAAACCTCCGTTCTGACAATATTCTCCATAACCTAGATCAGAACAGCCCCACATATTTGTACAACTACAACCATCTAATCCAGTAGTATAATGGCCATAAGATGATTCATAATAAGTGATTGGAAATTCCATATAATCATCAAACCAAAGGCCTGCGTCTTCCCAAGTATTTACATCTTCACAAGAAAAATTTCCAGTACAACTACTAACTCCTTAACCAATCAAACAACTTTTTAGATAAAGATTACCATAATTATCGAACCAAGCAATAGGAACACTTTCAGAATTTTGTATAATCAAATTCCCACCACTAGAAGGAGATTCAGTAGTATCTGGATATAGGTTTCCACTAAGATATAAATCACCAGTATTTTCATCAATTGCAGCAACAATAGTCCCTCCAGAATTTTTTATTAAAAAATCATTACTTGAGGGAATAAAACTATCTATTAATTCTCCTTGAATCCACATAGCACCAGACTGGTCAATCTTAGCAATAGAATCTCCACTATGATTATTAACCTCCAAATAAGGAAGAGAATCATCAAATTCAACCTCGCACACAGATTCTCCACAAGAGTCTTGCATCTCAGCACTAAGACAAAAATAATTATAACTTTGAACATCTTCAAGATGCTCTTCTAAGCAACAGTCATAAGCACATTCAAAATCACAACAATCAACAAAATTATCACAGTTGTTATCTACCCCATCATCACAAACCTCCGATTGTAAAGGGTTAATAGTGGAATTAGTTTCATCACAATCATAACCACAACTAGCACAACAAAACCCACAACCATCATTGTCCAAATCATAATAATAGCATTCAACACCTGGACAATATTGAGGATCCCACCCTGGAGGGGGAGGCCAATCCCCCTCAGGAGGCCAATCCCCCTCAGCACCAACCATAGAATGACTAAAAATAACAATAACTAAAACAAAAATTAATAAGAAAAATGCTTTTTTCAAAATATTATTGGCCATACCCACACATAAATATTAAAGGTTTAAATAATTTTCTTAAAAAAATTTAAAGACAAGATTTTTAAATAAACAAAACATAAAAAAAGAATGATTAAAAAAAAAGGATTCAAGAAAATAATTCTAATAATAACAGTGTTAATAATAACCTATTTAATAATAATATTGTTAATAACAATTAATAATTATGAAGTAGATAAAGAAAAATGCCATTATACAGAGAATAAGACCATCAACAACTGGATCTGCCAATCAAAAGAAGATCTACAAACAGCAAAAGAAAACTATGAAATAAAAAATTATTATACTACGGCATTTTATTGCGAACAAGCAATAGAGAAAGGGATGAAAGCACTAATACTGAAAGAACACACACAAAACTTTTCTAAAACACATAATCTAACAGAATTCAACAAAATAACTAATTTAACAACAGAAAAAGAATTTTTATCAAGAATAGAAAAAGAAGTGATAAAAAGTAGATACCCAGAAAATATTAGTAGCGATATGCCATACCAAACATATAATAAAGATATGGTTAAAGAATACCTAGAAAAAACAGAGGAACTAATAGAAAAAATAAAAGAAAGAATAAACAATTAACCAAAAATTATATAAAGAAAAAATAACTTTAAAGTATTATCACGATCTTTAATAAGATTTTAGTTGGTTTATACCAATATAACATGCGTGTAATCGAAAGATCCCCTTGTTGGTTGCAAAAAGATTTTTTATTAAAAAAAATCTTAAGAACATATTAATATGTATGGAGACATACATATTTTTTATTTTTTTAAAATGAATAATTTAAACTTATTTAAGGTTATCAAGAACAATTATTTTAAGAAGATATCATTTTTTGATAAGAAAAAAATAAATATTATTCTTTTATTTTCTATAGTTTCAACAGCCATATACACATCATTCCCACTAGTAACACAATTCTACATCTTATACGCTTACAGGGATCAAACAATGAAATTACTCATCTATGGAACAGTAGCATTCTTGTTAATGTTTATATTCAAACTATTAATAGACATAAGAATAGAAAAATATAAAATAAAATATTTTTTAAAAATAGAAAAAAACATTAAAGAACTAATAATAGGGAAGTACAGATCAAAACTAAAAAAATTCATCACATACAAATCAGACTATTTATCAAAACACCTACACTTATACATTATGTTAATAAAAACAGTTTATTACAACATCCTAGATATCACAAAAATAATTATTGCATTCATAATAATATACTTCTTTGATAAAAACTTATTTATTTACTTCTTATATTCACTACCATTTTTTATGTTGTTCTATTTTATAGGGAAAAAAATAGAATTAAAATATCAACCACCCTTAGAAGAAGAAAAAAATGATTACTCATCATTCCAATTACTAATAAAGGATACAGCATACAAAAACCTAAATGAAAAAAGCAGTAAAAAAATCTTTATGAAACACCTAGAAAATGACTTTAAAAAAAGAATGGAAAACAGACAGAAATTAGTGCCACTACACACAACAATGATGTCATTCATAAGCTTTTATAGACTCTTTTACCTAGCATACTTCGGATATTATATGATCACCGCAGACATCAGAATAGGGGGGTTAATAGTGAGCCTATTATTCATAACTATACTAATAAGGCCATTTGTAAGATTACTAAAATCAGCACACCTATATGTAGTATGCAAAAACTCTTTTATAAAAATCAACTCACTTTACAAATAACGAATAAAAAATATGAAAACCAAAAAGAAAAAAATACCTCAAATTAATTTAATGATAGCAATATCAATCATACTAATAATAGCATCACTATTCTTACTAATAGAAAAAATAAAACAAACCGAAGAAATAGAAATAACCAAACCACTATATGTACATTACAAAACAGAAAACTTTGAACTATACATAGCACCAGATGAAAATGTTTCAAACACTATAAATGAATTCTTAGGATCAGCAAAAAAAGAGATCCACTGCATATTTAGGTCATTAAACTACCTATCAATAGAAGAAAAACTAAATAAAAGCAGAAATGAAGGGATAAAAGTACGACTATTCATCAATTCAGACTATGCAGGAAATAAGAGGATTTACTGGCCATCAACAAGGTTTGACGACCATAAAAGAAAAGGAATGCTACACAGCAATTACTGTGTGATAGATGGAGAAAAAATATTTACAGGAAGTCTAATACTAAACCAAAACACAATAGAGAAAAATTTACACACATTCGTAATAATCAAATCAGAAGAACTAGCAAAAAGATATAACTCAAACTTCTGGCAATTATATAATAACAAAAGCAATAAAACAGGGGCAGGAAAAAAAGAGATAATAGAAATAAATGAAGAAATAAAAATAAAACCATATTTCTGCCCGTACGATGACTGTGAAAAAATAATAGTGGAAGAAATAGAAAATGCAAAAGAAAGAATAAACCTAGCAGTGTATAGTATGAGTGACGAAGGAATATTTCAAGCAATAAAAAAAGCAGAAAAAAAAGGGGTAAAAGTACATGGAGTAATGGAAAGAAAAGGGATAACCCATACAACTGCACCTTTAAGAGAAATAAAAGGAATTATAACAGAGAACATAAAAAAACAAATACACACAAAATCCTTCTTAACAGATAATGAGACAGTAATAATCGGATCCATGAACCCAACATACCTAGGAACAAAAGTCAATGATGAAAATATACTAGTGATCCACAGCGAGAAAGTAAATGAATTATACTACGAATTCATGGAAACATTATATAACCACAGTAAAAGATAAAGAAAAAGAATTCTAATACCCGATCCAATCAACTAGAAGGAAGTTTGATCACGACATTCTGACCACTAGGAGCAGTAATGTAATTACTAGAATCAACTATTAAATTACCAGAAATCTTAACATCTGATCCAGACTTTGGAACAATTTGATTAACAGCCATATTTATCTCTACATCTAATAGTGGAACAGTTAAAAGAGCATCTGTTCCACCAACAGTTAAATCTCCTGCCAATGTTGTGCTATAAGGAGGAGAATCACTAATAGTCAATCCAACATTATTGTGACCATTAACAGATAATTTCAAATCACCATCCTCAACAAATAACCCTGCAGCTTGAGTGCTACTTTCTTCTTCTAAGTAAATACCTGTACCCTTAACATGTAAACTCTCATCAGGATAATTAGTTCCAATCCCTACATCTGCACCCATTATTTCAATATCGTTCTCATTTGAATCAAATTGTATTCTTTCATTATTATAAATTCCAATATAATTATCATCAGCCATTTCAATATTACTATTAGTGTAAATTATATCCTCATCATAATCAAATCTAAAGTAAGCATCATTAGGAATTCCATCAGTCAATCCTCCAGAACCAATATAACCATAACCATTGCCCGTATAAGACAAATATAAAGCAGCAGTTCCACTATATCCAGAAGTTCCTGCAGACTCTCCTAAAACGATATAAGCTCCTTGATTATCCCAATTATCTCCACTACTAATAGAATCAATACGGAGATTAGGTAAGATCTCATTACTCCCTAATTGGATATTACTTCCACCAACAGTCAAATCTCCTGCTAAATTCAAATCTCCTGCAGTAGTAAAAGTAG
>CAZVVW010000014.1:0-21014 GCA_964630685.1 uncultured Methanosarcinales archaeon | reverse complement strand
GTTTCAACTGCTGTTTCAGTAGTCATGCCATATTGTAATGCCATTGCTACATCTGTTACTCCTATAATATCCACAGGTGCTGCGTTGTCTCCTACGACCAGAACAGCATCAAATGCGCCGTCTGTTACGAAGGGAGCTGGGTATTCATTTAAGTTAGCTGCTAATGCACCCATAAGGGTTGCGCCAACCATAGTCATTCCTGCTCCAACTGCAGCCACTTTTCTTATGGCTTTTTTTAAATTCATTTTTGTTACACACCTCCATGTGTATTTTGCATTTAAACCAATTAAGGTTCTTTGGCTATTTTGCCACAAACTAAGATCCTAAGACCTCTTATTTGTTTTACTCGAAGAAAATCCTTGATTTCCTTCTTCTGTCGCAAACAATAGAATACGTTTTATAAAACTTGCCTTTTTTGACAAGCCTTAAACAAAATGGAGATAAACTCATCTCCTTATTGTTCTCCGAAGAGAACCACAATCACGGAAAGCGTCCCTTCCGACAATATCAGCTCATATTGTTTGCTTAAACTCGCAAACTCAATTTCACTTTATAAAGCTTTCGTAAAAATAACCCTCCAAAAACCCATCAAAACCTTCAGAACATCTGAAACCCCCAAATTTAAGCGTTTAAGTGTGTTATTACCCAATAATTAAGAAAAATTAAAACACTAAAAATAACACAAATCACAGAAAAAAACCAAAAACCCACCTATATATAATATAGGTAAAGAAATCACCTCAATCTTTTTAATAATTCCAATGATTTAACATCTAACTTTGTAAAAGCAAACCATTTCTTACCAAGATCCTTAAGACTAGCACCGAAATGATAAACTTGAGAATCAATAATTAAGAACCTATCATGTGAATCTTTAAATTTTTTAATTTCTAAACCTTTATATTGAGAATTAAATTTTTTAACATCTAAAATCAATTGTTCAGAAACATCCTTTGTATAAATTTTAACACCAATATCTACTTTTTTCTTACTTAAGAGAGTAAGAACAGAATCATCAACATAATTATCAATTAATATTATGAACTCTTTAGCACTACGAACAAGATCAGAAACAAATGTATATGCATCAAACACCTGCCCATCAAAGAATATTCCTTGCTTTTTTTCATAGGTTTCCAATGCATCAAACACTTTTTCAAATTTACCATCATACTCTATCTGTTTTCTTTCAACATTATCCAATCTAAAAAACATTTCTGCATTTTTAGAAATGAATTTCCTCATAGCAACAAAAGTTCTCATAATTTGAATATTAATCTTAACAGCATTATCACTTTTCAAGATACTTGATAATGTAGCAACCCCTTGTTCTGTAAATGCATAAGGTAAAAAACGTTTTTTACTCCAATTAGAATTTGCAGTCACAGATTGTGACCGCAAAAAATTAAATTCTTCTTTATTTATTTGAAACGTAAAATCTTTTGGAAAACGCAAGATATTTCTTTGGACTGCTTGATTTAATGCCTTTACTGGAACTCCATACAATTCAGCTAAATCACTATCTAAGATAACTTGAACTCCTCTAATAGTGTGAATTCTATTTTTAATGTTGAAAACAATTAAATCAGTCATAAAAGGATAATTAATTTTAAAATTAATAAGTGTTAACTAAAGAAAACCAAAAATAACATTAGAAATCATGAAATGTTTTCAATTAAATTAAGAAAAATTAAAACACTAAAAATAACACAAATCACAGAAAAAAACTAAAAAACCCACCTATATATAATATATGTAAAGAAATTAAATAAAATTTTCTTTTCGCATAAAAGGAACTAGTTCATACTCTTGGCTTTCATAATATATATTCCATGTTTTCAGAAAATCTATAAACTCATTTTTCAATTTAAGAGGAACCAAAACAACAGATCTCGTAAGAAACGAGCCTTCTTTCTCCAAAACTTTCTTAATCCCCCTCTCAAACTGCACCTTTTGAACATTATTTAATTTCTTAAGCGAATATTTAAATAAAATTAAAGGTTTTATGTTATACATCCCATACAAAAATTTATTTTTCTTAACACTAAATCCTTCTTTAATCAGGGTTAACCATATCTGATTATAAATAGAATCAAGATCAATTATTTGTATATCTAACTCCCCACCAATAATTTTGCTTAAATCTTTCTTAACAGAATCCAAACCTTTTTTCTCTTTCACTATTAAAGCAAGATCTATATCTTTAGGAGTTCCCCCTTTAACAAAAGACCCAAAAAAGATTATATCTAATAAATTATCATCTAATAATTTCTTTAATCTCTTTTGGTAGTGTTTCAAACTCTGCAATTTTTTTAATCTCATTTTTTATCTTCTTAGGTACTTCTTCTGCTATTGATTTATAATAAGCATCAGTATAATCTGAAAATAAATTATCTACAATAAAATAAACTTTAGGAAAATATTCCTCTAAAATTCTAAATCTTTCTCCATGATTTTTAGGTAATCTTTTTAATTTTAGATCTATTAATACATCACACAAAGCAAAAAGAGCTTTTGAAAAAAGAATCGTTGCATTTTTATATCTCTCTTTCATCAACTGTTCTTGTGCGCCCTCATATTCCTCCATAAAAGTTTTTTCTAATTCATTCATCCAACTAAATCAATATCTTTAACTATTTAAATGTTTTCATTTAACAAATAAAGCTAAATAAACCTTAATTGTTAACAAAAAACATTAACATAAATTTTGTTTTTAATTAACAACAAAATACCTTTAATAATTATTTGTTAACAAAAAACAAATTTTAAAGCAGTTAATAAAATCAAAAAACCCCCAAAATAACACAAATCACAGAAAAAACCAATAGATCTATAAAATTCACATAAAACCACTCATATATACTATAGGCAAAGAAAAATTTTCATCTTAAAGCGTTCCTCAAAAAACCATTCAAGTTTTTTCGAAAAACAATAAGACTTTGTCTTAAAGCCTTTCTTAAAAGCTTACGCTTTTCCGAAAGATTTAAGTACTACAATTGCATTACACTTGTAATACCACAACAACAAAAACTATGAAAATCGTCCAAGTAAGACTTCCAGACTCAATGATCCAAGACATAAACAAAGCTCTAAAGAAAAGTCATTACACCACTAAATCAGACCTAATCAGGGATGCAGTAAGAAGATTATTGACGAGAAGAACTCCTTCTTTCCAAGGAGAAGAAACAACAACAAAAAAAGGAAGTCTTCCCAAAAGAACTATTGAAGAGTTTGATTATGTACATTAGTATTTGAATCTTTTTTCATATTCTTTATGATTCAACCATTCAAGAATTATGCTCACAATAATCAATTCTTCAGACTCTATAGAATATAATAATCTCCAACCTTTTGAGAGATTATACTTCCATAAATTTTTAACTTCATATTTTTTAATATATCTTAAAGGAATCAATCTTTTAGGTATTTGTATACCACAAAAGCATTCTCTTGTAATAAATCTACACCAAAATTATTTGTAAATATTTTTTCTATGGCCTATATCAATAACAATTATTAACAATTTTCCCTTATTTATATCAAGAATTATTCTATAATCTCCTGCCCTCAACCTAAAATAAGGAGATGAAATTAATTTTTTAACATACGCATGAGGCCTTACCCTGCACCTCTCTAAAACAGAAATTATCCTAATTTTATCTTTACGATTAAGTTTTTTCAAGAATTTTTTAGATTCTTTAGTAAAAAATAATTCCCACATTATATTCCTAACTCCTTCTTAACTTCATCAAGAGAATAAATTCTTCCTTCTTCAATATCTTTTTCAGCCAATTTAATTCTTTTTTTAGTTTCGTTAGATAACTCCATAGAATCTTCTAATGCATCCCAAATAACTTCTTCATAAGATTCTTTATTATAGAGTTTCTTCTGTTTCAATATAGCAAGCAATTTTTGACTTATTTGTATAGTTGTTACCATAGCAAGTATATAAGTGACAATATATATAAATCTTTCTGAAATATGTACGCTAAACCCTCAATACTTCTTCAATCCAAGCAACCTTTAATTCAGAAAAATCCTTAACAATTAAATCAGCTCTCGCAAGCTCTTTCTTATCAGTGCCAATCGCAACACAATACATTCCAGCCTTTTTAGCTGCTTCTACACCAGCTTTAGCGTCTTCAAAAACAACACACTCGGACGGCTTCCTCCCAATTTTTTCAGCTGCAACTAAAAATATTTCAGGATTGGGTTTTAATCTCTTAATCTCTTTAGAACAAATAAACCTCTCACCCTCAAACCCAACAGCTTTCAGCTCCACCTTAACATTAGTATATTGTCCGCTAGAAGCAATAATGCTCTCAATCCTTCTCTTTTTCAGCATCTTAAAAAATCGTCCAAACCCTTTAATCAATTTCAAGTTTCCTTTTTTCAATTCTTCATGAAAATACCTATTACGAACCCCAACAAACTTCTCAACATCTTCCTTAATCCCATTAGCTTTAAACACTTTAGAAAGAATATTTCGAGAGCCAGTCCCAGTATAAAGATGCCAATCTTTCTTTTTAATCTTCACACTAAACTGAGCAAACAATCGATTAAAAGTCTTAAAATGTAAAGGTTCAGAATTAACGATTGTACCATCAAGATCAAATATAACAGCTTTCATATTACCTCTTTTATATTAAAAAAATGGTGCGGGGAGGAGGATTCGAACCCCCGTAAGCACTAAGCTAACAGGTCCTAAGCCTGTCCCGTTTGACCACTCCGGCATCCCCGCATGAACGTCAGTGAACGCAGTGGCTTGAAGACAAAAGTCTGATTGCCCCACATGATAGCTTAAAGACAACTAAAAAATCTTCTTCCACTACATAAATACTATTTAAGAAAACAATTAAGACTATATAAAAATCTTTCTATAGAATCACTTCTTTTGCCAGCTATAGCTTCTTAATTTAGCACTTCTGCCATAGCCACACTTACTACATCTTTTTTTACGTAAATTATATGTTCTTTCACCACACCTTCTACAAACTATCATATTCTTCTTTCCAGACTTTTTCCCCATAGAAGGTGTTCCTTTTGTCATTTTAATCAGCTAATGTTATTAAGATAATAGTATCTCCTCTCAAAAATACAGTTCCAAGTTTTCTTTTTGATTCTCCATTCACCATCTCTTCAGCGTCATCCAACACTGTATTGATATGAATATCAAATGCTTTCAAAACTCCTACAAACTGTTTTCCGTTTTTCAATTCAGCAATAACTCTTTTGTTTCTTGCTTGATTCAATGTATCCAATGGTCTTGTCATTTCCATATTAAAAACCCCCCATTTAAAATGAATAAAATGAGATAGAAACAATCAATATATAAAGCTTACTATTAAAAACACTAGCTAAACAAGAAATTACTTTGTTTTAGATACTAACAATATAGAAAATTTTTAGTTTTAAATGTTAACGAAAAACCATAAAGATTTCGATAAAACATTTGTTTTACCGAAATCTTTTTAAATCAACCAAAACTCCAACAATTAAATGGCAATAACACAAACAAGACCAAAAAGAAAAGTATCTGGTGGAAGATTAATATCTTACCGGAAAAAAAGAAAATATGAGATAGGAAGAGCTCCAACCCACACTAAAGTTGGAAAAACCCAATCAAAAACAAAAAGAACTAGGGGTGGAAATCAAAAAACCTCACTTTTACACGCAGACACAATCAACCTATTAAGCAAAAACAAACAAATTAAAGCTAAAATTCTAACAGTAAAAAAGAGTCCAGCTAACAGACACTTTGTTAGACGAAACATTCTTACAAAAGGAACCATAATTGAGACAGATAAAGGTCCTGCAAAAATAACCAACAGACCAGGACAAGAAGGAACAATTAATGGTGTGTTAGTAGAATGAAGTTAAGGGATCTTAAATCTTTATTACACGAAGACATAATAAAAAGAAATAAAGTAACCCCTTTCATAATTAGTATATTTTTCTTACTCTCTTTCACTTTATCAAGAGTAGTAGTAATGATTTTCCCAGAACTACATTTATTTGTAAAACATTACCACATTCATCACTTCTATTACGGAATCGCACTATTATTTATCTCAAACTGGTTAGCTTTAGTGAGTGATAAAAAAAGCATACACAGAATAGCAGCAGGATTGACAGGTGTAGGACTAGGACTCATAATAGATGAAGTAGGATTACTCCTAACCTGTTCAAGCCCAACATTAGTGTGCGATTATTGGCACAGAATAACTTACGACGTTGTTGCTTGGTTTATGGGATTATTTTTCTTAATAATCTACTTTGAACCCTTTTGGATCCTTTTCAAAAAAAGACTAAATACGTTGTTACCTAAAAGTAACAAAAAATAGAAAAATTTATATACTACTAATAACATTTATTAACTATGGCAAGAGAATATAATGAGCACAAATATCAAAAAGATCTTGAATTCTTAAGAATAGCTCAACCCCTAGAAAGAACCGGTAGAGGAATTGATGATATATTCAATGATAATTATTCTGTTGTAGAAACAAAAGTAAATGCTTTAGAAACAAAATATAGAAATCTTTATATTGGCCAAGGTTCAAAAATACCTATAAAAGACTGCAGTGTTGAAAGAATCGGTAATGCTTTCAAAAAAGAATATCATGCGGCAACAAAAAGAGTAAAAAAATATGAATCTACTTTAGGATCTCTTGAAGAAAAGGTTGAAGAAGAATCTCAAAAAGATAAAGAAATAAAACCTGGCGAACAATTAACTTTATTCTAAAACAAACTCAATTGCTCAGCTTGATACAATATCTCTCTAGCGCCTTTCAAACCTACCAATGGTTTAATCAAAGTTTCTGCTTTTATCAGCACTTTATTTTTATACATATCAAAATCAACACCTGCATTAACAATCTCCTCAACACTATCAAATCTTTTTTTCTTTCCATCAACAAAAGCAGAATAAGTATCACTTGATTTAGTATGGTAAATCATCTCTTTAACAGGCAATCTCTCATTCAATCCTTCTAATCTAACTTTAAACTCTTCAATAGCTTTTGAACTATCGCCATCCAAAATATTATCAATAAATCCGCCAAATAATTTCATCTCATAAATAGACATCTTATCAGAAGGAGAATTCTTAACAGAAATTCCTTTGTAATATCCATGCTCTTTGTAATAGATATGATCTGCAACATACACATTTCCAATCTCATCAACAGGAATTAAAGGAGAATCATCTTTTTTCAAACTTTCACCATCACCTTTAACATAAACATAATTTCCACTTTTATAAATCACTTCTAACCCATTATCCTCAATAAATTGATTGATTTTCTTATAATGGTCTTCTACCTTAATCCAAAAGTCTTCTGGAGAACACACATGTTTGCCCATAAATTTTCCATAAGCTTTATTGAATTCCACAACTTTTTCAGGTTTTTTTCCAGAAGCTCTTCTCTTAACAGCATCAAAAAAATCCCCCATCTCAACATTTTTGCTAGCAACAAAAAGTGCTGCATTACCATCCATATTAACATATTTTTCAAATGTTTTAAAACGCATACTGCATTTTTCCAGATGACGCAGAGCCCAATCGGAATGTTGATTCATTGTCCATCTCAAACTTCTATACACCTCACCAAACTCTTTATCAGTTATCAAAAGCAAATGTTTACTATTCTCAAGCGCTTTTGCTTTTTTATCATAAACAGCATAATCAATATTAAATTCTCTCATCAAAGAACTAAGCATATTCCCAAAGAAATATTTTTTCTGTAAATTCTCAGCAGTTGTAGGAAACTTCTCTATCTCCTCCTTAACTTCTTTCCTTATCCCTAACAACTCCAAAGAATCCAATGAAGGAGGAATATAAACCTGGTAAACATTTTCATGTAACCCTTTATCATTTCCACCAACAAGTAATTTATTTTTAAGGCTCTTAAAATGTTGTATCTCACTTTGTTCTTGTTTTATTACTTCTTTCCACCGAGTATAAACAAAATCTTCAAAAATGCCAACATTCTCAAAATAAAGTCTTTTCTGAACATCATTTATAGCATTAAAAGTTGTCAGCCTCTCAATCCCAGTTCCAAAAATATCTGAAAAAAGACAAAGAGATTCCAATCCATTTTTACCCCAATCACTCTCAAACAAAAGCTTAGGTAAAATATCTGTATCTCCACCAACATATTCAGCAATCTTTTGCGCAGCATTTGTTTTCAATTCATCACCATTCATTTCAGAAATCTTTTTTCCAGCATGTTCTTCAATCATCGCTAAAACATCCCCTCTTCGACCATTAACAATCCCATCAATAGCAATTTCCTCTAACTGCCTTTGTTGTTCATAATTTATTGATTTCCCAAAAGCAGAATCTCCTAAAACATGTTTAGAAACCAACTCTAACTTACGGTTAGGAAGATTTTGATTCATCAATCTTGCTAAACTAAACATATCAAAAACAACCCTCCCACGAAGACCCATTCTCTCAAAAAATGGAACAGAAACAACATACCTAGGATGTTCATCTCCAACTCCAACACTAAAATTCTGAGAAGACGCTTCTCTGAGTTCTGGCAAATCAAAAGAAGCCTTGTATGTAGAAACCACAAAAGGATTTTCCCTATTAACAGATCTATTAAGCCCCAACACTAATTCATCAACAGAATCATATTCAAATATTTTATATCCATCGACTTCTTCAACTCCAACACCTCGAAGAGTGTGTGTCTCTTTTACTAACCCTCCATTATCATAATAAACAAAACTCACCCAAGAAACTTCCTCTTCTGGAGAATCAAATCTTGGTTTCTCTATATCTAAAAACAACCATTTCTGATTACGCCAATCATCAGCACCCATTTTCCGATTAAATTTTACCAATTCACTAGAATCAAAATACATGTCCAACCCATAATTTTTAGAATTATTTTTCAGTCTTTCATTTCTGTCATAAAATCTTATCTTACAGTCCTCTCCCACTTCCTTCAACTTCTCGTCAAGTTCAAAAACAGCATCAGAAATCTCTTTCCTAACACCCCAAAAAGCACCCAACCTATTAGTAAAAATATTTCCACTTAACTCTTTTTTCACGCCATCATAATTAGAGCCATCATAACTCTCAAAAAGTTCATGTAACTTGTTTTTATGTCTTGTAACCTGTCCAGCATTTTTATCACTAAATAATCCAGAGATTCCAACATTCAATTCATTTATTTTTGATTCAATATTCTTTTTCTCTTTAAGTGCAGAAACAACTCTTTCATCAACCCCAACAATATCTCCTAACTCTCCAAAACTCCATCTAACATAATCAAGATAATGAGAAGGGAGCTCAACTCCTTTGATAACATCTCTTTCTTCTTTATTAAATCCCACAATTCCTAATTCATCGATTAATCTTTCTTTTTTAGAAATTGGAACAATCACTTGCAAAAGAGGGAATGCTCTGTTAAACCTTTTTAGCTCATATTCCTTAAACACTTCATGTTTCTTAAAATGGTCTTCAACTCTATCGAGATAATTATCAATAATCCTTCCATCATCTCTTTTGTTAGGTCTTATTCTTGGCCAAACAGCAAAAGCATGATTCCATCTAAAATAAACATCAGGATAATTCTCTCCATTTTCAATATCCCTAAAGCTAAGATTGAGTGTTTTTTTCTTTATTTTAATATCAGATAAAATATATTCTAAGCTCATAACACGACAAAAAACAATTAAATATATAAACTTTTAGATATTTTCTACCCTATAGTAATAAAAACAATTACAAAAAAACACCCAACTAAAACAAACCAATATATTTCCCTAGTATTTTTAGTATTAAATCATACAAAAAATCAAAGAAAAAAAGAAAGTATTGATAATCTAATTAAAAAATATATTTAACATTCTAACTATATCTTAATATAATCCCCCAATTTATTTATTTATTTATTTATTCATTTAGTTATTCATTCTTCCAAAAAAACATAAGGTTTAAATAATTTCAAACTAATTGTGAACTCTAAGAGGTGAATAATGGATATTTTAATAATTTCAACAGTCACATTCATAATAATTGTAGTACTATTATATCTTTTCACAAAAAGTATCCCTAAGACAATTGGATTTACAATAGGAATTTTCCTAATAATTGAATTAATTCTTGGATTTATGATTTATCTAGATGCAATGGAATTAAAAGACAATTTCCCCCTAGAAGAAAAAACATTTCTCCTATCCCACAACAACAATTATGTTGCAGGGTTTAAAATAGCAGATATTCGAGAACTTCAAAATAATGCAGAATTTCTAACATCTGCACAAATCCAAAGTTATCAAAACCAACCACTTCAAAATATACTAACAAACAGCTACAAATTAATAATCATAAACTCAAATATTTTCAAAGATATCTCGATAGTTGAATTCAATAACATGGAATTCACTAAAGACTATCTCTTATCATTATTAGAAGTGGATAATGCAATAGAACAATTAGCAGATAAATTTTTAGAAGAAATAAAGATAGAACAGCTAAATAAATATCCAGAAGAATTGTGGCCACAGATAGAAGAACAGCTTAAATCTCAAAAAGAACAACTTATGGAAGATTTCAAATCTCAATTAAACATAGAAGAAGATACTCAATTAAAAGCGCTCATCTTTATACTTTTAACAGCACAGATAACTCAAGAAGATCCAATGGTAATTCTAGAAGAATATCGTCAAGACAATATAGTGCTCTATCCAGAAACAATCACTTTCAAATTTATCAAAGTAATACCTGATTATTTACTCGATTTTGTATCTGAAAAAATCAACAACGTAAAATGAACAATTTAACAAAAGCAATACTCATAACCACAACAATCATATTACTTGCATCTCAAGTGAGTGCTGCTTCCACAAAAATCCATGACAAATGGCACTACAGTGGAGACACCTTTATTCTTCGAGATCTTCCTTATTCAATTTTCTTCACAAGTTCAAACCCAGATAAAATATACTTGCAATTCGGAAATTACAATGCAATAATCTATGAAGGAGACTGTGTTGATGAATCATACATTCAGGCGTGTTATACTGAAAGCGAATATGATATGTACACTTCCGAATACAAAGTAAAAATTCAAATATACTCAGAAACAGCAGACATCTCATTGGCAAGAACAATAGAGGAAGATGAACTATATGTCGGAGATGAAACCACAATCACTGTAACTCTTGAAAACACAGGACACAATGATGCGACAGAATTATTATACCAAGACATTCTTCCAAATGAAATAGGGATAATTAGCACCAGTAATTGTCAAGCTTCAGCAAACACTATTCTTTTCAACGAAAATATAGACCAAGGAGATACAGAAATAATAACTTATGAGATTAAAGCAAAGGAAGAATTAGACCAAACCTCAAAAGCAAGCCTAACTTATTTCAATGCAAAAGAACAAAAAAACAAAACATCAAATACATTCCACATAACAATAGAACATTTATTAGATATCAAAACAGAATTTGATGAAGATGAAGTAGAAGATGATAATGAATTCTATATTGATGATGAAGCCACACTTACAATAAATTTAACAAATCTAGACAATCAAAAATTAACAATAAATTATTTATTAATAAATATTCCAAATTCCCTAATAGTAGAAGACACTCATCCAAACACCATTTCAGAAATGACTACAAACACATTCCAATTAACAGGGGAATTAGACAAAGAATCTTATGATGAATTAACTTTTGACTTAAAAGGAAAATTAAGTGGGAAATCATATATTTTCATAGAAGGAGAATATGAAAAAGATGGTTTGAGATATGAGATTGAAGAAAAAATTGATTTTGAAATAAAAGACCAAGGAATAAAAATAACAACAAATCTCCAAGACAATGAGGCATTAGAATCTGGAAGACAAAGAAAAGTAACTGTTTATCTAAAAAACAATTACTCCAACATTCCACTTAGATATGTTGATATAAATTTTGACACAAATCTAACAAACGAACAAGGAAATTATTTCAATACTTTAAACAAATCAGACAATATAAAAATAAATGAATTCACAATAACTGCGCCATTTGTGGAATCAACAACAAATTATCCATTTAACATAGAAACATATTATAAAACACCTTATGGAGAGCAGTTCAATAACCTCTACACAAAAACCATGAAGATTCAACCAGTTCCTTCTTTAGATATCACTCACACAATAAGCGATACGACTCCCGAACCTGGAGATACGATTACTGTAAAAATTTCATTAAAGAACAACCGAATTATTGACTTAGAAGATATCTATGTTTACGATAATTTTAGCTCTTCATTATTAGTTCCTAACACAAAAAGTGAAAGAACAATAAACATAGAAGAAGGAACTACAAGAGATGTTTATTCGTATCAATTAACAATTCCAGAAACAGCAGAAACAACCACTTATTACATAAACACCACAGCGACTTATGAAGACAATATAAATTACACTTATCAAAAACAAGCTTCTTTTACAGTAACAGGAACCTCAACAAGTACAGCAGAAGAAAAAACACTCACCCCAACAATAAAAAAAACAGTTGATGATTCAACAATGTACATAAGCGAATTAATAAATATTGATTATGAGATTTACAACGGAGAATTAGAAACAATAAAAGATCTAACTTTAGTATTTCCCAAACAAATAGGTCTAGACAGAATAGGTCAAGCAAGGTTCCAGATACCGAGCCCTTTGGGGCCTGGAGAAAAAATAATTCTTAACGCAATAGAACAGATAAGGCCTAAATACAACGGCACTCTCTACATAAACGAAACAATCCTTAAATTCAAAGACTATCAAGGAAATGAATATCAAGTTTCTTCAAACACAGGCACATTAAGAATCGATAAAAGTTACATCCAAGGCCCTCTCTTTTTCATAACTAAAACAGCAGAATACACTCAAGGTACGATTCTTATAACTTTAGATATAGAAAATCAGGGAGATACTTCTGCAAACATAGCATTAAAAGATGACGGAAAAAAATGGAGTTTTGCTTTGGATCCAGACAAAAAAAGAAAAATTCTTTATACTATAGACCCAATCTATAATTATATTGAATTACCAGAATCACAATTAACTTATACTTATCTTAATAAACCAATAACTGCTTATTCAGAAAAAGCAATTATTAACATAACTCTTCCAGAAACAGAGGAAGAGACAGAAACAACAACAACAGAAACAACTGAACAAGAAACAAAAACAGCACAAACCCAAGAATCTAAAAAAGGTTTCATAGGGTTCATTAAATTTGTATTAAACAAAATATTCAAAAAAGGTGATTAACAATGAGTTTTAAAGATAAATTAATGTTTTGGAAAAAAGAGGAATCGGAACCAGATATTTCTGAATTAGGTTCAGAACCTTTAAAAGATGATTTAGGGTTGGGAGATCCTTTAGGCGACCAAATGAATAAAGATCTTTTACAACAACAAGCACAAACACATGAGCTACCAGAATTTAATAATCAAGACTTAAGTAAACCTTTAGAATCAACCTTAAGCCCCCCAATGCAGGACCCTGGAAATCTTCCTGGAAAACACGCAGGAGCTCAACCAGCACCAGAATTACCAAAAAATAGCATAGAATTAATCTCATCAAAATTAGATACCATCAAATCTGGAATGGAGAATATAAAATTAAGACTTATAAAAATAGAAAATTATATAGAGTCATCGCATAAAAAAGATAAAGGATGGTAAAAAAAAGATCAAAAAAACAATCTAAATTTCTTCCCCTTGGAATTCTAATAATCTTAATAGACCAATTAATTAAATATTTAGCAGTATCTAACCTAACTTTCCATCAACCAATAACAATAATCAAAAACTTTTTTTATATAACTCTCGCAACAAACACAGGAATTGGTTTTGGACTACTAAAAAACACAAACGCTCTTTTAATTTTCCTAACAATAATGATTCTCGGCGGAGTGCTTTATTTATGGGAGCATCTTCCAAAAGCGAGAAATGCACAATTATCCATCTCCTTAATTTTAGCAGGAGCATTCTCCAATTTACTCGACAGAATTTTCAGAGGACATATAATAGATTTTATAGACTTCCGAATCTGGCCAATCTTCAACATAGCAGATGCTTGTATCACTATTGGAGTGATTTATTTAATATTTTATTATCTAAAGAAAAAGTAAGTAAAAATAATTAAAAGTAACTAAAAAATCATTTAGCACAACTATGCGCTTTATACTTTTTTCTCCCTGCAGCAATTTTAGAATTAAAAACAATCTTGTCTTTTGCTTTTATTCGTTTAGCAAAAACACAATCCTTAACATGATAAACTGATGAATTTTTACTTGCAACGAATTCTATTTTTTTAGATTTTGATTTAATTTTTGTTTTTTGTTTTGTTACTAATTTTTTTTCTTTTTTTATTTTAATTTCAGGTTCTTCAACATCTTTTCTTTTATACAACTGGGGCTCTATCCCAAATTCTTTTTCTATCTCTCTCATCTCTCTTTCATTATAAAAGGAATCTCTTCTTTCCTCTTCATACTTAGGAATCTCCTCTTGTTCATATCTAACACTCATACTCATAAAAAAAAACACTATCTCCAATAAACATAATAAAGCAAGCAAAAATAACAACCAGCTCATTGTAACCAAACTAGCAACATATAACAAATTAAGTCCAAACAATATAAAAAATATAAAACCTAAAGGCCATCCCCACTTTTTTTGTTTATACACTCCGACAGAAACTATGATTGCAAAAATCACAAATACCTCAAAAAAGAATAATTCAAGATAAAAACTCTTTTCTAAAGAGAAAACTAATGAAACTAATCCAATTAAACTAAGAAATAAAAACCCTACCACCCAAAAATAATCTTTTTTCATGATATCTCAAATTAAAGATAAATCATATTTAATATTTTCTATTCTAGAGTGGTAATAAAGATTAAACTTTTTTGGTTTAATCTTTAGCATCCCTTTAAGACGAAATTTAACAAATCTTATAATGTAATTATGAAAAACCAGAAGGACCAATTTTAGCTAAAATTAATTTTATCTCATCTATTGTCTTTTGTTGGTGTTTTTTATCAGACATCCCGACAAATCTTAATAAAATGTCTGTTAATTCCTCTTTAGATAAAATTTTTAATTTAAATCCATCTACAATAAAATAAAATCTAAAACTTTTATATTTTAGTTCTTTAATAATTATTCCTCCAACAACGCCCAAGATTTTTCCTTTTTTGGGAGAGTTTTCCAAAGATTCCAATAAATCAATCATTTTATGAGATTCTTCTTTAAACTTCTTCTCTATTTCAGAATATAAAGATTCGACTATTTCGATCTTGGCCATTTCTTTTCTAATCTCCTTCTGGCTTCATCTAATGAGATTGTACCTTTAGATGACATAAGAAATTCTCTCAATTGTTCTTTAACAGCCAATTTATACATTCTTTTAATTATATCTTCATAAGTATCTTCTTTGGCGCCAAAAGAGCCAATAAGTTCTTTAGATTCTTTACTTATTTGTATTGTACTAATCATTCTATAGTCAGTATAGTCACTATAGTTTATAAATTTTTCGATTTAATTAATATAATAAACCCAAAACTTTAATTACTAAAATAAATAACTAGAACTCATTGAAATCAGAGAGTTTATCCAAATGCCCGTTCTTCTTTAACCAAGCAACTTGATTTGGCCTGTACTTATAAATAATATCTCCTTTCTCGTCACCGCCAAGTTCCCACGGTTCAATAATAATAACATTACCTGCTCTTACCCACAATCTTCTTTTTAATCTACCAGGAATTCTGCAAATACGAGTTTTACCATCTAAACATTTTACTCTAGCTCTAGAACCACCAACTCTTTCTTCAAGAATTCCTAAAACTTCTTTACCTCTTGGTAATTTAACTCTAAACACTTCTTCATCTGGGTTATAATTTGGCTTTTTATACATCTACAACACAAGATAAATGCTCTATTTATAAAAGTTATGTAGAATAAACAACCTCAACGTTTTTTCTCAATAATAAACTCATAAGGCCAATCAGAATATTTAATACCATAAACTTCAACCTCATTTATTCCTTTTTCTTTGATTTTAGCTTTAATATCATAAGTACACATACATTTACACATATCGCCTTTATTATCTTCATAAATTCTTAACACATCTTCATCAATTCTATAATTTAAAGAGATATTTGCACAACAGACATATTCTATTGATTGGTCTAACAAAATAGTATCTCCCTCAAAAATAATATTTGTTTTTTCCATACTTTTTTCACGCGTTTCATCACAATCACTAATAGAATAAATCATCCTCCCAAAAGAAAAAGGATATTCTTCACTAACTTCAACATTACAGCCAGAAATAAATAACATTAAAACAAACACCCCTAAAACAAACACCCCTTTTTTCATTTTCAAACCTTTAAACTAACAACTTTACTTCTGCCGTGCTCATCCATACTCACACCATAAAGATTATCTGCTTCTGAGATAACAGAATCGTTGTGAGAAATCATTACATACTGAGCCTTAGAAGAATACTGCCTTATCAATCCAGCCAACTTTTCTGAATTATGTTTATCGAGCGCAGCATCTACTTCATCCAAAACATAGAAACTTGCAGGATCATATTCTTGAATTGCAAAAATAAAAGCAAGCGCAGTTAATGTTTTCTCGCCACCACTCAAACTTCTGATATCTAAAAATTTGCTTCCAGTAATTTTAGCTTTGATATTCATTCCACCTTCAAAAGGATTCTTTTTATTCTCCAACTCCAGATAAACTTTACTACCTTTAGTAGAAATTCTAGTAAACACTTCTTGGAATCTTTCAGTGAGTGCTTCAAATGTTTTCATAAATAATTCTATTTTCTTTATTTCAATTTCTTCCATCATTCCCAAAATCTCTTTTTTCTCTTCAACTAATTTAACTTTTTTATCAGTCAATTCATTATAACGTTTCTCAACAGCCTCATAAATCTCAAGTGCTTTCATATTCACAGAACCTATATTCTGTCTCATCCTTTCAAAATCCCTAATCTCTTTTTTCAATTCTTCGAGAGATTTTTTAACTAATTTAACTCCTTTATATTGGGAAAACTCTTCTTCGAGTCCTGCAAATTCTGCTTTATATTTTGCACCATCCAAAGAAATCATATTAATTTTTTGTTCAACAGTTCTACTTTTATCCTCAAAAGAGTACATCTTATTTTCAAATTTATTAATTTCATCACTAAGTTTGGTTCGTTTATCAAATAAAGCCCTGAATTTAGAATAAAGTTGTTTTCCTTGAGATTCTTTCTCTGACAATTCTTTTTGTTGTTTTTTTATCTTTTGTTGGAGAGTTTCAATTTCTTCTTTAAACTCGATCAATTCTTTTTCATGTTGTTTTATAATTTTATTAGCACTTTCTCTTTCCCTCTCAACCATTTCAGAAACTTGAGATTCATTATTATTCAAATTAGTTTCAACTTTAATAATTTCTTCACGTATTTTATGTCTAGTTTGTTCAAAACTATTTAATTCAGCCAGCAAAGTAGGATTTTTAACTTCACTCATTTTATCCCTTAACTGCTGTTTTCTGGTTTTTAGCTCAACTAATTTTTTATTACTATTTGATATCTCTAACTGTACATTTGTCAATGATTTTCCAACATCATTCAGTTCTTTTTCCAGTTCACCTTTAGAATCTTTAGTAGCATCAAGATCTTCTGAACCTAAATGTAAACTTTTTTCGCTTTTGATTATATCTCCTTCAAGTTCAGCTTTCTTTTCCCTCAACTCTTGTATTAAAGTTTCATTTTCAACCCTATTCTTTTCAAGTACATCAATTATATTTTGCAGTTCAGATGACTTACTATTTAATTCACCAAGACTTTTATTCAACTCTTTTTCCCTAAATCCAAGCGCTTTATCTCTTCTTCTGAATCCTCCTTGCATTGCTCCACTGACTTCAATCAAATCACCATCAATAGTAACCATTCTTACAGAACCTATACCTATATTTCTTGCAGATACAATATCTTTTACAACAAGGGTGTTACCAAAAACATAAGAAAATGCTTTTTTAAATTTAGGATCAAAAGAAATTAAATCAAGAGCATAACCAAGCACTCCACTTTTACCATTAAATCCATCAGAAACCTTAGCTTCTTTTAATTTATTCAAAGGTAAAAAATTAGCAACTCCTAATTTATTTTGTTTAAGGTATTTGATACATTCTGAAGCAACAAAATCATCTTCTACAACAATACTTTTAATTCTACCTCCAGCAGCAATTTCCAAAGCAATTGCATATTTTGAATTAACTTCCCCTAATTCAGAAATAACTCCATGAACCCCCTTAAATCTTGATTTATTTTTAATAATATTATTAACAGCAACATTACCTAATGATTTTTCCCTTATACCTGCACTTCTAGCAGAAACTTTAGATAACTCTTCTTTAACGCCCAATAACTTATTTCTTGCATTACTTAATTGGGCAGCAAATGCAGAATCTTCATCTAAAGAAGTGTTAAGTTCAAGTGTTGTTTTTTTGAAATCTTCCCTTTTATCCTCTAGCTCTTTTATTTGGTTTTTATGTTCTTTTCGAATTTGTGCAACTTTCTCAACTTTTTCTTCGATAGTGCTTATTTGAATCCCTATGACATCTTTTTTCCTAAATAATTCATGTTCTTTTTCTCTCAATTGTTGAGACTCCAATTGAAATTCTTCAATCTGTTTATCAATATTCTCCATTTCTTTTTCTATTTTTTCAGATTCTTCTCCTAACTTATGTTTTTCCTTAAATGACTTGATTTTTCCCAATACATTTTTTTCTTCATTTTGTAATCTTTCTTTTTTAACTTTTAATTCATCAACTTCATTATCCAAACCACTCATCTTATCATCTAATTCAGAAATATTTTTCAAAAGCTGATTTTTTCTTGTTTCAATTCTACTAACTTCATTCTCACAAGAACCTACTCTTGTTTTGTTTGTTGCAATATCAACACGCAAATCTTCAATAGACTTATTCAATTTAGTAAGATTGCTATCCCCTTTTTTCTCAACAGTTTGAGTTATTTCAGTAATTTCAGATTTATTTTTATTGATTTCTTCTCTAATTTTTTTTATATCATCATTATATTTATCAAATTCTTTTGAATGAATTCTTTTTCTTTTCTCAAGAAAATCTATTTTCTCTTTTTTGCCATTCATCTGTATATTAAGAAAACTTGCACGATTTTGATTAATTTTATTATCACATTCCCTAAACTTCTCTGCTTGTTTTTTCTCTTTTCTTAATTCTTTAAGATAAGTTCCTCTTTCTTTTAACACAATATCTGCTTCACCCAATTTACTATCAACTTTTTCCAATTCATTCATTGCTTTATGTTTTTTCTCTTCATATGAAGAAATGCCGGCTATTTCGCCAATAACTTCCCTTCTTTCTTTAGGTGACATTTCTACAAATCTAGTAATATCTCCTTGTAGAATTATATTATATCCATCTGGATTTATTCTAGCCAAAGCGAGCATATCAATAATTTGTTGTCTAGTTCGTCTTTGATCATTTATTTTATATGTTGACATCCCCCTATGACTTATTAATCGAGTTATCTTAACTTCCCTATCTTTTGTAGGAAACTCATTTTCAGAATTATCAAAAACCATACTCACTTCTGCATTTTTGGCAGGATCTTTCTTTTTTCCGCCGTTATAAATTAAATTAGAAGCTTTTTCTGCTCTTAACGCTTTAGCAGAACGTTTTCCAAGTACAAAACAAAGTGCATCAAGAACATTAGATTTGCCGCTTCCATTAGGTCCTAGAACAACATTAAAATCTTGATCAAACACTAATTCAGTTCTCTTTGCAAAGGATTTAAATCCATGCACCACCATGCTTTTTATCTTAGTCACTCTCTTCTCACCTTTTTTAAAAAATTCCTCTAAAAAGTATAATTTTAAAGACGGTTAACCTTTATAAAGTTTTCTAGAGTAAAAAACTAAAATTCTCCCAAACCTTTTTGAGAAGACTTCATTGCTACATTTTTATAAGAAGCCCAACTTTTTCTAAAAAAATTGTATTTATTATAATTCTTTTTTAAAAAATCTCTTGTTTTTTCATCAGAAGGATAACCAGAACCAAATTCAATATTATGTTTTTTCTTTAAATTCTCAATTATTTCATCTCTTGTAACTTTGGCTATAATTGAAGCAGCACCAACAATGAAATATTTACTATCTGCTTTGAACTCTGCTTTTATCTCTGCATCTTTTTTCACTAACCTATCTCTAACATATTTAGCGTAAGCTTCCCTATTATTACTTGGACAATCCAAGATAATCCTGTCTGGCTTAAAATGATTTATTATCTCTACAGATTTATCTGCTTCAAGCCAGTTCAGATTAGTGTTTTCAGAAAACAAAGTATTATCTATTTCTTTAGGGTGGACAACTATCACCTTATAATCGATTTCTTTTTTCAATATCTCAAAAACTTCTTTTCTTTTAGCTGGACTAAGTAATTTAGAATCTCTTGCACCAAGCAGTTTCAATTTAAACTGTTCTTTATCATCCATCATAACTCCACAAAGAACCATTGGACCTATAACCGGACCCCTACCAGCTTCATCTATCGCAACTAATTTAGCCATAACAAAACAAAAAGAGAACGAGTTTAAATAATTTACCCTATAACTTTTTCTTTCTCTTGTCCTCTTTCCATTTAAGATATTTCCATATATATCTCACAATTGTCAAAGGGATAAATAAAATCATCAACAGCGGAAACAATATATCAAATCTGCCATACAAAATCAACACAATATAGGAGAGTGCAAACATCAAAAATAGAGAAATCACAATAAGTTTCATAAAAAATACAAATATATTTTTAACTTTTTTAATCATTTAATACCTCTTTAACCCCTTCAACACAAGTAAAATATATAAACCTTACTGAATAATCATTCATAATAAATAATAATAATAATAATAATAATAATAATAATAATAATAATAATAATAAA
>CAZVVW010000013.1:18889-24218 GCA_964630685.1 uncultured Methanosarcinales archaeon | reverse complement strand
AGCTGTCGTTACATCTGATGTAGTAAGTGTTTAGTCCTTGTGTTGAAGTTGGTGTTGCATTGTGCTCTGTAGTTCCTGCCCCTGTCATTGTGGCGCCCATGTTTGAAAAGTTGGTGTCGGTTGTTGAATATTTACAAGTTGCTGATGTTGAAGTATTTGAATAAATTGTGGTTGATGTGCTATTTTGTAATCCTAATGGAGAGGTTGCTGTAATATATGGGGCTATTGAATCAACATTAAATTCTCCTGTGTTTGTTGTTTCTATGTTTCCTGCTGAATCTTGGCAAGCAAAATAAATTGTGTATGAACCATCTGATGGAACTGTTAAGTATGACTGATAAATGTTTGTGCCTAAGTCTGTCATGTAATAGCCCATCTCATCATAAGTTGAAATGGTTGGATCAAATTTACATGTTAATCCTGTTTCTGAGCCATTGACTGAAACCAAGAAAGTTCTTGATGATTGATTTGTTAAGGGTAATGGATTTGATAGAGGTGGTGCTGAAGTGTCTATTATGAAAGTTCTTAATGTTGACCAATCGCCTGTGTTTCCTGCTGAATCTGTTGCTCTAACTTTCCAGGTATAAGTGTCTTCTGAAAGTGTTTGCGGAGTGAATGTTGTTAGGTTTGTGGTTGTTAGGTTTACCACATCATCTGTGCTGTTTGTGATGTTTATTGTGTAGTTTACTGCAGAAGAAGAAGCTCCCCAGCTAAAGGTTGGTGTTTGGTTTTGGTAAGAATCATTAGCTGGAGAGATTAATGAGGGTGAAGTTGGTGAGATTGAATCTACTTCAAAAAGAATTAAAGCAGAACTTGTCATTGTGTTTCCAAAGCTGTCGTTACATCTGATGTAGTAAGTGTTTAGTCCTTGTGTTGAAGTTGGTGTTGCATTGTGCTCTGTAGTTCCTGCCCCTGTCATTGTGGCGCCCATGTTTGAAAAGTTGGTGTCGGTTGTTGAGTATTTACAGTCTGCATTGGTTGATGTGTTTGCGTAGATTGTCACTGAAGTTGTTGTTTGTGTTCCTTCTGGGGCTGTTGCTGTAATGTATGGGGCTATTGAATCTACATAAAAAGAAGTATTTGAGTAGGCATAATTATTTCCAATTAAATCTTTACAGGTAAAATAAACATTATAGGTGTCGCCTGATGATACTGTTAATGGCGCATGATGTAAGTCTTCTGTGTCATTTACTTCTGTCATAAAATTGCCCATATCATTATAACTTACATTTTGATTAATTGAGTATTTGCAATTTACTTCACCGCTTGATTTTACGGAAAGTAAAAAACTTTGAGATGTTTGAGATGTAGTTGGTTGGGGATTTGTTAAAATTAAAGTAGAAATAGTTGTTGTGTCTGTTGCATTTAAATTATCATAACTTTGTTCTGTGCCATTACAATAAACATTCCAATCTAAAGTTTCTGTGGTTTGGAAACTTCTGTTGTATTCGTACAACAAAGAAGAATTATTAAAACTCATGTTGATATAATCTGTGTATGTTCCAGTTATGTTAAATCTGATTTTACAAGAAATGTTTGTTCCGTTGATAGATACGCCATCTGTTGAATTGGCGTAATTTACAAAGAAGTCAATTTGGTGGTTTATGAATTTAGTTGCATTACTTCCAAGATCTTCGTCTGTCTCATCCCAAAGAGTCATGTTAGAATTATTTCCTCCGCCACCAGCGTAAATTGTATAACCTGTTAACAAAGAAGGATTTTCATATCCTGTAAAAGAAGTGTAGTGCAACTTTTGACTTAAAGAAAAAGAAGATAAAGTAGATATGCCTGTTTTTTCAAAATAAACATTTAGAAACAATAAGGATATAATTAAGATTGCAGAAATTGCTAATACTCTTGAATAAATTGTGGGCGATATAGAGTTTGTTGTTGAATTTAATTTTTGTAAGGTAACTTTTTTTTGTTGTTTTTGTTTTTTCTTTTTTGGTAATTTTGTGCCTATATAGACATTTTTAACTTTACCATCTTTAGTTCTTACACTTTTGTAATAGTAAGGACCAAATCTTTTTCCATCTCTCTTTATGTACTTCGCGTAGACCAAACCACCAACCTCTTTTAATTAAAAACTAATTACCTTACATTTATTTCCTAATATTCTTAATTGTAGTGCAACTCATTTAAATAATTTTTGTTAATTAGTGTGTAAAATAGAGATATTTTTCGCGTAAGTTTTATAAACCTAAAACTGTTTATCTGTTTTATGAAATTTTCAGATCTTGAAAAACAGGATTTGTTTAAAGCTTGGGTAATGATTTCTTTGGCTTTTGCAATTGTTATGGGGGGATTTTCATTGACTCTGGCATTTGGGGTTCAGATATTGGTTGCTGGATTTACAGTAGGTCTTGGTTTTTTGATTCATGAAATGGCGCATAAATTTGTTGCGCAGAAGTATGGTTGCTTTGCAGAATTTAGGGCAAATATGCAGATGCTGTTTTTGGCTGTAGTTATGAGTTTTTTTGGGTTTGTGTTTGCTGCTCCAGGAGCTGTTTACATAATGGGTGGCCATATAACTACTGCAAGAAATGGAAAAATATCTGCTGCTGGACCTTTGGCAAATTTAGTGTTAGCTTTTCTTTTTTTAGGATTCTTAATTAGTTATCCTGAAATAGTGTTATTTTATTACGGCTTTTTAATTAACACTTGGTTGGCTTTGTTTAATATGATTCCTTTTATGCCTTTTGATGGGGCAAAGATTTTGAAGTGGAATAAATTAGTTTATGGGTTGATGGTTTTTGTGAGTTTTGTGTTAATAAATATTCCAGCTATTTTGCTCAAATAAGTTTTAAAGAATTAGTGATTTCATCTATTTTTTCTTCTTCATCTGGTCCGATTGCTATACATGTTTTAGTTCCTGGGGCTATAACTGTTTTTCCTGCATCTGTTATCATTGCTGTTTTAAGATTATTGTCTTTAGCGGTTTGTAATAATTTTAACATGGTTTTTTCGTTTTCTGTTTTAAGTACAATCTTTGCCATTCCTAAGTCATTCCACTCTTGAACTTTCTTTTTATCTGAATTTAGAACAGCCCTAACTGAAGCATGAGCTACTTGAGCTGCCATTTTTCCTTTTGGCAATTTCAAATCCTGTCTTACTATTATTACTTGTTTATACATTGTTTTACTTATTCGTATGATTTAGAATAATCAAGTATTCTTTTTAAGTCTAACGGTTGTCCGTCTATTTCAATCTTTGGGTTATTAAAAACCTGGTCAAAGTGAGTTATTGAAAAAATGTTTCCACCAAACCACGAATTGCTCCCAAATGCTATGTGGGCTGTTCCCACTTTTTTTTCATTTACAATTGTGGGTCCTATTATTTCTGCTCCAGGGTTTATGCCAATTCCTAATTCACCTACTAATTTGATTCCCCATGGGTGTTTTGCCCTTTCAATTGCCCATTCAAAACTGGCGTTGAGTGCGTCTGCTTCTGGGCCTCCTTCTAGTTTTATTATCTCCCCATCTTTTATTGTCACAATGATGGGTTGTTCTTTGATTAAAAGAGTTCCTTCCCTATTTTTTGAAGAAACATCTATTACTAATGTGCCATTAACTTTCCTTTTGCCAGGGGCTATATAAATTTCTCCAACAGGAAGATTTCCCCCTTTTCCTCCTTTGTAAAAGCCATCATTAGGTATTGATTTGTATTCGCTTATATCTAAAGTTAAGTTTGTTCCTGCATCTGTATAAATTCTGGCTGTTTTTCCATTATCTAATGCTTGTTTTATCACGTCGCCTCTTTTTCTCAATTCTTCATAATCAATATCTATTGAGTCCATGAGTTGGTTAAACTGTTCTGTTTTTAATTGTGAAAGCCCTTGGGTTGAAAGAAAAGACATATTTTTGCTTTTAGCGTATTTTCTAAAACTTTTTCCTATTGATTTTAATGAACCAATACGATCTGAGAAAGCCATTAGAAGTAATGTGTCTCCATTTGATTGTAAGAATGCTTCTATTATTTTATCATCTGCGTCTTCACCAAATACTTTTGGTTGTTGGATAATTAATTCATAATCTATATTAAGTTCTTTTGCTGCTTGAGTGTATAGCGCCGCCATGATTGGCGCAAGTCTTCCTGTGGGATAACCAAAATCAGATAAAATAATTATTTTTTTGTATGGGTCAAAATGATTAGATAATATTTTTTTAAAAGGTGTTGTGTTTTTGATAAAAGAAGATAATTGCTCTTTATCAAGCCATTTAAAAAATTCTTGTTGGTTCATTTTGAGTTTGCGAAAAATGAATCTTTAAGACTTTGTGTCTTATTGGTTCATTTTGTTTTAAGTTTTTTACAAAAAATCTTTAATTAGATAGCTTTTAAATTTTTCTATTTAGTAAGTTATATAAATATAAAATTTTTTTAATATTATTAGCGGGCTGGTAGCTCAATCTGGTTAGATCGCTCGGTTGGCAAAGTTAGAAATGACTCCAAATATCGAGAGGCTGCGGGTTCAAATCCCGCCCAGTCCATAAATTTTTAGAAGTTTAAAATGGAAGATTGTATTTTTTGCAAAATTGTTAAAGGAGAATTGCCTTGTTCAAAGGTTTATGAAGATGAAAATGTTTTGGCTTTTTTAGATATTAGTCCTGTAAACAAAGGGCATACATTAGTTATTCCAAAAGAACATCACCAAAATTTATTGGATATACCTGAAGAGCCATTGCTTAAATTGATTGGGGCTGTACAGAAGATTGCTGTTGCAGTTACTAAAGCAGTTGATGTTGAAGGGTTTAATTTAACACAAAACAATGGAGATGTTGCTGGACAGAAAGTAGATCATATACATTTTCATATTATCCCAAGGAAAAAAGAAGATGGATTGAAGCTTTGGGAAGGAAAAAGTTATTCGCCTGGAGAAGTTGAAGATATCCAAAGAAAAATAATATCTTCCTTGTAATTGTTATATGAGTATTCTTAAATGTATTTTTTAGTCTATAAATCCTTATAAAGAGGTATTAAATCTTGATTAGAACACCTAAAAAAAGAGAGGATGGTTATCTAAATCTTACTCAATCTATTAGGTAGAGTTATTTGTTAAGGAGGAATTAATATAAAATGGAAGAAGAACATTTTGAAGAAGAAACCCAAGAAGAAGAATCAACCGAAGAAGAATCTAGCGAGGACTCAGAAGAAGAAATTTCTTCAGATGATAGAGAAGAAGATTCAGATGATGATTCAGATGATGCTGAAGATTCAGAAGAAGATTCAGATGATGCTGAAGATTCAGAAGAAGAAAGTTCTTCAGATGATGTTGAAGAAGATTCAGAAGAAGATTCAGATGATGCTGAAGATTCAGAAGAAGAAAGTTCTT
>CAZVVW010000013.1:0-18789 GCA_964630685.1 uncultured Methanosarcinales archaeon | reverse complement strand
CAGATGATGTTGAAGAAGATTCAGATGATGCTGAAGAAGATTCAGAAGAAGATTCAGAAGAAGATTCAGATGATTCTACTGAAAACGAAGAAGAAGAACCAACAGATCTTTAGATTTTTTAAACAACCAACTCTGCTATAGCAGAGTTTTTTTCTTATTTTTTATTATTTTTTCATAAAGCTTAAAAATAGAGAGATTATTTCTTTCCATATTAACGCGGGTGTAGCTCAGCCTGGTTAGAGCGCTAGACTCATATCTTTGAGTAATGAGGCAATGATTTGCTGATGACCAAACTAAAGCGCGAAATCTAGAGGTCCGGGGTTCAGATCCCCGCACCCGCACCTTTTCTTTAATGTTACTTAAAAGTAGTAACTTATAGAAAGTTTTATAAACAAACTATGATGAATTTAGTATATGTTAGAAAAAATAATTCTTAAAACCTTAAAGAAAGCAGATGATATAGCTGAAGCTGTGAGGGAAGAAGAAAATTTGCCTTTTGAAGAAAATAGATTGATGATTCCGAAAGGGGGGAATGGAGATTATACAACAATTCCTATGAAAGAATATATTCCTTTAGTTGAACAATTAAAAGAAAAAATTGAAGCATATAATGACATATTAGTTGAAAGAAATATCAAATTAATTGATGAAACTAGTGAAATAAATAAATGGAATAAAAGAATAAATAAAAGTATTATTATCCCCCCAAAAAGTGCTTTAACAGAATTTTATGAAATAAAAAATATAACAAATAAAAAATCAGAAAATGTTTCAAATGGGTTATCTCAATTACATAAAGTTAAACAGTATGCTACAGAGTTAGGAAAATATCTCAATATTATGGAAGAATTAAAAGGTAAAAAAATTTATTTAAAAAATGAAGAAGTTGAGAATGTTCTTTTGCAAATGATTAACCATGAAATAAATATATCTAGAGCACGTAAAATAATCTATAAAAAACCTGAAAGAAAAGTTGAAAGGTTAGTGGAAAAAGTAAAAAGAGTTGTTGTGCCTGAACCAAAAAAACAAGAATATAAACCTAAAATTTATGATGCTAAAGAAATTAGTTTTTTGGAAACAAAGGGGATTATAGGAAGAACTGCAAAAGATTGGATAGATGATCCTATGTATTCAATTATGAAAGAACAAATAGAACATATAGAAGAAATATTTGAAGAAAGAGGAATTAATAAAAGTGAAGCATATAAGATATATCAAAGATACTCCAATGTATTGAGATTAAATAATGATGAGTCTATAGAGTATCATGCAGCATTAGAAGATGTATTGGATACTTTTCCTAATGCTACCGGGATATTGCCTAACAGAAATATCAAAAATTATAAATCTCAAAAAAGATTGAGGAGATTGATAAAAAAAGATAAGCCTAAAGTGTATATTCATAATCTAACTGAAATAACAAATAGGAAAGATAGAGATGTTTTAGAAAAAGAACTTTTGGCAGGCCCATTTAATACAGGGAGGAGGATTGTTAAAAAGTCTAAAGTTGCAAATGCTTCTTTTTATGAAACCTGTAAAAAAGAAAGGGGACATGAGGGACATTTCAGAAGAGAAGGATTTGGCCCTAGAAGAGCTTTGTTTGAAGTGAGTAGAAATGCTGATAGCACCCTCACTATAGAGATATTCAAATATTTTGAAACTCATCAAGAATATGAATCTTATTATAGACATTAATTCAATAATACCAAAACTATTTTAAAGAACTCAATTATATTCTAATTGCCCTGCTCCTTAAACTCTTGGAGATCCTATTAAGGACCTATGATAAAGAGAGAGAAAGTGGGGCTTTATTTTTATATTGTAAATATACAACTAAATATTGATTGTGTCGCAGTCGCATAATCTGGTATTGCGCGAGGCTCGAACCCTCGTTTCCTTTGGGATATCTCGGTTCAAATCCGAGCTGCGACGTTCTCTTTTTTGTCTAAATCAAACATATTTCAATTGAACTACTAAAAAGTATAGACAAAGATATAAATAATATAATATCAACTTAATGTTAAATGACACACTTGAAGTTTACAAAATTAATATGTACAATAGGTCCATCCTGTGATAAACCTAGTAAATTAAGGGAACTAATTAAAGAAGGAATGGATGTGGCAAGACTCAACCTCTCTCATGGAGATTATCATTATCACAGAGAAGTTATCAAGAGGGTTAGAAAATTATCTCATAGGGTGGCTATCTTACTCGATACAAAAGGTCCTGAGATAAGAACTACTGTATTGGAAGAACCATTACATCTGAAAAAAGGGGAAATAATAACTTTAACAAACAGAAAAACAGAATTGGTAAGAAAGGTATTACACCAGACATATAAAGGATTATGGAAAGATGTTAGCAAAGGAAACATAATCTTAATCAGTGATGGGATGGTCCAGTTGAGGGTGGTTTCTAAATCTAAGGGAGAAGTTAAATGTAAGGTTTTATCAAACTGTGTGTTGGGAAGTAAAAAAAGTTTGGTTGTGCCCCATAAAAAAGTAAATCTTCCTGACTTAACCAAAAAAGATTATAAGGATATTGAATTTGGGTTAAAACATAATGTTGATTTTATTGCCCTATCTTTTGTCACTAAACACGCTACAGTGTTAAAAGTAAGAAGAATGATAGAAAAAGCTGGAAAAAATATTAGCATTATCTCTAAAATAGAACATCCTGCTGCAATAGATCATATTGACAAAATTATTGAAGTTTCTGATGGAATTATGGTTGCGCGTGGCGATTTGGGATTGAATATTTCTGTAGAAAATGTACCTATGATTCAAAAAAGAATAATTAAAAAAGTCAATAAAGTCGGAAAACCAGTTATTGTTGCTACTCAGATGCTTGAATCTATGACTACTAATCTAAAACCAACAAGGGCTGAAGCAAGTGATGTTGCCAATGCAATTCTTGATGGTGCTGATGCAGTTATGCTGAGCGGTGAAACTGCTGGAGGAGATCATCCTGTTGAAGCTGTGAGAACTATGGCTAGGATTATAAAAGATGTTGATGTTGAAAGGCCTGAAAAAAAGATGAAAATAAAAGAGAATTATACTATTCCAGAAACAATTGCGATTAATGTGAATCAAATTGCTCGTTTTTTAGATGTTAAAGCAATAATCACTCCAACCCATTCTGGTTTTACTCCAAATTTAATTGCAAAATATAGGCCAAAGATTCCTATAATCGCTTTGAGTACTGATGAAAGAGTGTCAAGAAAACTTGATATTGTCAAAGGAGTGTTCCAGTTCCATTCATTTAAGAAAAAGAAAAGAGAAAGATTTATTGATTCTTTAAAGAGGGCAATCAAAGCAGGAGTTGTCAAAAGAGAGGATTTAATTGTGATGACCTTTAATCATAAACTAACAAGACATTTAAGAACAACCAATTGTGTAGAAATCATGCAGATGGATGAACTCATTGTAGGTCATGAGTATTAAGGTTACACTTGTTTATGAATTCTTGAAATATTTTGATAAAACAAAAGGAATTTTCTAACATCTTTTCTGGATGAAATTGTAATCCAATCACAAAATCGTGTTTTGTGGATTCTATTGCTTCTGTTATGTTGTCTTTTGCTTTTGCTATCTGTTTAAATCCTTTTGCAACCTTATCTATTGCTTGACTGTGGACACTATTTACTTCAATTGTGTCTGTCTGTAATATCTCTTTGAGTTTTCCTCGGATGTTTATTTGGTGGAATGGTTTATGTTTTTCTGTTGTTTGTCTATGATTCAAAGAATTAGAAATCTGTTTGATATCTATGGTTGTTCCTTCTTGAGATTCATTGAGAGTTTGACATCCCCTGCATATTCCAATTAAAGGTTTGTTATTTTCTAATGCGTAGTTGATTACTTTAATTTCAAAATCATATCTCTCTGGATTCTGTTCTCTTAATGAAGGTAATTTTCCATCTGTTTCTAGATATTTTACTCCTTGCCCCCCTCCAGAGATAAGAAATCCATCAAATTTTTCTAAAACTGAGACATCTGATAATATTGGGATAAAAACAGGCACTCCGCCTGCTAATTCTATTGCTTTTGAATAAGTTTCATAAATAGAATAATAGTTTTGGTTTTCTTTTTGAAAATGAGTTGTTATGGCAATTAATGGTTTCATGAATTTGAATATATGTGAATTACTTTATTATTTTATCTAAAATAGTTTCTTCATTGTGTGCGCCGTAAAGGATATTCATATGGCCAATGGATGCGGGAAATGCGTTTGTTTCTATGAATTTTCCAGAATCATAGGTGAGATCCAATCCTTGAAATCTGACTTCAGGATATAAACTCGCAGCTATCTGTGCATTTTTTATAAGTTCTTGAGATAGTTCAACTGGCTTCATTTTTCCGCCATTAGATATGTTAGTTAACCAATTATTACCTGGAATTCTTTTAGATCCTCCGAGAATCTCTCCATCAAAAACATTAATCCTCACGTCTCCTTTTTTTATTTCTGGCAAAAATTCTTGGACAACTAAATCTCCAATTTCTTTAAAATAATTTTTTGCTTGAGCATATCCTTCCTTAGTTCTTGGAAATCTTTCAACTTGTTTTCCGGAAGAACCATATCTCCCTTTTAACACAACATAATCAGTGTTAATTGTATCCCATGCTTGTTTTAAATCTTCTTCTTTAGATACACAAACTGTATCTGGAATTAATTCTGGATATTGTGAGAATCTTTTAGGGATTTCAAATTTATCCCTAGTAGCTAATGTAGCATAACCTGAATTAATGAGTAAAGTATCTTCCAAACTGTCTATTTGTAGTGCTTCTTTTTCTGTTTTTTTATTAACATCGTCCCCCCTTGTAAAAATAATATCAAAATCATCTAAACTTTTTATGGTTGGGCGATAAGATACGTCTAATTTTCCATCTTTGTTTAATTCATTAAGTGTTAGAGTGTATCCGTTTGCAGAAAGAAGTGTATTAGTGGTTAAATCAGAAAGATTATAATGAAATATTTCTTTGATTCCCCTCCTATATAATCCTTGGAGTAAAGGATTTATTGTTTTTCCAGGATTATTAAGATTATAATCCACATTAACTTTATCTTCAATATTTGTTGCTGTTTGAAATGCTATTTGCATATAAGTTTAACCCCTTTATATTTTCATTCATTACATTTTTTATCCTTTCTTTTTCTGAGATTATTCTTCCATCTTTTGAGGGAAAATAAGCGCCGTCTTTTTCCAGCACTTCTAACTCTCCTTTAGCATATTTGTTATTCTTTAACATCGGAGCATCGAATATTCCATTTCTTACTATGGTTGTGAGATAATTTGGATCAAGAATATTTCCTTTTTTTTCTATATGTTCAATCAAATGTCCTGCTTCTTTTTTTAGTTCTTCTTTTCTTTTTACAACTTCAGGATCTTTAGTTATATCTGGCATTCCAAAAGAATTTTTTATAACTTGGTTTGTGATATATGCGCTGTTGATTACATCTTCTGCTGTAGCTGCATGATGAGGTTCTGAATAATTCACAACATGGATTATATCTGGGTTTAACTGCATTTGCAATAATGTTGAAGAGGCTAACTGACCTCTTGCTGCTTCCATGTTATATGGAAAACTGGGCAATCCTGCTCTTGTTTGGTGATAAATATCAAAAACATATTTATCTTCTAATTCTGTAATCATTTCTTTTACTGCTAGCATTTTTGCAAGATCATTTTTGAAAGAAGTGTCTGATGGAACATTAAACATGTATTGGTGGATATATTTCTCAACTCCAACTCCTTTTGCTATTTTTGCTCCGAGATAAGCAGATGCAACTGCTAGTGAATCGTGTGCCCATCTCATTCCCCAATGATGTGCTTCTAAAATTTCCACAGGTACATCTTCAAAAGAATGCCATTCAATTGTTTGAAGGTGTTGGTCGATAGAATGTTCTAATTCTTGTGATCCTCTTCCATCCATATCATTAAACCAAAAGATTGGAATCGCTGCCCATGCATTATTTATTGTATCGACATACATCTCAGCCATTTTTATTAAGTCGTCTGTTCCTGCGTAACTTCTCATTAAAGGAAAGTTGCCCCTTCTTGTAGCTGAGTATAATTTTTTTAAATCTGATTCTGTTCTTACCGGTACTCCTCCTGCTCCTGCTCTTTTGATATCTTGCCTTTCTGGGTGAAAGAAATTTGCTTGGGCATCTTGATCGATTCCTAAAGATACAACATCAATCAAACCAGAGTCTGATATTTTTTCTATTCCTTTTATTGTATCCTCTAAGGTTGGCTGACCAAAATGAGTTCTTAGAACTGGGTATGGTTTTTTTTGTTTTATTCTTTCAACAATATTTTGAGGATAATTGACGCGAAGGTTTCTTCTTTGTTTTTCATTATTTAAGAAATCCATTAGCTCTTCATTATTATTCCCGTTTGAAATAAATGAAAAAAGATTGTATTTTTTAGCAACTTGTGTAACTGGTTCTGTTCCACCAAAAACATATTCTGGTTGAGTTAATCCTTCTTGTTTTATTCTTTCGTCAAGTTCTTTAATTAAATTATCTCCTGTTTCTGGAGTCAACCTATAACTCAATGCAACAATATCTGGTTTTTGTTCTTTTATTGTTTTTATGAGCCCATCTAGATTTACTGCTGGTCCAAGAAAATTTGTATCATAACCTTTTTCTTCTGCCAGTTTCAAGAAATTATAAACTCCTTGAATATGGACATCTTCCCCTAAAGAAGCCCCTATTATTTTTTTCATGATACCCCTACATAATGATTTTGATGTATAATCTCGCCTAATTGTTCTGTAAGATAATCTTTGTTCAGACCTATTTTTTTGAGTGTTCGCCCTTCTTCCCAATAATTTTTGTTGTGTATTTGACTTGAATAATTAATTAAATGGTCCATATAGGGAGTGTCAACTCCTAATGATTTTGCTGTAAGTGCGAGTGGAACCAATCCTGTTGGGACATCTTCAAAAATATATCTGTGGTCCATTGTGGTTGGCGCCATTATCCCTTGATATGCTGGATTTTCTTTAAGCATTAAGTGTAGTTCTTTTTGTTCTAAATTATATCTGCTTCCTAACCATTCTTCTAATGTGGGTATTGGTGTTCCTAATTTTTTTGCGATTTGTTGTCTTTCTTTGTCTATCTCATTCATAAATCCTGCAACATATTCTGATGCTCCTTCTGTGTAAAACTCAAAAGGCTCGTTGTTTACTATTTTATCATGATTCAATAACATGATTGAAGGATGAAACACTGCCCCAATATTTCCTACACTAGTTTCTAAGAAATTTTCTGATGCTTTAAATGATGGATAAAACTCATTTAATTGACCTACAATTTCTTCTGTCCTATAACTAGGTAATGTTGATAGTGAAACTTCTTCTTTTACCCCTAAAACATTAGCTTTTCCTGGCTCTGTAACTCTTGTTGCATAAAGTAATGTGTTTGCTTCTCCAACTGTAACGTCTAAATTGGGTCTTTGTTGATAAATATTATTTAAGAATTCTAATGCTCCGAATGTTCTTCCAGGATTTAGTATGATTGTTTGACCCCCTTTAAGGTAAGGCGTTATGTTTTTAGATATTTCTTCATGACCTGTTGCTGTGGTTACAACCATAATTATATCTCTGTCTTGAACTGCTTCTTTTAAGTTTGTTGTTGCAATATTTATTTTTCCTTCTTGGTTTAGAATTCCTTCTAATGAAATCTTTTTTTCTTCATTTAAGTTACCTAACTTTTCTGGGGATCTATTGTAAAGATTTACATCATAACCTTCAGATGCTAAATGTCCTGCAAAGGTTTGTCCGCCACAGCCGGCTCCTATTACTGCGAATTTTGGTTTTTTCATTTATCTAGTTAATTTTTAATTGATTATATACATCCAATTAGAAAAAAAAGGACTTTTTGGCCAATATTAGTAAGTAATTAATTATTTAATATAAAATTTAGGTTAGTTTATTTTGTAAAAAGTGGAAAAATTTATATAGAATAAGGCATTAATTCAAAATATGACTAAGGTTATTTATAGAATATTGCACTTTCTCGACGAAAACAGTAGAACTACTTTATCAAAGATAGCTAAGCGTTTAAAGACGAGTGAACAAAGGGTCAGTTATACCTTAAAATCAATGAATAAAAAAAGACAAATAAAGGGTTATGCGACTGTTTTTGATTATGCAAAATTTGATTTTAATGGATATCTTGTGTTGTTTAGAACATCTCACAAAAAAAATGGCTCTTCAGAATTACTTAAGAATTTGAAAGATCTTCCAGAGGTTGTATGGATTGAAACACTTCAGGGAAAATTGGATATTAGTGCTATGTTTTTATCCCAAAATCCTTCTAGTTTTAATAAAACTTTAAAGAAATTTATCTCCAAACATAAAGAAGATATTACTGATAACCACATTTGTACTGTTATTGTGATTCGTAAATTTGGTAGGCAGTATCTTAATCCTTGGGCTAGAGAAGGGGAAGATAAAGTGATTGGAGGTGATAGAGCTCCAGTTAATTTTAGTGATTCTGAGAAGTTTGTTTGCAAGGCATTGTTAGAGAAACCGAGTGCTAAATTAAAGGAATTGAGCAAAATTAGTGGGACGAGCTTCAAAACTTTTTCATCTAAACTTAAATCGTTGAAAAAAAGATTGGTTATACGGAAATTTGAGCCAATTCTTGATTGTGATAAATTAGGTATACTTAATAAAAAAATTCTATTAAAATATTCTGCTTATGATTTCAAAATAGAGGATGAGTTGACTAATTTTTGTAAAGAAAACTCTTCTGTAGTTTCGGTGGTAAAAACTTTTGGAAGTTGGGATCTTGTGATTAATTTTGAGTCATTGAAAGAAAATAGCTTTGATGATTTTATGAGTGAATTAAGAGAGAGATTTGAAGAGCTAATTATTGATTTTGAGATTGTAGATGTAAAAAATAAAGAAACGTTCAATTACTTACCTTCCAATTATTTTTCATAACTCTTCTTACTTATTTCTTACTCAAAAACAAAAATTATTTAAATTACTAAGATAAGTGAACTAGTATGAAATATATCAGATATATTCTACCTGTAGTGGTTATTTCTTTAGTTATGCTCTTTGGTATTGCTGAAACTGTTAAAGATTTTAAATTAGAATCTATAACTGGTAGGGCGATTTCTGGAGAATTTGAGATTGAAGAATTAAAAGAAGCCAGTGTTCCTGTTTTAGGAGTTTTGTTAAGAACAGAGGATAATAAAATGAAAGATGGTGTGCTTGATTCTTTAATTGAGAAGGGAGATGGTGTGCTTTTATTGGATAAAACCACAGTTCCTGCAGGGAAAAATGATGAATATTTGTATGTGGAATGGAATAGGAAATTAGTACTTTTATCTTTATATATGAAAAAAGAAGGGAGTAGTGCTTCTTTTGAAATTTGGGCTCCTGGAAACACAAAAATTGCTGGAGGAGAATTGACTGATGAATACAAATGGTATCATTTTAGGGTTTCTTCTGTTAAAATGAGTTCAGATAGTTATGCATTGTTTAATTATGGTGGCGGAGATGGAACAATAGTTATCGATAAAGTGTTAGGAGTTAGCACCCCTAGTAGTGGTTTTGAGAAATTAACTGGCATGGTTGCTAATTAAAATTAAAAGATATTTTTTAAGAATTCTATGAATTTTGTAAATGCCGATTTTTTGTTTTCTTTACTTTCTTGTTCTTGCTCTTTTGGTATCTCTGTTGTTACTGCACCGGTTATCTGTTGTTGGACTTCTTGTAGTTCTTTTGGTTCTTCAATGTGGCCTTCCAAGGTATTATCTTGCTGATTTTCGTCTTCATCTGCAATTATCCCTATAGAATAATCTCCTGTGATTTTTTCACCTAAATTTACTTCAACAACTTCTCCTGGCTCTAGATAATAATCTACCTCTGAAAGTTCTTCTTTATCTGGTGTGTTTATTTGTGTCTTAAAGTAGGTTCCTTTTGTACCTGTATTTTTTACAGAAACTAAGGAAGAATCTGCTTTATTAGTTAATGAAAGCACCTTAAGATCTGGTTTTAGCTCTTCCTTCTTTTCTGTAAGGCATGCGCCGTCTTCGCATCCGTTAGCACAGACATACCAAGAGCCTTCACAGAAACCAGTTGAGCCACAAGAATATTCCATAAGGGTTGTGCCATCTTTACTACAATAATCCTCTGTACCTTGGTCTATTCTTTTTTTGCTTTCATCTTTACAGGTTCCTTTTTTGTAATAATTTACATTATTATCTGCATAATCAGAACATTCTGGAATATGAATTGTTGGTTTTACTCTTTTTGTCCTCTTTGATTTTTTTGGTGTTTCTTTTTCTTTTGTTTTTTCTTTTTCAACTGTCTCTTCTTGTGTAGATTCTTCTTGAATATCAATTTCTTGGGTTTCTTCTACGGGTGTTTCTTTTTCTTTTGTTTTTTTAGCTAATTCTACTTCTTTTGGTTCTGGCAGTTTTATCTTTTCAAATTTTTCTTCTTGAGTTTCTTTTTTCTCTCCACCCATTTCTGCTACAACCATTCCAGTTATTGAAGAGAATTCTAAAAAGAAATTCTTTGCGTCATCAATAAATTCTTCAAAAGAGTAAGCGCTTGCAAAACTAGAACAGACTATCAATAAAAAGAGTAAAATCACTATCTTTTTTTTCATAAGATTCCTCTAGATTAAAAAGAATATAAAGTTTTCTATTTTAAGCAAGTAATAAGTTGGCCAGTTTTCGATGTAGAAAAATTACACAAAAAGTAAATTTTTTCTATTCCTGGCCCCTCTTACGATGTATTTGGCATCGAAAACATAAATAAGGGCCATCTTACTTATTACTTACTATTTTATATTACTTAATATATTCTATCTCTGTTTTCAAATCTACTTTGAAATACTCTTTGAAATCATAATGTAAATCTTGCATCCTTTGTTTTAGTGCTCCTTCTTTGTTAGAATAAACTGAAAAAAACTCTTCCATCCTTTTATTATACATTCTCTCTAACCCATTTAATCTAATTATCTTATTCATTTGATTCCAGATATCTTTTTTGATTTCTTTTTTTCTTGGATAATGGATGATTCTTTCTATGAGAGAAGGATATTTTTCTTTCATTCTCTTATCTGTTGCTTCTTCCCAGTATTCTTCAAGAACTCCATCACCATATCTATCTATTTCTATCCCATATAAATTCCAACTTGGACGATATAATCTCATTATAGGTTTCATTTTATTATAATATCATTATCATTTGGGCTTTAATTTTATTTTCAGCTGTTTGTTACACTTAAAGATTTAAAAAATCTTTGGGTGTGACTTGAAGATTTAAGAATCAAATCTTCTTGTTTGGATAAATTTGCTTATTGAGCGATCAAATGTTTTCTCTGTTTCTGAAGGGAAAAAGCAACCCGGCAATTCTCCTCTTTCTCTGTGAAATCTCACACATTCGCAACAAATTCCTTTTTTCTTACATCCAGGATAGGTGCAAGAACAGCTTTCAAGGTTTTTTTCTTTTTGACATTCCATTTTTGGTTAAATTAATGGGCCCAACGCAGATTTTTTCAAAAATCTGGTCAAAAGGATGTGCGACACACTAAGGCTAAAACCTTAGAGGTCCCACCAACTCTCCTCGCTTTATTTGATTATGAAATGGGCCCAACGGGACTTTCAGACTGATTATATTTTAACCAGACATTTGAACCCGCGACCTATTGGTTTCTAGACTTTGTCTACAAAGTATGCAGACACAATTTAAGAGCCAATCGCTCTAGCCAGGCTGAGCTATGGGCCCATATTAGCCCTAAATAGGTGATTTATTTAAAAAAGTAACGGTTAATTAAGGATAGATTAGAAAAGTATTTATATCCAATAATGATAAATATTCAATATGGAGGTGTTTGGTAGAATAAATGGATTGTTGGGAATTCTTTTTGTTGCTATACTCTTAGAGGCCTCATTTGGGTTTGTTTTTGCAGGAGAAGGAGATATGGCTGGATTTGGGTTTAAAGTGCTTGGTGCTGGAGAAATTGAAGAATATAAAGGATTACAGATAACTCCAGATATTGAAAGATTAATAGAAGCTGCTTATTACCAATATGCTGAAGGCAATTTAATTGAAACCAAAATGGCTTTTAATGAGTTAATTCAAAAAAGAGTTTCTGCTGGAGGAAGTTTTAATATTGATAATTTTATAGACATTCTTCCCAAGGGAGAAGAATTACAGTTTAAATTAATAAAAAAAGAAGGTTCTGAAGCTGGGTTTATAGTTAATGTGAAAGAAGGTAGAGCAGTTTATGAAACAGTTGAAGATATTGGGCAATTTATATTTAATCAGGATGCTTTTTTTCAGACAATGTTGTACATATTTGATCCAAGGGCATTTACTGCAGTGGTTGTACCTAATAAGGATGATAAAATATCTTATGGTGGTAAAGTTTATTATTATTTTAGGGGTGACAAAGGAAAATTAAAACTTAAAAAATATTCTTTATTCTGGTTTGATTGGGGTGTGATTGATCCTAACATTAAAAATGGTGTGGTGATAACTGCCGTTAATTCCCTGATAAAAAATGGAAAGTTAGAAGTTTTATTGAGTAATAAATATTTCTATGATTTTGAGCCTGATGAATTAGAACGTAAGAGTTTTTTAGGTAAAGCTATTTCTGTTATTAATGAGTATAATTAATTACTTTATTAAATAGAAAACTTGAATTAATAAAATAAATGTGAAAGAAAAATACGCCACGACCCGGATTTGGAACCTACGTTTTGGGTCGTAGCCCCCCAGATGCAATATAAGTTAACGAAGTTAACTTAATTACATAGCACACTCTTTAATAGATTATCTTAATTTAAAAACACTATAAAAAAAAAAATACGCCACGACCCGGATTTGAACCGGGAATCCCATAGGGACAAGATTTCCAATCTTGCGCAATACCAGATTATGCGATCGTGGCACTAAAGTTAAGATAAATTAAACTATTTATAAAAATTGTGTTATTAGAATAATTGAATATTGTCTTAAACATCAATCATTTCAATCTCAATATTGAGACCTTCTGGAATAGGCACTCTCATAATTAGTCTTAATGCTCTTTCATCTGTACCTAAATCAATAATACGTTTATGGACACGCATTTCATAACGTTCCCAAGAAGCCTTGCCCTCACCGTCTGGGCTTTTTCTAGTTGTTAATTTTAATTTTTTGGTAGGTAAAGGAATAGGACCTCTAATATCTACGCCGGTCTTCTCTGCAATATCTTGTATGTACTGACAGGTTTCATTAACCTTGTCTATTTCTGTACTTGCTATTTTTATTCTTGCTTTCTGCATATTCCTTAACTACCACATGATAAACAGGTATTCACCATGCATATAAAAAATAAAAAAGATAAAAAAAATGTATTAACTTAGCTCTTTTTGACTGAGTCAATACACATTCCTGCAGCAACTGTGGTTCCTGAATCTCTAATAGCGAACCTTGCCATATGTGGTATTTCCTTTTGTTTCTCGATGACCAACGGAGTTGTTGGTTTTATCTTAACTATTGCTGCGTCTCCATTCTTAATAAAGTCTGGGTTTTCAGCTAAGGTTTCACCAGTTGTTGGATTGAGTTTTTTCTCAATTGCTATCACTTGGCATGCCACTTGTGCGGTATGTATGTGGAATACTGGAGTGTATCCTACAGTAATAACACTTGGGTGATTTAATACAACAATCTGTGCTGTAAACTCACTTACAACGGTTGGTGGGTTATCAGTATGACCTAATACATCTCCACGAGCCATATCTTTTTTACCAATCCCTCTTACGTTGAATCCAATATTGTCTCCTGGTTCTGCACTTTGCATTTGTTCGTGATGCATTTCAATTGTTTTAACTTCACCAGTTACACCAGTTCCTTCTCTTCCTGGAACAACTATAACTTTGTCGCCGATTTTCATCACGCCTGTTTCAACCTTTCCTACTGGAACTACTCCAATACCTGTGATGCTATAAACATCTTGAATTGGTAATCTCAATGGTAAATTAGTTGGTTTTTCAGGTGCTTTTAAATCATTAATTGCTTCAGCTAATGTCATTCCATCAAACCAGGACAATTTATCTGATTTCTTAACAACATTGTCTCCGGGTAATGAAGCGATTGGTATGAATTTTGCTTCTTCAGGTTTATATCCAACAGTTTTCATCAATGCACTCATGTCGTCTTTGATTTTATTGAATATTCCTTGATCATAATCTTTCATATCCATTTTATTTATTGCAATTATAAGTTGATTTACACCAAGAGTTCTTGATAAGAACAAATGCTCTTTAGTTTGAGCCATGATACCATCATTAGCTGCTACACAAAGAACTGCGGCATCTGCTTGTGATGCACCTGTAATCATATTCTTAATAAAATCTTTGTGCCCTGGAGCGTCGATTATTGTAAAAGAATATTTATCGGTCTCAAATTTCTTATGTGCTAAGTCAATTGTAACTCCCCTTTCTCTTTCTTCTTTTAGGTTATCCATTACAAAAGCGAACTCAAATCCGCCTTTTCCTAGCTCTTCTGCTTTGTCTTTTAATTTTCTTAATGTTTGTTCCTCGATATTACCAGAGTCAAACAACATTCTACCTACAGTTGTTGATTTACCATGGTCAACGTGTCCGATGAACACTAAATTCATATGTATTTTATCTTTAGCCATCTTAATTTCCCCCTTCTCTATTTAATAAGGATTAATGAGTAAAAGGTTTTAGAAGTGATATATAAAGGTTTCGGAAAGTTAAAACTTTCCTTTAACCTTCATTACTTGCTTCGCTTTGCCCGCAAGTTTAAAGATTTCAGAAATGGTTTCCATTTTCAAAGCTTTAAGGTTGTGTTGTGTTGCTCCCAAACCAAAAAGATTTTGAAAAATAACCTTTTAGACAACATCACTTCGCTCTGTTATAAAAGATTTCTAAAAAATGATTATTATTTGAAGTTGAATTCTAATTGTTTGCCTGCTTTTGCTTCTCCTTTTGTTTGTTTTTCAACGTCTTTTTCTACTTTTTTTTCTTGTTTGTGCTCTTTTTTAACTAATTTCTTTTGTTTTTTCCATGCTTTTCTTTCTTTTTCCCTGAAACCCTCTTTAACCCCCCATATATTATCTCTCTCTTGAAGTTTTGTTTTAATTTCCTGTGCTATCTTTAAACATTCCCTAAATTGTTCTTCTTGAGCCTTTACCACTAAACTCCTTAATATACTCTCTATTTCAGTACTGACTGTTCCTAATTTTGCAAATTGTTCTTTTTCTTTGTTATCCCAACCATATTCTTGTCTTTCAATTTTATCTTCTTTTATCTCTATTTGTTCTTCTTTTTCTAAATCTTTTTTGGTATCTTTATCTAACTCGTCTGATTTTTTTAGTTTTTCTATCCCCTCTATTTTTTTTCTTGTAATTGCTTCGTCTTGAATATCTAATTGTTGTTCTTTCACTACATCTTCTCTTTCCTTTATGTATAACTTGATTTCTTCTTTTACAGATTCATCTAACTCTCTTGATAATTCTATTATTTTTTGGGTGTCTTGTGCTTCTATGGCTTTAATCAGTTTTGCATGAATATTATGGTCTCCTTTGATCTGTTTTTTTTGTTTATGTGAGAGTTTTTTCTCGTCTTTTTTGTTTTTCTTTATCTTTTTCTCGTCTTTTTTTCTGGTTTTTCCCCAATCTTTTATCCTTTTGATTTTGCCACTTCCAAACCCTTTTTTTGAACCCCATTCATTCTTTAATTTTGAGCTAAAAGAAGAACCCCCTGCCGATGGACGTGCGTGACTTGCCATAAACCATAGCCCAGAGCCAATCATTAAAAATAAACCAATTGTGCCCATAATAGGAAGTTGTAGCATATTTGCTAACACTAAACAAGTGAGCCCTGTTAAGAATAAAGCTAATTTACTTTTATTTCCAAGAGATTTTTTTAAGATAAAGAAAAGAACTATTGCTATTATTACCCCTGCAAAGAGCCTATTTGGGCCAAATATCTTTGCTAAGAAACCCTCTAAACCCACTTCTCTAGATTTGTATACTATGCCTAGGTCTGCTAATAGTGCTAATGCTGCTGCTATAATATTCCCTGAGCTGCCTTCAAAAACAGGAACTTTTTTTAATGGGGCTTTGAATATTTGGTAAAGTAAGATATATAGGATTATTGCAACTATTGCAAATTGGGCATAAGAATTTGTAGAAATAGAATAAAGCACTTTCCCTATCATTCCAACTGCTTCACCTATATTAGGCATATCTATTGCTAGAACAGATTGTGTTGCTAAGATAGATGACACTATGAAAGAGCTCTTTTTTAACATAAACTAAAATAATAAAAAAGAATTATATAAAATTAACTGTTTTAAGCTGCCATTTTATATCCTTCTTTAGATACTCCAAGAACTGCCCTCACCCTATCATATTCTTTTCTTTCTTCTGCTTTTAGTTGTTCTAAGAATTCTTGTTCTTTGAGTGCTATTTCTGATTCCACTTTTTGAGGGAATCCTTTTTGTGCTAAATCTCTTACTTTTTGGAATTCTTTTGCATTTAATTCTTTAAATCTCTCTGTAAGGTAAACTGTTGCAGATTCTATTTGGGTTAAGACTTTTAATTCTTCTTCAATTTCAGATTTTAATTTTTCTGCATCTGTTTTTATTGTTCCAAAAACGTTTTTGTCTGCTTTACCTTTCTTTAAGTCTTCGATAAGTCCTTGTAATTCGTGGATTACTTTTGCAACTTTTTTTACATCTCTCTTTTCTGCTTTTGCACAAACTTTTAATGTGTGAAATAACATAATATTTAGTTTAATGGTTCTATCTCTTAATCTATGTCTATCTTTCTTTAAATCCCTCATTTGTTTCTTTTCCATCAAAATCTTTTGATGAATCTCTTTGAATAAAGAGTATAATGAATTGAGTGATTCTTTTAATTCTGCTTCATGTTTAGGGTCCTTGTTTAATGAGTTTAAATCATCTACTAATTTTTTTAAGTCTTTTTCCATCCTAAATTCTAGAACATAGACTTCTTCTGATATTTTATCTAATTCTTTTGCTTCATCTTTACATGTTTCAATTAAGTGGTTCATTGTTTCTTTTACTTTTAAAATAGAACCTTCTGTTATTGCTTCATCTAATTTATGAACATCTTCATGTTCGTCTTTTACATCTCCTTTAATTGCTTTTGTAAGTCTTATAATAACTTTTGCATAGTGCTTTGATGAGCCAATATGCATGACCAATCCAATCTTTGCTATTTGTTTTGATACTACTCCCATTTTAATTCCTCCTTATGAATTAACCTTGTTGTTTTGTTTTTTATTCTTCCCTCTTTTTTAATTAAGTGATCTTTTTTATTAATTTTATTAAATTATTTCCTTCTTCTTTACTCAATCCTTCTATATCTCCTTCCTTTATTTCTTTAATAAATCCTTTAATTGCATTCTTATTTAAAGATTTTATGAAATCTGTGAAGTTTGTATATTCTTTGAATCTAAAAGTATCTTTTGGCATTATTTGGTTTTTCAGTTTATCATTGAGTAATACATATTTACCACTAATAGTTTCATGATGTAATTGAACTAATTCTTCTCTCCCTTCAAGATGGTATTTAGTTAAAATACTTTTTTCATCTTGGATAGGAATTGCTTTTTTCAAATAACCTATCATATTAATATACCCTCCAAAGAATAAAGGATTTTCACTTTTTTGGACTTTTTTGTCCCATTTATTTATATGTTTTTTTAAGTCTTCAATGGTAAGTTTTTGGGTTTCTTTTAACTCATAATAATCGCAACCTATTGTAGCTCCTTTAGACCTATTATAATCTACCACTTTTTGTACACTTTCATTAGTTATTTCAAATGTGTGGCTATTTTGGGGGCTTATAGCCCATAAACTAATTAAATATTTTTTTTTTTTTTAAAAGGTTTGTGGGGGAGAAAACTGGAGAGTGATTTCTTTTTTTTCATAACTTTTCAATTCTACATATTCTTCAGATAAAGTTATATTTGTTGAATCAGAATTCAAAATTCTTCTCATTATATTGCAAGTTAGTAAATATCCTTTTAAATTATAATCTAGGGTTTCTTTAAGGAGGTTTCTAACTGTAAATTTAACTCTAATCATACTTGCACCTCTCTGTTCCCAATAATTCTGACTTCAACACCTTCTGTTAGAGGATAATTTCCAAATTTTAATACATAGCCAGCGGTAGCTTTACATAAAGGTCTTTTATCTTTTGGCCCTTTAACAACTGTGGCACATAATCTTACTATAACTTCTTCAAATCCTTTTTGAGGAGTTAACCTAACATGTATAGATTTAGCATTTTTAGTTGCTGTAGGCATTTTTTTACCCATTAATTTTTGACGAATATGTCCAAATATCCCTCCTGCTCCAGCTAAATATCCTACTTCATTCTCATTACCTTGTTCATTATTTGTTAATTGGCCATATGGGTGATTAGCTTGTAACCATGTGTTATACATTTCAGGAGTAAATAAACGCCAATGTCCATTTTCTTTATACATGAGTGCTATGCTATAAATATATCTTCCTTTTGTATTTCCCCTATTTTTTACGCTAAAAGTAAAATCTTCAAAATTATTACTTGGATCACTATCTACTTCTGCCCATCTTTGAGGTATCTTATTGTCTCTTAAATCCCTTAAGGATGCCAATTCATGCACTTTGTGTGCTCTTTCTGATGTTGGTTCAACAGATATTTCGCAGGTGGTTGGAGTAGTTGGAGTAGTTGGAGTTGTTGGAGTTGTTGGAGTTGTTGGAGTTGTTGGAGTTGTTGGAGTTG
>CAZVVW010000012.1:9010-26629 GCA_964630685.1 uncultured Methanosarcinales archaeon | reverse complement strand
ACTCTTTGCAGAATCATCTCCCTAATACCCTTATTCTTTTCAGTTTGAGTTTTGTAAGTTGCATAATTTAGTAGTTCTTCATTAAATTCTCTAACTAATTCATTTAAATTTTGATCCTCCGTTTTTTTTCTTATTTCAACCAAAATCTCTTTATCAGGATCACCATCTAATATAATAAATGCTTTATCAATCATAATATATGCTGCAGAATACACCAATTCCAATGGATATATCTCTGGATTTATAGAAAATACCGCAAATCCATTAACATCATCAATTTCAATATTCCCCAATTTATTTAGTTTTTCCATCCCCACAATATCAATATTCAAGACCTATTTAAACATTTCTAATAAAAGAACAACATCAACACAACCACTACATTTCCTTTCAACATCAAAGTCAATAAAGCCCCTAAAAAGATAAAAGGCGCAAAGGGCATAGTCTCTTGCATCAATATATTCTTAAACATCAATTTCTTCCTTTTATATAATTTTTTTATCATTTTAATTTCATTTTCCTTTAAACCAGAATAATCCAATTCAAATAAAGAGTCTTTCTGCCCCATCTGGGAATAACCAAAATCACTAATTGTTTTCTTTTCACCATTTTTTGTAATCATCTCTGCCAACACATCCCCCTCTTTCAGATTTCGCACATCTATTTTTTTAGAAAAAATACCTTCAAGATCACTAATAAACATTCTAATTAAAGCATAACCCATAGTTAATAATAGGAAACTCTTCCAAAACACCCAAGTTAAAATTAATTGATACTCAAAAACAACCCTTAAAATACAAATAACCATTAAAAATTTAGTAACAGTGATCTTCTTTTCTTTAAAAAATTTATATTTAAGCAATTCACCCAACAATTTATTCAAACCCATTATAGCAATTATATTAAAAACATAATTTGGCCTTATATTGATTAAATGAAACAAATACCCAGATATCCACACAAGACTAAATATTACCAACACAAAACCCCCAAGCCTTTTTGGTCTCAAAATCCCTTTGACAACAATTAATTTTTGATTCCAACTACTTTTTATTAATATTTTCACCACCAAAAAAACAAAAATGGGTAAGATAATATTTGCCAAAAGAGTAATGAATGGAAAACCTTCACTATACCTATAACTGGACAAAGGAATCAGTAAACTAAAAGCAAAATATAATTTGGCATCCCCTGCACTCCATAATCCAATAAACCATATAAAAAAACCAATTCCTAGTGCAGCCAAAGAATAAACAAAAACCAACATAACATAATTTAGACTCACAACCTTAAAGAGATACAGCCCGAGCCATAATAACAAAGCAACCAAAGCCCCTAAAACAACCCACTTATTTCTTATTTTGCCTATTTTTATATCTTCATAGCTAACAACAGCACCCAACAATAATATCGCCGGCAGAAATAAATATAAAATATCCATAACATTAATATATATCCCTATTATTTAAATATTTACCCATGAAAAAAAGAGGAGTCACTAAAAAGAGGAAACGGATTTTCTTTAAGTTCTTTTTAATTTGTGCTGTTTTAATGTTTTTGATCAATTCTGTTGGTGAAGTAATTGCAGAAGACAACCACACATACTTCAAATACAAATATTACCCAGCAGATGAATCAGCAAACTTTACCCTTTCAGGTGTCCCAGCATTTAATTTACAAATATTAACCCCTGAATCCATCTCAGGAGGAAACTTCACATCCAATGTCATCATCTTTGATGATTCTTATGATCTTTGCCATAGTTCCATGGGAAACTCTCTTTGTACATACATGAAAGACCCAGACAACAGCGACCACCTTTCAGATTATAAACTTTTTTTCGAACTATATGAAGAGTTTGATAATATCACTTATAGTGGAACATATAGTGATGAAAACGCAGTTTTTCAAGGAATTTCAGGAGAAACATTAGTAGATCAAGATTACAGAAACATGACAATTGGTTTTTGTGATCCTGACGCAGACACCTTTCAATGCAGTACCACATGTCAATTAGGTTATGATTTATCCAACGAAGAAAAAACATTTTATCAAAGATATTGGGACTCAGAAACAGAAGAATGTTGTGGAGACGATTATATTCAAAGAGGATTAACAGAGGGACCAGACCCAAATTATCGTCCTGATTTTCTCTACCAACACGTAGACGAACCAGACTTCAGCGATAAGTTTTGTACTGGTTGCGCATTAGGTGTAGATAATGATAACCCTAATTTAAGAGAATGGAACAACATTGCTCACTGTTGTGGTGATGATAATGGGATGTGGTATTCAGATAGAGACCACAATGGAACATTTACTTCAAATGGGGATGGATACAATAACTATCATGATTGTGGAAAACTAGTTGCAGGAAAACAATATTTATGTAATGTTCACGAAACAAGTAACAATAATAGCCTTTGGCACAACGCGGCAGATGAAGAAGGGGACATAGTTTTTTTACCTTGCATACCTCAAAATGGGATGGAATCAATGTCTGATGGATACAATTGGTGGGGTTGCGGAATAAACATCCAATGCCCAACAGAAACCAGTCAATATCAGTTCACAGGAAATTTCTTTCAAAACGAAAAAAGATTCACATTCTTAGATGGATGGAAAACAAGTTATTTTTGTACATCTCCACCCAATAGCTCTAAACAATATACAATATATGAATGTCATGGGGATAGGGCAGCAAGATCATCTCAAAGCGGAATTCAATTTTCAACAGGAGAATCATTCAAATTTCCAGGAAACAAAATATATTATTGTGCACATTTTACAGATACCACCATAAGTGATGAACCAGTTAGCACATTATCTACACAAAGCACTCTCTGGACAACAGATTTAGACTTAACAAATAAAAACACCTGTGAATCTGCAGGATTCGTCTGGACAGGCAAAAATGAATACCATTTACAAGGAGACACAACGCATAATTTCTGCTGTTCTGAAGCAGACGACAATAAAACAATGCCAGATTACGAATCATACAACGATCCAGAAGGAAACGGAGTATGTTTTAGATCTCTTTATCAGCCAAACAACGCATTTGTTTTCAAAGACAATCACACTTACACAGAAGTCTATGTTATGAACGGAACCCAACACGGCTGTGCATTAAACGATCAAACAGCATTAAGCAACCATTGTTCAGGAAGATACGGCGGATGTACAGAAGGTGCAAAACCCTATACTTTCCCAGAATACTATAACACAGATACAAACAAACCTTATGATGGAAGTTTTCCAGAAGCAGGAAAACACGAAAATGATTTTTTAATAACAATGAAAAACTGCCCCAATCCAGGATATGCATTACAGCCATCTGGAGCAGAAAGAGAATGCACCCATTTAGGTGGGGATATCTGCCAACCAGATTGTAATGGAAAAGAATGTGGAGATGATGATTGTGGTGGAAGTTGTGGAATTTGTTCAGAGGGTCAATCTTGTTCAAATGATCAATGTACTAATGGTGGCGGAGGCGGAGGTGGTTCCGGAGGTGGTTCCGGAGGTGGTTCCGGAGGTGGTTCCGGAGGCGGTTCCGGAGGTGGTTCCGGAGGTGGTTCCGGTGGCGGTTCCGGTGGTGGTTCAGGAGGCGGTTCAGGAGGCGGCGAAGGCGGCTGTTTCCTGCAAGGCACCAAAATATTAACTCCTAAAGGAGAAAAAGCTATAGAAAAACTAAAAAAAGGAGATTTAGTTTATTCATATAATACAGAAACAGCTCAATTAGTCAAAAATACAGTCAAAAAACCATTAGTCCATGAAGATTACAAAGATGATGGAGTAATACTAACTCTTTCCAATAATGAGAAATTATATGTTACATTAAATCATGCATTTTATTCTTCAGCAGAAGAAAAATTCAAACAACTACATACATTCACCAAACAAGAACCATTCTCTTATTATAACAAAAGAACAAAACAAACAGAACAAGTGTTTATTAAAATAATTCAACCTATTGGACACTTCAAAACAGAATACAATTTAGAATTAGAAAAAGAACCAAGAAATTATTTTACTAATGGTGTTTTAGTACACAATGATCAAAGCAAAGGCGGAGGTGGCGGTGAAGGTGCAGTTGTTTATAACACACAAATCAAACCAATCGCACCACCAACAAAACAACAACAACAAACACCACTAATAACGGGTTACGCATCATATGGAACATGTAATGAGCTATTAATCCAAGACCACGCCTACTGTGATATAATTGACGAAACAGGAGACGAATCAGTAGGAAAATACTACTGTTCTTATGAAGAAAAATGGGAAGAAACAGGGGGAAAAAACCTGACCCACCTTAGTTATACGGAATGGCCCGTTGGAGAAGGGCTCAAAAGAGCAGAGTGTTGTGAACCAACTCAATGTTGGGATGAACAACAATGTATAGAAACCCAACATGCAAATGCATTAAGCGCACCATTTAGGTCAGTAGAAAATGGTTATCGTTGTGTATTCGGAGAATGGTATTATTCATATCTAAAATACAACTGGGACAACACAGTATCTGGTTGGTGCCCAAGAAACGATCAATGTTTAGTAAATCCTTCTGGAATATATGAAGAATTCAGTAATCCTCAATGTGTGGATTCAGACACCTACATCGGAGATCATTACTGCGAAGAAGGTCAATGGACGTCAAGAACAAAATTCTTAGCACTACAATTACTCAGTCTAATGGAAAGAGAAGATGAATACACCATTTACTGCGACAATTACGGAAACACACTCAACACATTTAATTACACTATTTTCACAAACGCAGAAGACTACATAAAATATCCAAGACAAGAAAGAACAGGACTTCAACCATTTGAATCTGCAAATAATTTCTGCGTAGTAAGATATAGTGAAGACAATTTAATAATTGGAACAACAATAAATCACCAAGTAAATCTCGGAGACCCAACAAACTTCTTAAACGTATTTGAAGAACCTTCAACATGTTCAGAAAGTGGAAGCACATACCAAAAATGTGGCTCATCAAACATTTACTTTAACAACAAAACAAACTCAATAATCTATTCAAGAGAGTCTTTAAGTTTCCAAGAACCAGACCAAACAATAGCATCTTACTTCAATAATTTATTTAACTTTATTTTTGACTGGGAACCAACATATGGTTTTGACTTGACCTATAATTTCATCGAAGACACCAAAGATTTCAATAAATTATATGTGTCAAACCAACAACAAATAATAGCAATAACAGAAAATGTTTGGCCAAGTTCAGGAAGAGAACACATTACAGTAAAATATACTGGGGTTGGCGCAGATGTTTGTGATTCAATAGAATCTTATGATAAATCAATAGGGGAAGCAGATTATCTTCAATGCACAGAACAGGGCGGAAGTCACTATGTTGTTTCAGGATTGCCTGAAGGGGTAAACATGTGGCCAAAACTAACATCTAAACTAAGACCCAAAATATAAAAAAGAGGGACCTTTATGAAAAAAGCACAAGTTACAATATTCTTACTCATAGCAATAGTGCTTTTAGCAGCTTTCTTGCTTTTATTCAACCTAACACAGAACATAGCTGAAACAAGATCTAAAAAAACAGCAGACATGGTTTATACAGACCTTCTCCAAAAAACCCCTTTAACTAGATACATAGAAAAATGCTTAGACCAATCAACAAAAAAAGCAGTAAAAACAATCAGTCTTCAAGGTGGTTTTTTCTTTCAAGATCAACCAGGTAGTATAATTGATTGGGACATTCCATCAACAACAAAAGACAACCAAAGAATTGCGTATCAAATATATCCCCCAAACAATTATTTCACAGAAGCAAGTTTCCTTTATCCGTGTTACACCTCAAATGCAAATGTACCCCCAATCATGATGGGAGATTTTTGTTATGAGCATTACACCCACACACTCCCCTATTATACTTTTGGCTCAACAGGAGATCCAACAAGAAGCATAAATCCAGATCTTTGTAGTATTTACAATTACAGTAGGGCAGGCTACGATTGTTTTTGTGAAGAATGTACTGGATTCTCAATAGAACAACAATTAGAATCATTCATAGCAAAAGAGATAGAAAACTGCATAAATGTTTCAGAATTAACAACATACAACATCTCTGCAGGAAACGCAACAGTAGATATAATTATAGGTAACGAAGATATGACAACAAACTTACAATTTCCTTTAATCATTAGTCTCCAAGGATATGATGCAGAAACAAAGATGCAAACGTTTTCAACAAAACTCCCAATAAGATTAAAATCAGTGTACGATGTAGCAAGAAAAATAATCAATCAAGAAATAAACTACATATCATTCAATCTAATCAGCGACGCATATGATTTAAGGACACCATATCTTACATATTCTATAGAACCAGCTAAAGATGAATCAGCCTACATTTACACTATCAATGATACCTACTCAAAAATAGACGGGAACAATTATTTATTCAGATTTGCAATTAAAAACAGACAACCCGCATTAGATTATTACAATCCAGACAATTGTTACATTGACGGAACATATTATAACATCTGTGTAACAGAAGGAGAAGAAATATTCTTAGATCCTATAGCTTATGATCCAGACAATCAACCCATGTTTTACAAATATTCTGGTTGGAAAGCAGATTATGACACATTATTCACCACAACAGCAGATAATCCAACACCACACCAAGAATCATTTAATATAACAACAAACATCTGGCACAGTTCAACAAATTACAAAGATACAAATAGAAAAGCAAACTACCAGGCAAAACACGAAGACGTCGGACCACATGAAATAACCATCAAAGTAGTCGATTTCTTTGGATTAAAAGATGAACAAACAGTAAGCATAATGGTTGACGACAGACCAAAGGTATATTTCTTCGGAAGCACACCTTACTCAGATATCCCACATGATAAAGCATCTATAGAAGACCCATTTACACTCAATGCATCACTCACAACAGATTATTTTGGCTCTTCCAATCTTTTATTCAGATGGGAATTAGAAAAACAAAATAAAGAATATGATTATAATTATGAAAACGAAATAATAGAATTCCCTTTACTCATAGGAAACATCAATTCACCAACTCAGTTCACAACACAGATAGGAGATCACCCAGTAATATTAAAAACAAAAAATCAAGAATCCACTCTCGGCCAATACCAAAAAGAAATAGAAGTTTACAATTGTATACCTCACAGAAATCCTTCTCCTTCATACCCCTTCCATAATTATCCCAATGATCTTTACCCAGATTTACAAACAAGCGACCCTTTGATGGCAAACCATACTTGTTGTTCTGATGGGACAGATGGCTCAACTTACGGTTCTGTTAAAACAGGAGAACCTTGCTATGAATTAACTGATTATGGTTGTCTTTTCAACTTCAACTCTTCTGACCCAAGACACATCGATCCCGCAGGAATAATATCAGCGCAAAACATAAATCCTTCAACAGGACTCTCAAGCACAGACGACATGAAAGAATTATTCAAAAGACAAATTAAAGTAAAATGTGCTAATAGGGGAAATATGTGCAATGGACCTGTAGAAATAACAGTTGTTTCAACAGGAAACTACTGTCCAAGCAATTGCGTTTACTCTTATGTCAATCAATCAGACGGTTGCCGTTAACCACATTTAATTCTTAGAAAAGTTTAAATATATCATAAGTTCTAATAAATAATATATAAGTAAATAGATAAGTAAAAAATAAGTAAAAATATAAGTAATTAAATAAGTAAAATATGTCATTTGAAATAAAGAGGAAATTGTACACTCGAGGTAGCTCTTTCGAGACAACAATTCCTATGCCACTCCTATTTAAAGTTGATAAATCAAAAAAACACAACGTAATTTTCAAATATGATTCTAAAAAAGATAAATGGTATATAGAGTTTGAAGAGGACAAAAACAAGAAAAAGAAAAAATTAAAATGAATAGTAAAACAATAAAAAGGGGTATCAATGTATTTTTAATAATATTAACACTATTATTAATCCTCCCCAAAACAAACTCTTTAGATTACACTTGTTGTTTCCATCCAAGTAATTTTTGTCAAGATGTAGCCTCAGCACAGGAATGTTGTGGAGAAGCAACTTGTGGGGAAGGAATCTTTGACCCAACAACTCCTTGTGCACAAACCCAATGTGAATGGCAAGGGTGTTGTCTTCAAACTTGTGAAATAACACCTTACAAAGATTGTAATTACGCATTTACTTTCATCAATGATTTAGCACCAACATACACATGTGACTCTGCACCAGAATGTGGAACTGGCTGTTGTGTTTACTTAACATCTGAAAATAATATTGGTTTTTGTGAAGTTAAATCAGAGATGGATTGTTCCCCGTATGAACTCTATCCAGATACTCAGTTCCATCCAGGAATGATTGAAGAAGAGTGTAACAATCTCTGCTTGATTGGTCAAACAGTAACAGGAACCCTCACAGGAATAGTGTCTGATGAAACAACATCTGCACAAATACCAAACACACAAATAATAGTTTCAGGCATATCAACTTTTACTAACGTATTGGGAGAATATCTTTTAGAAGAAGTTCCAACAGGAACACATTACATAGAAGCACTTGCAACAGGATTCCAACCAAACCAAATCAGCAACACAACAATAAATTTCAATGAAACAACTTACTTAAATATAACATTAACGCCAGGAGCAACAGATAAGGGAACCTTAATAGGATACATCAAAAACACAGAAGGAAATCCAGTTTCTGCATACATCTATTGGGCTAATGGAGGGATATTTACAACACTCACAGGAAAATATACTTTAACAGACATAACAATTGGAGACCACGAGATAACAGCAATAGCAGACAATCACGAATCAAAAACAGATCCAGTAGAAATAGTTGGAGGAATAATTACAGAACACAATTTTACATTAACAGCACTTTCCCCAGAACAACTTTGTGGAAACAATGAATTAGATTTAGGGGAACAATGTGATAACGACTTAGGCCCATGCCCAGGACTTTGTACCAACGATTGTTTATGTCCCACATCTTGTCTAACTGCAGGGGGAGATTGTTATTCTTGGAATTATCAATGTAGTGCAGTAGACGGCACAACCCTAACAATAGATGGAGTAGACCTCTGTGCAGCAAGCAATTACGATGATTCTAGTTATGGTTGTTGTAACACCACTGTTGAACAAATACCTCCTTGCCATAACGGAGCATTGAACAATGAACCAATAACAAACACAGACCTCACAAATTCTTCTGGAACAATGTGTCAATGTGGAAACCAATTTCTAGATGTAAATAACACAAATCAATCAAATGGTTATTGTTGTGAAGGAATATATCATCAGTCAAACGATCCTTGTATAGCCTACGGGACATTCACAGGTTATGTCACAGAAGAAATAAATATAACAGGAATTGAAGCAGTAACACTTTCATTTACTTTAACAGAAACAACTCAAACATACTCGACATCAACAATCTACAACGGGAATTACCTTATTCAAGCCCCATCAGGCCAATACTCTTTATTAGTTTCAAAACCAGGATACTCTTATGCAACCACAACACTAAACATTCTTCCTTCAGAACTTCAGTCAAATAATTTCACATTAACTCCAATTTATGTAGAATGTTCAGAAACATCTCTTGCAGAACCATTTATTTCAGCAAACCAATCTAGAGGAATAAAAGATCTAACATTAAACTGGCAACAACCTTGTCCAGATCAAGTAGACAGATTTGAGATTTACAGAAATGGAGAACACATCCACACAACACTAAACACCCAATTCACTTACATAGATACAACAGTAGAATGGAACACGAGTTATGAATATCATATTCTTGCATACTCAAATTATGGAATAACCTCAACAAGTAATCTAATAACAATGGATATAGGTTCTTCAGATTGTGAAGGAAAATTTTATGACGAATCTTGGTGTATGGAAGAAACTAAAAGAGTTGTTTGTGATGCAACAAACAAACCAGTATTATGGGATGGAATAATGAGAAATTCTCCAAATGGGGATTGTATCACAGCACAAGGAAACAATTCTCTTTGTCAACAAGCAGAAGATGAAACATGGTGTACAGATGCACAAGCAAATTGCCCAGGAACAGGACTAGGACAAGGAAACATATTTGGATTATATTATGATGCATATTATGAAATGAATCAGCTGGGTTGTCTAGAAGATAAAACCCAACCCGAACAGCTACAACAAAGGTATTGTTATTATGATTCATATCAAGATTTTTGGACTTCAGTAGATAGATGTCTAAATTGCGATACAGATATGTCTTGTTATGATTACAAAACAGAACAAGCCTGTTTAGAAGATAATTGTTACGCTGGAGACAGAAACAATCTAGATTGTAAATGGTACGATTCAACAGATTATTTTGGAAGATTAGGAAAAGGAATCTGTTACGCAGAAGATTATCAAGGAACAGATTATTGTAATCTCTGTGGACCTCAAGGAGATGTATTTGAAAATACTGCATGCACCCATGATGTTTGCTCTAAATTAGGTAAATGTTATTCAGACACCAACCAAACAACTTGTATTTCTTGCGCAACAGAAACAACTTGTGAATCTTATATATCAAGAGAGGATTGTGTAGGAGAATCTTTAATAGAATTCGGCAACCCCCAAAGTAGTTGCGGAAGCAGTGAAAATCTAACTTTTAGCCAAGACAATTGTAAACTTGGAAGGTGCAAATGGGATAATAACAAATGTATAAAAGATGGGGATGCAGATAACATAGAAGATTGTGAAGCAGATCAAACTTGCTTAAAAGATAACACAGCCCCAAACACATTAATATCAAATAAACCTTCCTATATCAATCACGCAGGATATACACTAGTATTTTCGCCTTTAGATTACAGTGGAGCAAATAAAACATATTATTGTATAGGAGAAACCTGTTGCCCAAACACAGAAGTTGAAAATAACAATATACTACTTTCAGGAGAAACTTCTGGATTAATCAACAAAGAAGAATTAATAACATTAAGATACTACTCTTTAGACAACGCAAACAACATAGAGCAGATAAAATCAACAGAAATCTACACAGACACAATAGTGCCAGATATGGAAATAATATACACGTTATCAAATTCAACCTCTTCAGAATCTGCATCAGATCTAACAATAAACATATCAGTAACAGAAAACGCCCTCTGCCATGATTATCTAGTACCAGCAGAAAGCACTAAACTAACCAACACCTTAATCGAAATAGATGCACCTCACCAAGTCACTTATCCAACACTTCAAGATTCAAATTATTTATACACATTAACCTGCACAGATCTTCATCAAAACAGCAAAACAAAGAATTGGACAATAGAGGTAGATAGAGTCCAGATGATTTTTGATGAATCTCCCAATTTGGAAACAATTTCAGGAAACAGCGTAAACATTTCAATCAAAACAAAAGGGGACCAATATTATTGTTATTATAATCAAAAGGGAAAAATATTGAAATATCCATTCAACCCCTCCCAAGGAGCACAAGGAATCCCAGATAATTCAGATTATTATTATGAAGCAATAGTGGAAGATTTAGAAAGTGATACCTACATCTATGAAGTCAAATGTTATGATGCTCCAAACGGAAACCTAAAAGACACAAGTACAATAACTTTCACAATAGACAACCTTCCACCAATATCCTCTATTTCAGCAATCTCTCCAAATGGTTCAATTATTGAAATGGGGGAAAGACCATATAAACAACTATTCTTCCAATTTCAATGTGAAGATCAACCCCAAGGACCCCCACAAGAATCTGGATGCACTAAAATAGAATATTGTACAGCAGCACAACCTTGCACACCATATATTGTACATTCAGGAGAATATATGGACCCATTCACAAATAGCGGAACTTATTATTTATGTTATAGGGGGACAGATTTATTCAACAACATAGAAGAAACAAATTGCAATCAACTCATAATAGATAATTCCCCTCCAGTCTTGAGTATAACTTCTCCAATAGACATGTCTCTTAGCTCTTCAAAAATTCAGGCAGTGATGGGCCTCTGGAACGACACTTCAGAAGTAAGTATTTTCATAAAAGCAGTAGATAAAAATGGAATTACTTCAGAATCAGTACAAGCAAACACTTCAACAAAAAATAACCTAGGACAATTCACAGCAAATATAGAACTCTTTGGAGGATACAACCAATTAATTGCAACAGCATACGACCTTGTCGGAAACAGTTTTTCAACATCAATAACTTCATATTTAGACAGCTTTGGCCCAACAATTAGTGAATTCAATTCCTATGACAATTATGGAAACACAAACCATCAAAGCGACACAATCAAATCATTAGAATATGGTCAAACGTGGATTTTTGAACTTAAAGCAAATGATGAATTATGGGGAGATCCAAATGATGAAACTTTAGATGATGTTGGTACAACAACAATAACCTTAGAATGTATATCCGGAACTGGGTGCACAAGCTCACCAGTGACTATAGCACTCCAAGCAAACGAGTCTTTTGAATCTTTCATCACATCAACTCACAGTTACATAGCAACTTACGACCCATCAATCACCACACCATTAGATCCAGGAAGCTACTCTTTAACATTAAATACTCAAGACCAATTCGGAAGCACAACAACTCTTCAACAAACAATAGAAGTACAAGACACAACCGAATTTGCACCAGAAATATACAATCACCAGAACCAAAGAATAGACCAATTAAGCAAAAAAGCAGAATTTAGTTACCCAATAAACTTCAATTTTATTTCAAACAAACAAACAATCTTAGATGAAATTTCATTAACAATATCCAACACAGTTCCATCTATTTACTCTTCCACAGCTCAGATGCAACATATAAACAACTCTTTCACATTCACATTAGAAGACGATATAACAATTGGAAATTACACAGTAGATTATGAAATAAAAGACCTTTTCGGAAAAACATATCAGTTCAGCCAGGAATTCATCGTAGAAGACACAACAGAACCATCTTTCACAATAACAATCAAAAAAGATAATATCACAGTGGATTCTGTTGGTTATGGAATTTACAATGCAATAATCCATGCAAGCGAACCATTATTACAGATAGATCATTTCAATTATAGTTTTGGAAGCAATAAAGCAGCAGTTACAGACATAACCGGGTCAGCCCAAACATGGCAAGGAAACTTATACATCGCTCCAACAGCAATGTACGCAAATCTAGATCACACAACAGCAACTTTCAAAATACAAGCCCAAGACCTAAATCAATTAGTTGGAGACCAAATAACAAACGGTTCAACATTTACAATAAATACCGAAGGTCCAGATGCACCAGAGATATTTGACCCTACACAAGAACTAACATACACAAATCAACCACAAATATATATTACTGGCGCAGATAAAGATTGGCAGCCAAACAGAAACATCTTGTTAAGAAAAAATATTGCCTCTCCAAATCCCTTAGATCCTGGATGGGACATCTCTGCACAAACCCAGACCTCTCAATCAAATCCTTCAATAGCAAGTTGGGAATCTTCAATTTATGGAGAAATAATTCCAGACACTCTAACTAGTATAATCATAAATGATTATTCACACTTATTTGCAGTTGGAAAATTCTTAGAATTCTCCAACACAAAACAATACAATCACAAATATTATGAGATAACACACATCGAACTTTATTCAGATCCAGAAGGAGTAGATGAATTATACACAATAACATTCCAACCACCATTGGAAGAAAACTTAAGCCAAACATCCCAAAATATAAACATTTACAATACCCAAATTCCTTCAGGATGGTTTGAATATAATCTTCCATTAGATCAATGGGCCAATCATCTCGCAGCACAAGGATTAGATGAAAGCGGAAATTATGGAACTTATTCAGAAGTCTTCACAGTTATTTACGACACTCAACCACCAGAATTTAACCAATTAACCCCTTCACCATTATCTTACACTAACGAAGAAAAACCACTAATAGAAGCAACAGTCACAGACTTACATGGAAGCATAAACAGAGACACAATCACATTAACAATAGGAAACCTAACAGTAAATTGCACTTCAGCAACATGCGCTTCAAACGAAGAGGGTTCAGAGATAACAATCTCATACCTTCCATCAACAAATCTAGAAACTGGCTGGACCAACTTAACAATTTCTGCAACAGATAAAGCAGGAAACACAGCATCATTAGATTGGGCATTCCTTATGGACGGATTATCACCTACCCCACCAAGCATCCAATTAATACCTGGAAATAAAATATTAGAAGGATCTCCATACACCTACTATTCAAACCACACCACACCAACAATAGGGATAACATTTTCACCTTTTGAACTAATAGAAGTAACAAACATAGAATTAGAAAAAGGCACACAACAAATCAATGACCCATTCACATTAACAACACTTTCAAACTATCAATTTAGCGCAACACCAAATAACCAATTTCAAGAAGAATCCTACACCCTAAAAATTTACGCAACAAAACAATTCCCCAATGGAAGTTGGAGTGAAGAAGCATATTGGCAATATCCATTTACAATAGATATTACTCCTCCAACACTAAACGCAGCAATTCCGGCAAGAACAAACAATCAAATAACAATATTAAATTTATCTTATACAGAAATCAATCCATATTACATAAATATCACTGGAGATGTAACGCCCACACAGATAGATTACACTGAATTATACACACCATTCCAAACAATTATTGAACTAACAGAAGAAATAGGAATTAAAAATATAAACTTAACAATTTCAGATAAAGCAGGAAACATAGCACAAACTTCAGTAATAACAGAAATGGACAACATAGCCCCAACAGTTTCAGATGATTATCAAAACAATAATATTTGGGTATCAACACCCCAAACAGCAACAATCAGCGCACAAGACCCAAACGGAATAAAAGAATTAAAATACTGTTTAGTCACTGGTTGCTATCCATTAATAGATGGAATATTAGTTTCTAACCCTTACACCCACACATTCACTCAAGATCAGATGACTATCATGAGTTATCAAGCATCAGATAATTTTGACAATCCTTCAGATATAGGAAGTTTTTCAGTATTGATAGATACAACACCTCCAAATCTAACTATTTCCACATACAATCAAAGAGTAAACCATCCAACAATAACTGTTTCAGGAGAGTATAGTGACCTAAACATAGCAAATATAACATTCACAGGAGATGTCACAACCACAACATTCTACCCCCAAATAAATCAAGGAATTTTTGTTCAACAACTAACACTTACACCAGAAGAAGGAGAAAAAATAATCACAGCAACAGCTACAGACCAGATAGGCCACACAACAACAAGAACAATTACAGTATATCTTGATTTTAGTAGTTCAGAAATAAGCATAGACGACATAGAAAACGCAATCAAAGTAGACGACCACTACATTTTAGATTCTTCAACCCTAACAATTTTAGGAAGCTACTTATTGACAGAAGATATAGAAATATATTCAGCATCAAGAACATCAAACAAAGCAACACTAAACAATGGACAATTTACAATAAACATAACAAGCTTAGATGGTTACAGTGGATCAAATAACACAGAAACAAATAACACCATAACACTCATAGCAGAAGATGCAACAGGAAACAAATTCAATGCATCAGTATTAGTAATCAAAGACCACTCACCACCAACAATCAAAGTAACCAATCCAGCAACTCTTTCAACAAGGGACCCAACCCCTTTAATAGAAATAACTACACATGAGCCAGCAACATGTTCATTAGAATATCTAATCGGAGAAGGCAATTACAGATATCTAGATTTCACAACAACAGACTCAAGAATACACCAAACTCAGATAACAGACTTTTTAGAAGAAAACGAATACACAATAATGGCCACAACATGTACAGATTTACTAGACCACAACATCACTAAACCATTCTTAATCAAAGTAGACACTATTCCACCAACAATATCTTATGTAAATGTATATAATGCAGAATTGCAGGAATTGACAACATCACACGCATCTTTCCTACTATTCCTTAGCGACTCAACCAACCTAGAAGCATTTTCACCAGAGCCGATAAGATGTAAATATGGCCAAACACCAGATTATGATTCCATGGAAAAATTCCCTAATTTTGATGAATTAGAATTCAGCAGTCAAAGATATTCAAATACATTCCAATTAGATAACGGATTTCATACACTTTATCTTGGTTGTGAAGATATGGCAGGAAACCTAGCAAACATTTTCCAAATAGACGTAGAAGTAAACACAGAACTTCCAATTCAAATAAAAAACATCAATCCTCAAGGTTACACAAACATCCAATACCCAGACATAACTTTTGAAACTTACAGAAACGCAAGCTGTACAATAGATGTAAATCCACAACAAGGGGAATATATTTCAAGAGTGTATGATTTAGATAGCCATACTTATGGAACAAGCGACTCACTTGCCTCAAAAACTCACACAGGAGCAACATACTTACATTCAGCAAAAGTGTCAGGACCATCAGACAGCCCACAACAATTGACAGAAATAGAAGAAAACAAAACATTCAGTTTTACAATAAATTGTGATGCAGTAGAACTAAATGTAAATCCTTCAGAACCCCACACATTTAATTTCACAACAGACTTTACCATCCCATTCATTAATTTAATCCATCCTTTAGACGGATTCATAACAAACGAAACAGTGCTTCAAATAAGTGGTACTACAGAGCCATTAGCAAATTTCCAAATTTATGTAAATGATGAACAACAACTATATCCAATCCACACAATAGATGGAGATTTCAGCACAGTTGCAATTTTAGCAAATGGTTCAAATAAAATAGAGCTAAAAATAGAAGACAAAGCAACAAACACTAACCAACAAACAATTTATGGTGTCTACAATAACATAGGTACAAAAACAGAATTGATAGATCCTTTTAATGGAGATATAATTAACCCAATAACAACCATTTCAACAAAACTATTGCAAGAAAATAACTTCACACCATCTCCGCAATTGACAGAATTCATAATTTACACCCTAAACAACACCCAAGAACAATTATTGGATCCTGGAACAATAACCACGACAGCAAATCAAGCAACATTGAATTTTGCATACCCTTACGAACCACTTCCAATAAATAAATACAGGATTTATGTGGTTCCAATAACAGCAGATGGGGTCAGAGGCGAAGGGCAAAACTCTTTGTTTGAAATAAAAGATCCAATACCAGAAATATTCTTATCTTCCCCATACACATCAACCCCCTACAAATACTTAGTTGTAACAACACCAGAAATAGAGTTTGCTGGATTAATCACCGGACAATTACTTTCTGCACAGTTTTACTTAAATGGACAACAAAAGACAATATTCTCAACAGAAGAATTCAGCACAACAACCCCCCTAATAGAAGGCCATAATAGATTTGCAATAATGGCAACAAGCACAAACCAAGAAACAGGAATAAAACACGGAGAAGTAATCTTAGATTCAACAGGCCCAGACTCAACAATCATAATTGAATAAAATAAGCAGTAAAATAAAAACAAAAAAACACAAAACAAAACAATCACAAAACAATCACAAAACAA
>CAZVVW010000012.1:0-8910 GCA_964630685.1 uncultured Methanosarcinales archaeon | reverse complement strand
ACAAAACAATCACAAAACAATCACAAAACAAGCAACAAAAAATAAAAAAATAAAAAACAACAGAAAAAATGAAACTAAAAAAAGCAATAATCCTAACATTATTTTTGATTTTAGTTAGCTCTTGCTATGCTTTAGTGATCCAAAACCCCCAACCCACAATCACAACAACTTTTAATGAACCAGTATTGATTTCATCTATAGATGTAAAGTTAGAAAATTCATACAACAACGAAATAGATTTGAATTTAATTTATTCTTCACCAGACAACACAACATTCAAACATAAACCCTTAACTTTTCTTCCAGAAGGAAATTATATTTTTTCAATACAGGCTAGTGATATTCATGGAAATCCAGGAAACATAAAAACTCAACAATTCACCATCCAAGTCCCCCCCCTAAGTATAGAACTATTAGAGCCACGATTTGGCTGGTCACCGACAGAAGTTTTTAACATAAGCATAAAAAGCAGTCTTCTTTCAGATTGCAGATACGCACTAGTTCCAAAAAATTATGAAGACATGACTTCTTTTTTTACAACAGAAAATAATTCAACACACATATTATCAAATTTTGATAGCACAACTACAACTACATTATATGCATCATGTAAAACCAGTTACAACAATGAAACAACCATGCAAGAATTTCCATTCCATGTAGATACATCGGCTCCAGAAATAACATCTATTCATGCAGATGATGTGGCAGAATTTCCAATATTAACAACACTAGAAGTAACCACTAACGAAAGAACTGTTTGCACATACAGTAAAACACAAACAACATTTGAGGAATCAACACCTTTCACAGGAGAAAATCAAACAAAAGAAGAATATTACCAATTATCTCATTCACAAACTCTGACAGATCAACAATTGATAGATTTTCAGACAAACACTTTTTATGTTATCTGCAAAAACAGAGCGAGATTAGATTCAACAACTTCTTCACTAAATATAGAAGTACAAAGTGAAGCAGAAGCAGAAATAACAATTAACCACCCTCAACCAAATTCTTATTTTTCTTCGGCTTCAATAAGATTTAATCTAACTACAAATAAAGTCGCAAAATGCCATTTTTCAAATAACACACAAGAAATTTCAGGAAGCGGAGGAACTTTTGGAACATTCACAAAGAACCACATAAGTAACCCAGTTCTTTTGGCAACCGCAACACACACTTATTATTTTCAATGTTTAGTAAACACTCCAGAAGGACTAATAAATCCAATTTCTACAACATTTACAATAGACACATCCCCTCCAAATCTGATTTATGTAAATGATTCAAATCCAATCCAAGGAATGGAAAACTTAAGTCAATTTACTTATTACAAAAACAAGTTATTTGTAAAATTTCATGCATTAGACAACGAATCAGGAATCCAAGAATATAACTACAGCATATTCAAAGATAACAGCAGAGAATACAAACCAAACGAGGCAATTCAAAACTGGACAATAGTTCAAGATGAAAAATCAGGTCCAGAAGACTTAACGGCAAGAGACCTCAATCTTACAGACAAAGGAACTTACTATTTCAGATTTAAAGCAAAAAATAAAGTAGGATTATGGAGCCCAGAAAAAACAAGTGATGGAATAACTGTAGATCTAGCACTATTATTAATAGGAACATGTAATAATGGTGCAAAAGATTTCAATGAAACAGACATTGATTGTGGAAGCTCATGTTCCCCTTGTGGATACAACAAAACATGCCGTAACAACATAGATTGTTTAAGCAATTATTGTAATTCTTCGAATAAATGTGATACAACATCTACAGGACCCTCTTGTTTTGACAACACTAGAAACATAAATGAAACAGACATTGATTGTGGAGGAAATTGTCAAGGATGTTCAAATGGTAAAGCATGCTTGAACAATTCAGATTGTCTATCGGAACATTGCGATCCAGACTCAAAATTATGTATTTTTTATGATACTTGTTCAAATGCAGTAAAGGATGGCGAAGAAACAGACATAGGTTGTGGAGGAAGCTGTCCTCCATGTGAAATAGATAAACAATGCATCTTAGATTCAGATTGCCTTTCAGAATATTGCTCAGTCAAAACAAACACTTGTCAAGAATTCACGACTTGTGGAGACGGAATTATTGATGTTGGAGAGCAATGTGAAAATTCAACAGATGGAAAAACCTGCTCCCTTTTTGGATTCAATGGAGGAATTCTAACTTGCGGAGAAAACTGTCTATTCAACACAAATAATTGTACAGGACCATCAGGAGTTTGTAATGATTCAACAATCAACCCAGGAGAACAATGTGAGGATACTAATTGGGGAAATGTAGGGGGCTGTTTTGACTTTGATAAATTTGAATCAGGAAAGCTCTCTTGTGAAAATTGCACATTAAAAACAAATCAATGCAGTAAAAAAATAGACCCTTTTCAAGATACAGACAATGATGGGATGTCAGATGTATGTGAACAAAAATGGTTTAATTGTAGAACTTGTGCAGAACCAAATGAAGATCCCGATGAAGATGGATTAACAAATAAAAAAGAATGTATTCTCTGCACTTCAGGAACAAACCCTCAAGAAGCAGACACAGATGGAGATAAACACAAAGATGGCAAAGAAGTAGAAAAAGGAACAAACCCTTGCAATAAGTTAGATTACCCTAAATCTAAATTAATGCCTTTCTTAATCTTCTTATTCATATTATTAGCAGTAGTCGGTGGAGGGGGATATTATCTTTACATGAGAAAAATAATCTCTTTCACAGATAAACCACCTTATATAGTAATAACTCCCCCCGCCCAAACACCTTCACAAGGCCCACAGGCAAAACCAATAATATCTCTACTCCAACAACCCCCTTACATAAAATTAAATGCAAAAATAGAAATCCTAACAAAGCCCCCATTTATATCAATAGAAAGAGAAATGCTTCCACAATCAGCACAACCACAACCCAAATTGCAATCAGCACAACAGAGAGTGCCTCAAAGAGCCCCCATCCAACCAAGAGCACCATTAAGAAGAAAACCAGTTTCAATTGGAAGGGTCATAAAAACAAGAAAAAGGAAAAAACTCTTTGAAGCATTTGGAGAAGAAGAAAAAACCCAACCAAAAGAAGAAACTAAAACAACAACCAAAAAAATAACTCAACCAAAAGAAAAAACACCAAGTGCATTAGATAAACTTCTCACAAAAGAAAAACCAGAATCAAAAATAAAGCAAAAACCAGAAACCCCTAAAGAAGAACAAAAACCAACACAATCTGAAAAGTTCAAAAAATTATCAAGTTTAGTGGAAAAAGAAGACCCATTAAATAAACTCCCTACCCCAAAATCAAAAAAGAAAAAATAATAATGGGTGATAAGATGAAAAATAAAAACCAACACAACCAAAACCAAGAATTTAGAATTTTTTCAAGAAAAAAAACATCTAAAAAAGCACAGATACAGGCACAGATATTTGTTTACGTGCTTTCTATGATAGTGATTGGACTTGTTTTATTATATGGGTATAAAAGCATAGGTAAGATGAGGGAAAGAGCAAAACAAGTAGATTTAATTGGTTTCAAAACAGATGTTAGGAATGCTGTAGAAAAAGTAAGCAACGATTATGGTACTGTTAGGGCACCAGAATTCAAAGTTCCAGAAGGGTACGATGAAGTCTGTTTTATAGATCTCGATAAAGGGGCAGACCCAAGCATAGAATCACTCCACCCACTAGTTTATGAAGCTTGGCAAGATGACAGCGCAAACGTTTTCTTAATAAAAGATCTAGCAAAAGAATTTTATTTAGTTGAATCCAATGGACAACATTTAATCCAGATAGATAGTCCAGGATATATTTGTCCTGAAGTAAAAGGATCCAAAGTAAAAGTAAGATTAGAAGGTGTAGGGGGAAAAGCTAAATTATCCGAAATAGAATAATCAAATTAAAACACAAATAAAAATATTATGAAAAAAACAAAAAAAGCAGCAGTAGAAGTATCGTTTAATTGGATATTTGTATTAATAGCAGGAGGAGTAATTCTCCTTTTTTTCATTAATTTAGTTGGTACCCAAAAAGAAAAATCTCAGATGAATATTGCATTAACAGTAAAAACAGAATTAAAATCCATTTTTACTGGAGCAACACTTTCTCAGGCAAGACAATTAGACATCGATATACCTCAAACAACCCTTAATTTTATCTGTGATTTTACAACATGTACTGATTTTGATGAATCAGATACGCCGAGTTGTTATTCGGAATATTCTATTGGAGAAACAGGGGTGAACGAAAAAACACCAGCCCAAATAATTTTTGCACCATCGGAATTATATGGAAAAAAAATCCTTTCATGGACACTTTCTTGGAATATTCCTTTTTATGTAACTAATTTTTTATACATAACAGGGACAGATATAAAATATATTTTTGTGGGATCTTCTGATTCAACAAACAATTTTTATAATAAATTCCCAGAAAAAACAAATAAATATTTGAGAACTATCAACACAGCCCAACAAGAAGGGGATGATGGGAACCACAATTTTAAATTTATATTTTTTGATTCGGATCCAACAACATTTACAGTTTCAGATGAAATTTTGTCATCAGCAAATCCTTCAAATATAAATGCAGTAAAGATAGACACATCATCAAAACAAATAAGTTTCTATTATTTCACAGACGACAACTTATTTGAATTAGAAGATTATATCCATTATATCTCAGACTCAGAAGCATACGCATCAATCTTTTCAGATTCTTATAATTTTTACAAATGTAATATGCAAAAAGCATTTAATAGATTACATTTAATATCTAATCTCCTTAAAGCAAGGTCAGAAGCACTTTACAATGACCCTCAAACCCCTAGCAGATGTAAAGGCACTTATGATATAAACAATAATGGATTAAGCACCATAGTGGAAAATTCAATAACTTTTTTTGATTCAAATATATTACAGATAAGTAATTCAATACAAACATTAAGAAGTGCTAATAAAGATACACAAGAAAAATCTTGCACATTAATTTATTAGAATAACCAAAAAATGAAATCAAAAACAAGAAGAACGAAAAAAGCACAAATGAAGATGGGGGAAACCATCGCAGTCTTAATAGTGTTTTTTATGATATTATTTTTTGGAATTTTCTTTTATGCGAATATGGAAAGAAAAAGTTTTCAATCAAGATTAGAAAAAATGGAAGAAAAAAAGTCCATCGATGTCGCTCAAACAATTTCATTCCTCCCAGAATTAAAATGTACTGCAGAAAATATCACAAAAACTCTTTGCATAGATAAACTCAAATTAGAAGCATTCAAAATAATTGCCTCAGAAAGAGCGCAATATTATCAATCAGTTTTTTCTAACACTATGATAGAGATAGCAGAAATATACCCTACAACCACATCTTATGAACTTATTTATGAAGGGGTAACTTCAGACCAATATTTTAGTACATTTGTTCCAGTATCAATTTTCTATCCCTCCCCTTATCCTGGAAGATATGGAATTGGATTATTAAGAATAAAATATTACACTTTCAAATAAATAAAAAATTAAACAAAACAATGAGAAAAACAAAAAAAAACACACCACAAACAAATTCCAAGATATTCCATTTTAATAAAATGAAAAAGTCACAGACAGAAATATTGGGATTAGCAATAGTTATAGTTTTTATAACAATAGGGATGCTTTTTGTAGTTAAATTTATGATTTCAAAAAAACCAGATCAACAAAGAGAAACATTCATTAGGTCAGAATTAGCTTCCAACATTTTAGGTTCGATGATAGATGTAAATACAGATTGTAGAAATCTAGATTTATCAGAACTACTAAAAGATTGTGCAGAATCTTATCCTGGAGGGATAACTTGTTCAGGCCAAGCATCATGCGCGTATGCAGAACAACAAATAAACACAATTCTGAACAATTTTATGATAAATTTAGGTGGAAACCGTAGATATCAATTCTTAGCAACAACTCAACAAAACGATTTAATTTTTATAGAACAAGGAAATTGTACTGTTTGGGAATCTGCAAATCAACCTTTGCCAACCTATGTGGGTACATTAGAACTTAAATTTCATATGTGCAAATAATTCTTATTCTTATAGAAAACTTTAAATATTCCGTAGTTATTAAAACAATATCACAATTAAACCGAGGTGATTACATGAATAAAAAAGCACAAGGTCTATCATTAAACACGATCATTATAGCTGCACTTGTTTTATTAGTTCTAGTCATCCTTGCAGTAATTTTTACTGGAAGAATGGGTAAATGGGGTTCAGAAACAAGTAACTGTGAAAAACAAGGTGGAAGTTGTATTGAAGAATGTGGGGAAGGACTCACACAACATCCAACATGGAAATGTTATGATGCAGATAATAAAGTAGATCCAGATATGCAATGCTGTCTTACAGTAAGCTAATTTTTTATTTTTTATTTTTTATTTACTAAAACATAAAACAAAAAAAGCAATAAGACAGAAGATTTCGGAGAAAGCCCCCGTCTTCAGTGTTGCCTTTTCGGCAACCCAAAAGTCTTAAAGATTTATTTCATAATAAAATGAAAAAAGCACAAGGATTATCTTTAAATATAATCATTTTAGCTGCAATAGCTTTACTAGTTCTTATAATCCTCGCAGTAATTTTCTCTGGAAGAATGGGTAAATTTAGTTCAGGAATTGAAGATTGTGGAGCAAAAGGCGGAACACCTTCAACAACAGCATCAGCTTGCGGAGATTTTGCACCGATTCCAATGAAAGACTCAACATACAAATATTGTTGCTTAAATGTCACGGGTTGACCAAAAATATTAAATACTCCCCTTATTAAGTTTAATTTATGACAATAAAAGAGCTGACAATTTTAATCCTTTCTATAATCAGTATAATTGCCATAGGGATAATTGTCTTTAGAGTATCAAAAACAATCCTAACCCCCTAGAATAAAAACAACAAGACTAAAAAATCATAAAACCCCCCTTTTTGAATCCAAAAAGTTCGTAAAATGAAAAACAAAAGAGGTACATCAATGGCTCCAAAGTCATTAACTAAGATCATTCTAATTCTATCTGCTGCTTTTATTATAGGTGTATTTGTCATGGGCGCAGGAAAAGTAATAACTAAGGGGGGAGATATAGAAAATTGCAGAACAAGCATTATTGCAGCAGCACAATCTAAAAAAATACCAACAATGACTGGTGCTGGAAAGCCATTAAATAATCTTAATTGTCCAAGACAGGAATTTATTCTCTACAAAAAAGACATAGTAGAAAATGGAGAAATAAATCAAGATAAAGCACACAAAAGAATAGCAGATGCAATGGCAGAATGTTGGTATATGGTAGGGGAAGGTAAGATGGATCCTTTTTCCAACTGGGATGATAAAAACAAAAACTACTGTCTTTTATGTAAAACAATAAAATTTGATAAAAAACTAGAAAGATTTATTTTATCACATACAAACGATTTAAACCACACTTATTTAATGGAAAAAAAAGGAATTTCCGAAACAGAAGCAAAAGATATAGCCAAAGAAAATATTCCCAAATACATGGTAACCACAGAAAAATTGTATTTGACAGAACACAACACCAAACATAGCGATAAAACTTATTATGAATATTTATTTAATGAAGAACCTCCAGAAATTTCTGAAGATGTAAGATCCCAATTAGAATATGAACTGTTTATTCCTGGTTCAACTATTTTTATAAATATGTATAGGTATAAAGTAAAAAACACTTTTTGGAAAATAGCAGGAGTTGTCGGTGCGGTTGTTTTAGTGGTTGGGGGGGTGATTCTCTCTCCATTTACTGGTGGAGCCTCCATTAGTCTAACTGTTTTAGGAAGCTCAGTACTTGGAGGAATAATCACCACTTTAGCCATTGTGGGGGCAGGGGTCGGGATAGGATATGCGACAGCAGATAAGGCATTCGAAGCTTGTGAGGATTGTGGTATTGGAGGCATACAATTATTACCCCCCTATATTCCATTTTCAGAAGAACAACAGATATGCGTCGAAGATTGTACCACAGATGATCCTGAGTATAAAGAAGTACCTTACTGTTCTTTAATTGTAAACTAATCAATCATTAAAACCAAAAATGAACAAAACAATAAGACAGAAAATTTCGGCTAAAGCCTCCGTCTTCAGTGTTGCCTTTTAGGCAACCCAAAAGTCTTAAAGTTTTATTCATTTTAAAAAACAAAATGAACAAAAAAGCAATAATGAATAAATATCTTCTTTTAATAATACTAACTCTTGCAATTCTTTTTATATTACTTATTTTTCAATCAGAGTTATTTGCATCAATGGATTCTGGTTCTACAAAACAAATTTGTAAACAAAGTGTAATGGCTCATGATTTCACTAAATTTGGAAAAATATCAATGAACACAGAAATAAAATGCCCCACACAAGAATTAAAAATAAAAACAAAAGATCAAGAAAAAGCAAAATACCAATTAGCAAAATCAATGTATGATTGTTGGGACCAATTCGCTAGGGGGGAAGCAAACCTTTTTGGAGATAAAGAAACCATTTACTGTTCAATCTGCCACATAATTTCTTTCAAACACCAAAACCAAAATTTAGAAGGTTTTTCAGAATATCTAACAACCAAAAAAATTCCGGGAGGAAAAGGAATAACTTATATCGATTATCTCATGAATTATGACACTCCAAGAGCACATGAAGTAGCCCCAGAAACAGGGGACCCAATTTCGTTTGAAGGAGATTTTTTGGATACCTCAAAAACTTATTCAACCATTTTCTTGTACGCAAAAGGAGACGATAACATGAAAATGATAGCTGAACATTTTAAAGGTCAGACCACGGCAGGAAAGGGAGGGTGGATTGCAGTGGGTGTGGGGGCAGGAGGAATAGCTTTAGCGGCTTTCGGAATATTATCAAATCCTGTTGGTTGGG
>CAZVVW010000011.1:14406-28549 GCA_964630685.1 uncultured Methanosarcinales archaeon | reverse complement strand
TATTGCTTACAACGACACGCATTTTATTCTGTATATTAGTACTAAATAATTATTAAATAAATAATTTATAATTACCTATTTAATAGTAAAATAGTACTAATTGTATTTAAATGTTTCTAAAATCCCATTGATTTTCGTTTTAAAAAAATATATAAACCAAAAAAACACCCAAAAAACCATGCACCCCTACAAAGGAAAATTCATAATTATAGATGGCCTTGACGGAATAGGAAAAGGAGTAATTCTAAAAGCATTAAAAGAAACAGAAACCAAAACAAAAAAAGTATTCGATCTAATAGAATTCTGGAAAAAACATAAAACCCACCCAGACTACGAATCACTAAAATCCTACGACACAATAATCTCTTCAGAACCAACTTATGCAGAAAAAGGGTTAGAGATAAGAAACAAAATCATAGCAAAAGGCACAACTCATTCAGCTCTCAAAACAGCAAAAGCATACTCTCAAGACAGACTAATTCTTTACAATAAAATAATTCTAAAAGCACTAAAAGATGGGAAAACAGTAATTCAGGATAGATCAGTCTGTTCCAGTTTAGTGTATCAAAGAACTCAGTCAGACAACACCATTTCAATAACTCAACTAAAAGAATTAGAAGGTAATAAATTAGCACTTGATAATTCACCCAACTTACTAATAATACCAACAATAAAAAACACAGAAGAATTAATGACCAGACTAAATAATAGAACTAAACAAGATAACTGCATCTTTGAAAACATAAACTTTCAATTAAAATTAAAACCTATCTATGAAAGTGAAGAATTAAGGCAAATTTTTGAAACCAGAAACACCATAGTAAAATATCTTGATGCAAGCCTTTCTATTAAAGATACACAAGAACAAGCAATAAAAATATATAAAGAATTTATCAACAACCAATAATCTGAATTCTTAAATTAGGAAACTCTTTCATACAACTCTCTTTTAGATTCTCCAAAAAACCAATAGAAGGGCTATCTATCTTACCAAACATCCCATCAATCCCTTCATTGTTAAATTGTTGCAATACCCAAACACAGTTTATCCCATTAATTCTTTCACCAATCCTTAAAATATCTTCTTTTTTATAAATCAACCCAGGCACAATCACTGTTCTAAACACCACACCAATTTTACCATCATTTTTCTTAATAACAGCCAAACTTTTCTTAAAATTATCAATAATCTCTCCACTATTCTTAAAAAAAGTTCTTGATTTAGTCACTCTCTCAAAAACCCCATCAACAAGTGGAGCCTTAAAATCTACTCTAACTTTATCAATCAATCCACTTTTAATCAATAAGCCCAATAAAGCAGGGGAAGTCCCATCAGTTTTCAAAATAACTTTAAATCCCAACCTTTTACAATATTTAGCTAAGTTCTGTAAAGCTTGTCTTTGTAAACAAGGTTCTGCTCCAGAAAAAACAACAACACCAGCTATCCCAACATATCCCTTAATTTTTTCTTTAATCACTTTCACATCTTTCTGAAATCCAATTTTAAAATCAAGAATATCTTGCCTATCGCAATAACCACACTTAAAATCACACCCAGTAAAATCTATTCGAACATAACTTTCCCTAGATTTTAATCCAGATATTAATAAAACATCTTTGATATAAGCTTGCATATTCCCCCAAATAACTTAGAAATCTTTACTTAATTTAAATATTACTATTAGTCTACAAAATAAATAGGTAAATCTTACTAAAAAGAACAAAGAAACCCTTATTTTTTTTAATCCTATTAAAAGAATTTTATTATTCTTTTTGTAGAGCTTGAAGATTTAGTTTCCTAAATCTTCTAATCCATAATAGGAGGTTCTTCTTCGTAATCCAAATCATCAAAAAACTCAACAAGCGTCTTGTTCTTTTTTATGGTTTCATAGCTTATATCCATTGTTACCTCTTTCCCTCTTTTTAGAATCAAAGGCTTTAATCTTGAGCCCTGACTTCCTCCCAAAAATATGGAATACTTACTCCTATTTAAATAATATGAAACTATAATTATAAGATTAAAATAACATCATCCCAAACTATATACTACACTAAATAATGCTCGTCGAGAAATTTTTTTCAGTTACTTCTGAACTGTAACAAAGACGTTTTATTATGTTTCAATAGTTTACCATCTTTGCAAGCAATTTTAAAATTCAAAACATTAAGGGAATCAGTAATAAAAGTAACATTCCAAATCATCCCTTTATCTGAGTTTTGCAGTATGAAAACTTTTTTATTCGCAGTATCAGTAGGGTACATTTTCTCACGAAATCCATTAGCTTTTTTTAAAACCTGCCCAATATCAATCCCTATCTCATCAACATTAACAGCACCAACTTTTGTTTCTGGCCGTTTAAACATTTCATCAGTAAACATCTTCACTTCACTCTCGCTCACAATAAAACTAGTAATTTTATCTCCCTTTTTATTGCAATAACCCAACTGAACAGAATCAATACTCTCAGTTCCTTGCAACATAACAAAAGCATTAGCAAAATAAAAATCCTTATGTTTTTTCTTCCAAGAATCAAATTCTTTATCTTTTCCTACTATCTCCAAAGCAGTTTTAACATCCATAAAAAATAAAAATCATCCATTGTTTAAATAATTTTACATTAATAATCAAATCATTACAACAATATTTATAAACCATTTAATTATATCCATAATAATTCTTTAAAATGGAGGGATATAAATGACAAAACACACTAGCGCTACAAAGCACCATATAAAAAAAAGATCAAAATCTTATGAAAATATTACTTATTGGAAGGCATTTACTGTAATTCTTGCAGTATTGTTTGTAATTTCTATTGCAACTCAAGGTTTCAGGGTATTTCCAGAATATAGTTTTCCAAAATTATCTACATCAACAACTTCATCAGAAACAGTTAAACTGGATTTTTATGTAATGTCTCAGTGTCCTTATGGAACACAAGTTGAAGACGCAATAGCACCAGTTATGGAAAAATTGGGAGATAATTTAGATCTTAACTTATATTTCATAGCAAACGATAATGGTAATGGTCAATTCTCATCTTTACACGGTCAGCCAGAAGTTCTTGGAAACATAGTTCAATTATGTGCAATCAAACATAATCCAGATAAATACATGGATATGATTGTATGCCAGAACAAAGATGCAAGATCAATTCCTGGAAATTGGGAAACATGTTCAAACCAAAATAACCTGAACACAGAAAAAATAAAAGAATGTTATGAAGGAGATGAAGGAAAAGAGCTCCTTTCAGAATCAATTGTACAAACAAACAAAGTATCTGCAACAGGAAGCCCAACGATTTATCTAAACGACGAAAAATATTCTGGTGGAAGAACAACAGCAGATTTCATGAGGTCGGTTTGTAATGAATTTGAAAAAGCACCTTCCGCATGTGAAAACATGCCTAAAGCAAAAGAAGTAACATTAACAGTAATAACAGATAAAAGATGTGAAGAATGTGATGTTGCAGGAGTTATTTCAAGTCTAAAAGGATTATTTCCCGGATTAGAAACAACAATTCTAGACTATAGTTCAAGTGAAGGTAAAGAATTATACAACACATTAAACTTACAATACCTTCCAGTACTATTATTTGATGATTCAGTAAAAGAAGGTGAGGGGTATTCAAATCTTCAAAGATACCTACAACCAAAAGGAGATTACACTACTTTGACGATTGGCGCAGAATTTGACCCAACAGCAGAAATCTGTAATAACAACATAGATGATGATAACAACAACAAAGTAGACTGTGACGATCCTTACTGTCAATCTCAGTTAGTGTGTAGAGAAGAAGCACCACAAAAATTAGACTTATTTGTGATGTCTCAATGCCCTTACGGAGTAAAAGCAGAATCTGCTTTACAGGAATTCCTTGCTAATTTTGAAGGAGTAGATTTCACATTACACTTCATAGCTAAAGATAATGGAGATGGGACTTTCTCTTCATTACATGGTCAGCCAGAAGTAGATGGTAATATGCGACAGGCATGCATAGAAAAATATTATCCAAATAAATTTTTGGATTATGTCTACTGTCAAATTGATAACTACAAAAACCTGGATTCAACATGGGAATCATGCGCTTCTCAAAACGGCATTAGCACAGAAGCAATTAATACCTGTTTTGAAGGAAGCGAAGGAGTAGAGCTATTAAAAGAAAAAATAACATTGGCTAACGAACTTAATGTAGGTGCGTCACCAACATGGTTAGCAAACAACAGATATCAGTTTAGTGGAATAGATGCAGAAACAGTAAAACAAAACTTCTGTAAATATAACTCAGACTTATCTGGTTGTGAAAACACTCTTAGCTCAGACACAGGAGGAGTAGCAGCAGGCGGAAGCTGTTAAACACAGTTTCCACTTTTTTTTTCTTTTTTCTTTTCATTTTTCTAACTAAAACATGAATATAGAAAACAACAATCCCGGACAGATACATGTAGTATGTGGCCCAATGTATTGTGGAAAGTCTTCTGAATTGATTAGATTAGCAAGAAGAGAATTAATCGCCAACAAAACAGTTCAGGTTTTCAAATATGGAGAAGATAAAAGGTACAGCGAAAATGATTTAGCATCTCACGATAAATTATTCATGCCAGCAGAACCAATACTTTACATTTCAGATATAGATCAAAAACTCAAAAAAGAAACAGACACAATAATAATAGACGAAGTTCAGTTTCTGGATGATTTAATAATTCCTTTTTCAGAATACATAAGAAATCAAGGAAAAAGAATAATCTTAGCAGGACTAGACCTTGATTTTAGGGGAGAACCATTCCCTTTCAACAATTCAAACAAACACATGGGAGAGCTTTTAGCAAAAGCAGATTATCTTGAAAGATTAACTGCAATCTGCACTTATGAGTTAAACAAAAAAACTTGTGGAAAAGACGCCACAAGAACACAGCGTTTAATGGGCCAAGAACCTGCACCCTACAACAGCCCAATAAAATTAATCGGTGCAAAAGATAATTATGAAGCAAGGTGTATCAAACATCATTTTGTGCCAGGAAAACCAATTTATTAATACTATCACAACCCTTAAAACACAATAATTTTATATAACCCATTTGTTTCTAACATTCTATGTTTATTCACAACATAGATCCAACCCTTCTTCAAATAGGGACACTAGAAATAAGGTACTATGGTTTAATTTATGTACTCAGCTTTATCGCAGTATTTTTCTATTTAAACTATCTAATAAAACACAAAAAATTACCTTTAACAAAAGAACAGTTATACGATTATATCCTTTTCCTAGTTATAGGGGTAATGCTTGGAGGAAGACTCTTTCACGTATTTGTATATAACCCATCATACTACTTACATAATCCTCTACAAATCTTTGCAGTGTGGAGAGGTGGAATGGCATTCCACGGAGCATTGATAGCCATAATCGTAACAACTTATTTATTCGCAAAAAAAATAAAGCTCAACTTCTATAAATTAGCAGACCTTATAGCAATACCAGGAGCAATATTCCTCTTTTTCGGCAGAATAGCAAATTTCATCAACGGAGAACTGTTTGGTCACATCACAAACCTGCCATGGGCAGTAAAATTCCAAAACATACCTGGATTCAGACACCCATCGCAAATTTATGAAGCACTCAAAAACCTCCTAATTTTCTCAATCCTATTATTTCAATCAAAAAAGAAACACAAACCAGGATTCCTCTTCTGGCATTTCATTTTATTGTACGGCCTTTTTAGATTCATAATAGAATTTTATAGGTTTTCACCAAACTACTATTTCGGATTAAGCATAGGCCAATATCTTTGCATCTTGATGTTTATTCCAGCAGCATATTTTTTGCTCAAGGACCACTTACCAAAAAAATGAAAACAATAACCAACATAAAAGAATTTAGAAAACACTTAGAAAAGCAACAATATGAATTAACAGGACAACATTCTGCCTGTAAGATTTGCTCTTGGACAAAAAAATCATTAAAAGACCAAGGAGTGTGCTATAAACAAAAATTCTATGGCATAAAAAGCCACCTCTGCTGTCAGATATCTCCAGCATTAAATTTCTGTCAAAACGAGTGTGTATATTGTTGGAGGGACCACAAAAACTTCCAAGTAGAAAACATAGACCAACCAGAAGATATAATAAAGAATTCTATTCTAGCACAAAGAAAACTTCTTTCAGGTTTTGGTGGAAATGAAAAAGTAAACAAAGAAAAACTAGAACAGGCACAAAACCCAAAAAACTTTGCAATATCCCTTACAGGAGAAGTGTTGGCTTACCCAAAAATAAATAAATTAATCAAAACTTTACACAAACAAAACTGTTCAACTTTTATTGTAACTAATGGCCAATTCCCTAAAAAATTAGAAAAAATTGAGCCACCAACCCAACTATATGTTTCAGTAAGCGCCCCAACAAAATTATCATTCAATAAAATCTGTAAACCCCTAACCTCTGCAAGTTGGGAAAACCTACTTAGCTCACTAAAAGCACTAAAAAAATTAAAACAAAAAACAAGAACTTGCATTAGACTTACATTAATTAAAGGATTAAATATGGAACAACCAGAGAAATATGCAGAATTAATTAAATTGGCAGATCCTCATTTTGTTGAAGCAAAATCTTACATGTGGGTTGGCTCCAGCAGAGAACGTCTTGAACAAAAAAATATGCCAAGACACGAAGAAGTAAAAGAATTCGCACAAGAGCTCTGCAAACATTTAAACTATAAAATCATTGATGAGCAAAAAGAAAGCAGAGTACTATTGTTGATGAAAAAAGATTTCAAAGATAGAATAATGAAATTTTAATTAACCACCCACATTAAACCAGTTAAACTTCTACAATTTTTCCTTTTGGTCCAGGATTAATCATCAAAGTGCCTTCAACTTCATCTTTTCTGCCTGCAGTTTCATGCAAATGCCCACAAACCAGCAGATGAGTTTCCATTTTAACTATAAATTCTTTCAGAGACAGATTACCCACAAAATCTCCACTAAGTTTATCCAATTTAGTGCCATAAGGAGGGGCATGACTCACCAACACGACTTTTTCCACATCACTTTTTTCAATCCACTTCTTAAACTTTTTGGCGAGTTTATCAAATTCTTCATCTTCAATGGAAAATCCTTTTCCACCATATCCTAAAAACATCACACCACCAATCACTTTCTTTTTCTTATGGATAAAATGAATATTCTTGTAAGGTTTACATAATTCCCTCATATAAACATCGTCTTCATGATTTCCATGCACCATAATAACATCTTTTCCAACCTTGCTCAATTCATCTATTAAAAATTCAATATCTGCTTCAAACACAGTCAGATCTCCAGCACAAACAACTACATCCACCTTCTTTGCTTTTCGTTTAATCTCTTTCAGAGCAGTCAAAGAACCATGCAAATCCACAAAAGCTAAAATTTTCATTGAAAAAATAAAACCCCCTTTATTTATAAAATCTTTCATATATCAAAACCCCTCAATTGTCACTACTAGATAATCCTAAAAAATAGAAAACTTTATATACCCACTATCTTGGAGATGACTCAATAATAAATAAAATGAATCGATTAAGTAAATTTTTGTCAAAACACAAAAAATTAAGAAATGTTTTACTAACTGCAACAGCAGGTTTAACTTTATACAGTTGCGGTTCCTCTAAAGAGGTTTCTAATAATAAAAACACCCAATTTTCAGATTCTCTAACAACACAAATAGAAGAAATGAAGATAAATTTGAATAATCATTCTATATATTTAGATAATCTTTATCTAGAAACTAATAAAAAACTTTTAAATTCAAATTATATTTCTAACGAAACAAAAAAAGAAATAAAAGAAGATATAGCAATATTAACAGATAAATTAAGTCTCAAAGACACTAATTATCAAAAAATCACTCAACCACTTTTAGCAGAAGAACAAGACACAACAAAAGTAGATATAAAAAATCACCTTAATAATATTCTTGCTGAAGAAGAAAACAATCAATCTTTAAACATAGCATTAGGTTTCACAGACACTACATTACAAGTCAAAGAAGTGATAAATCCAGTAAAATACACCATTGGGGGTGGAGATACTGCATGGAAAGTTGCAAAAGGTCAATTAATTAAAGAAGGAATCCAAACCCCTTCAAACAATCAAATTTCTGAAAGAGTGATTAATATATCTGAATGGAATAACATCAATAAAAATACAGATATTGGTTGCATGAAAGACCAAAAATACACCTTAAATTGCAAAGATGGATTGTACCCAGACTTAATTTTCCCTGGAAATGAGTTTATTGTTGGTTATACAAAAACAAAAGAGTACAGCACACTTAAAAAAATAGAGCCAATCAAACAAGACACAACAATTTCACAACCAGATACAACCTCAGTTTCACAAGACACATTAAAATCAACAACAGAAGACACACTAAACACAAGCACACAAGAAATTCAAAAAATAGTTCCAGAATACTTATCACAAACAGAAGAACTAAATGATTCTTTAACTGCACTATCTTGTAAAATAGATGAAGGGCTTTTTGATTCTACAGATAGATTAAAGTTTGTAAAAAATCTTTACAAAGTAGATAAATTATACAATAAATTAAACAAAAAAGATTATCAAAATTCTACAGTAGACTCAACAATTTTAGCAACAGAAGATTTTATGAGGGATTTAATGGATAAAACTCTCAACACTCTTAAATCCACTTATGATATAGGTGAAACTGATTTACTTTTAGACTTACCAAAAAAAGAATCAAGAAAAAATTTAGAAAACGAATTAAACTTTGGTTCAAGAATAATTGATTATTGTTTTGATATATTAATTGATTACCCTAAATTTCCAATAGAATTACCCAACAAACAAAATAAATCAGTCAAAATAGATTCTACAGACATAAATTTAGAAGAAACAATCACAGATAGTCTACCTTATTTTCAAAATCAAGTTGATATTTACAACACCCAGATAGATTCTTTATTACCTCAGTACAAAACAATAAAATCCACTTATGATTCTTTAACAGTTAGATATAAAGAATTAAAAGAGGAGTTAAGGCCTATAAAAGATGATAAAGATGAATTAAAAAAGAAAAAACAAGAGATAAGAGAATATAAACAATTAAAAAAACAAAGAAATGTAATGAGAAAAGAATTAAAATTACAACAAAATTATCTTCTTGATAAAAGAGACCAAAGAGATTCAATAGAAGGAAGAATCCAAATGTACAATTCTAAACAAGATTCATCTAAAACAACACCAACACCTAAAGACAGCTCAACATCTGAGTCCAATAAACCATTGCAAACAGAATGGTCCACTTTTGGAGAACATGCTTACAAACAAGGAAGAGATGGAAGATGGAGGGTAAAACAATCAAATGCAAAGGGTTCTGGTGTTTATGCAAGTAATAAAGCAGCCCACACAGCAGGAATGATGAATCAAAGAGACTACAACGATTTTCTTATTAGACAAAGAATCTAATTAAATTAAAATTAAATCTAATATTAAAATGTCAGATAAAAATCTTTTTTGGGGAACATATGAAAGGCATATAGACGAAAAAGCTAGATTATACCTTCATAAAGATTACCGAGAATTAATAAATAAGGTAGATAATAAGGATATAATTCTATATGAAAAATCAGATAGGGCACACAATTACATTAAATGTCAACCAGCAAATCTTGAAGATATAATGAATCTAAAATTTAATTCAATCGATGAAGAAATAGATTTTTTTAGCTCAGATACCACAAAATTAGACGCACAAGGAAGAATGAGATTACCCAAAAATTCATTAGCTCACCTTGGTTATGAATCCCTTCCAGCAGATATTACAATAACCGGTTTTGGAAATTCTTTTCTTATTTGGAAATCAGAAACAAGAGAATCATACAAAAAATCAATTAATTCTAAAGAGTAATAGCGACCACACCTAAAATAATTAGTGCTATTCCACCCCATTTAAAATTATTCATTCTTTCGCCTAAAAACTTGATAGATAAAAAAGATACCCAGATGTAACTACAAGAAGTTATTGGATAAAGCACATTAACATCTCCTTTTCTTAGAGCAGTAATAAACAATAAAGTAGATAAAAAATAAAGAAACACCCCAAAAATTAGCTCAAAATTAAATACCCCCTTAAAGCTAAACTTAATTTTTTTAGCCGCCTTCTTAAAATAAAGCGATCCAACTGCCCCAATCATTGTTGCAAATAACACTAATCCAATTAACCAAAACTCAACCATGTTTATCACTCTTAAAACTTATAAGGGAAACCCCTCCAATAATCAATAAGATTGCCATCCATTTAAAAAAAGTCATAACTTCCCCTAAAAAAGCAACAGACATAAACCCTACCCAAATAAAACTGAGTGCAATAAATGGGTACAACACAGATAATTCTCCATATTTCAATGCAACGACCAATAACACAGTACCAACTCCATAAGAAACAAAACCCAGAATAAGTGGATAATTAGTTATTAATCCTAAAAAACTAAGCTCAAGATTTTTTACTCCTAATTTCCATAATATTTGTCCAGTAGCAGTAAAAATAGTACAAAAGATTACTAAAATTATTGCACTAAGACGAGTTTTCATCCTAAGAATTAATTTTCTTCAACATCGGTCAGTTGCTCTTTAATAGACCTGACTTTTGAGATTTTTCCAGTAGTATCAGTTAATTTTTCCTTTAACCTATTCCTTTTTCTCTCAAGAGTACCTTCTTTAGCAACTAATTTAGATATTTGATTTCTCAATTTTTCTTCTTCTGATTGAGTGTCAACAATATCTTCGCCAAGATTATTCATTCTTGTGTCTATTGTCTTTTTTTGTTTTCTTAAATTAGAAAGTTCTTTTTCTAAATCAGTAATAGCTGATTTGAGTATTATGTGCTCTTTTTTTTCTTTTGCCATGAATCAATCACCTTTTATAATTATAATAATAATATTATTCTCTATAACTCATTTATTTATTAATCTTTCTTTTTTTATAGTTCTCGAAGCACCTTTTCAACATCTCTTTTGCTCTTCTTATACGCTTTATCACTAATATACTTTAATCTATGGGCAGTTTCAACCAATTTTAGTTGTTTTTCTAGTTTCTTTTTATATAATTCTTTTTCACTTCTGCTTTTAGCACTTCGTTTCAACCCAATATATATCTCTCTGAGTTTTTTATGTTGAGATTGAGGAAGATTCTTCAACACTAGATATTGATAACCCATCAAACCAACAAGTAAGATTATAATAATCACCAGCAGGCTGATTATAGGTCTGGCATACACACTTTTTACCATTCCAAACACTTGTTCAGCAACCATTTCACTCTGAACAACAGCAGGTTTCTCTATATGTTTAACTCTAACAACCTCAAACAAGCTCCCACTCACAGCTTTATTATTTTCATAATTAGCTTCAGCATAAAAAACATAATCCCCATAATCAATATCTTCTGGCAAATCTATCTTTTTAATAAAAGAAGTCCCCTCAGTTATCCCTATAGTTTCTTCTTCACTGATTAATTCTTCTCCATCAATATTCTTAACAAGATACTTAACAGACACATCTATTGCATCAATTCCCCCAAGATTAAATAAAGCAATTTTTGCAGAAACATATTCTCCTTTCTTCAGCTGTCTCCTTTCTTCAGGAATATCCAAACGTAAATCTAACAAAATTCCTCTTTCTTCAACCTCTACCATCACAGGAAGACTCGTTTCCAAAGAATCACTAGTAAATAATATTTCTCCACTATAAACTCCAGATACACTACTAAAAGCATTAAAGTAAAAAACAACACTCTTAGACTCGTCAACATCCAGATTAAATTCCTTTTCAGAAACTTCCACAAATCCATCTAACCCACTAAAACTTATAGAAATATCCAATCCCATATCTCCAGTGTTAGTTATTTTAACGCTTTTTTCAACAGTACCATCAACTTTCAGCAACACTTTCAAAGAATCCTGATCAAGTGAAAACCCAGGAAGCACAATAGCTCTTCCACCCCCACCACCACTTGGAGTAACTGGCTCTTCCTCTTCTCCAACCACACTCAAACTCAATATATCACTGCTGAAATTATTTGAACATCCACTATCATCATAAACAGAAATATTGATATTATGATTTCCAACATCTCCACTTCCAGCAGTAAAATTAATCTCACCAGTGCTTTCATTAATATCAAACAATTCAGTATTATCAGAAAAAATTAAATTATCTCCACCATCATCATCAGAACTAATATCACAAGAATATTCTTCCCCCACATTTACCTCAGCACCACAACCACTTAGCTCAATTGTTGGTGGAGTATTAATGCACACACTGATATTTCCAATCACTTCTCCACTAATAGTTTCATCTAGCATTCCACCTTTATAGTTAACCAAAATAAGAGAAATAACAAATAATATCACAAAACTAACAACAATTCTGCTCCAATCAACCCTTTTTTTAATCATAATCTTATATCCACACTTAATTTATATAAAACTTTTGATAAAAAATAAGAAAAAGAAAAAATCATTTTTTTCGTTTTCGCGTTTTCTTCTTTAGGGGTTTAACTCTTCCTGAAAAAGAAATAACACTAACCACATAAACCAAAAACAATGTAATCACAACCAAGAAAGGAGAATATTTTTTTATTATCATTTTTTCTATCCCTTTAATATCTAATCCCTCTAAAGGTACAGAATATTCACCAGTTGATAATTTGTTCAAAAATTCCTTTTCCAATTTCTTTGAATCCACTGTTGTAACATAAGTATTTTCGGTTGTGTAAGTAACAGGAGAAATAACTGTTGTGCTTTCATCTATTGCAGGCTCCATATTTTCATCAATCAACACAATATTATTTACAGTAACACCGTCTTCAGAATTATAACATGCAATAACATCTTCAAAAGTATCATTATTAAGATCTACAGCCATACACTCCCCATCTTCCAATTCAATAGTTATAGGGTCACTATGGAAAGTTACAATAGCTAAGTTAGTTCCAACTTGCTGCATATTGTTTGTATATTTTACTTCTAAGTTATGGACTTCTTCCAACATCTCATAAGTATTAGTACTTCCCTGAGTATGAGAAACAAATGCCTTAAATTCTTTTGTATTTTCGCCCGATATTTGAGCAGCAGGGGCAACACCTAATATAGCGCCATCACCCCATCCAGCAGAATCTATTCCTGCAAGAACTTGTTTTATTTCGTCCTTATTAGCCAAAATTTCTATAATTTTATTATATGAATCTTCAGGTACCACTCCTTTTGCCATATTCATAGCCAATAAAGCTTTAGCAGATCCTTCACTAAGATTAACTCTTTTTCCATCACTACCTCCAACAGTAGGATAAAGAAGAATATCTTCTGTCTCAAGAGACATCCTCATACCACTAGCTCTTTTAACTAATCTTTCATATTCTTTTTGAGTTTTCATATATGAAAAATAAACCCCTGCAATTTTAGATTCTTTACCTATTGTTGTAGTAACGCTGAATTTATTCTCTTTATCATTAAAGCAATCCTCCCCCAACGCAACTAATAAATCTTCTTCATTTAGCCCATCATCACAATTAAAATTTTGAGTACAATCATTTACATAGTAACTACAACTACTACCATCAGTTACACTTACTGTTGCCTGAGGTGTAATTATATCTGTATAAATAATCTCAGATTCAGGAGAAGTTATTGTTATGGGGCTAGCAGTAATAGTAAAACTAACACTTGCTCCACTTGCACCTACATTATTTATTGCAGTAACTACTAGATTATAAGTTCCAGCAGGAAGCTCCCTAACATATCCGGCAATCCAATTATTAGCACTTTCACAAGAAATCATTTTTTCAATTAAATTAACATTTTGTTCAATAGTTTTACCTCTTCTTGCAATTAATTCATCTAATCTTGAAAAAGCAACACTACATCCAGTATCATCAGAGATTGTAATGAGGATATTATTAGTACCAAAACTAATATCTCCTCCACCTTTAATAGATATAGTTGGAAGAGTATCATAATCATTACAACGTCCAACATCAGAAATACAATTTTCACAATTTTCAACACCCACATATATGAACCCGTCACCACACACAGCATCAGTACAGTCATTCAAACAAGCATCAGTATTATCAGAAT
>CAZVVW010000011.1:0-14306 GCA_964630685.1 uncultured Methanosarcinales archaeon | reverse complement strand
CATCAGTACAGTCATTCAAACAAGCATCAGTATTATCAGAATTACCATCATCACAATTTTCAACCCCTTTCCAAACATTACTATCACCACACACAGCATCAGTACAGTCATTCAAACAAGCATCAGTATTATCAGAATTACCATCATCACACTCTTCATTACCTTCTACCTTTTTATCTCCACATTGATAATTACTACACCCAGATTTATCTAATTTACATTTATTAGTGCAATCTAAACTTCCCTTATCATATCCAAATCCTTTACAAGTTCTTCCATCTAAGTTTTTCCCATCACATTCTTCTCCAGCAAGGGCTTGAACAATGCCATCACCACAACTTTCAGTAGGAACACAAGCATCCCAACCACTACAATCACTTAAACAGGATTGAGAACCAACATAACCACTAGAAGTACAGGATTGAGTATCACCAACCTCACAAACTTCATCCCCATTTACTGTTCCATCACCACAACTATAACAGCTAGATGTATCAAACCCACAACTAACATCACACGCTAAATTACCCCCATCAAAACCTTGAGTTACACACGTTTGACTATTTAAATCAGCATCATCACATTCTTCACCCTCATCTTTTGTTCCATCTCCACAAACAGGGTCGGCTACACAACTGCCTTTATTACAACTATACCCAGAATCACATGCACAATCTTTTGCACAAGTAGCACAATTTTCTCCTCCTTTAGCATTACATGTTCCATCACCACAAGGATTTGGGGGTGCCCCTCCTTTTCCTTTAGCCATACCAGTTATATCGGCAGGACCAAATAAATTTTCAAAAAAATTACCAATATCAGAAAAACTAAAAGCATAAGCAGCGGGAGAAACTAATAATAACACAACGAGTAAGAATGTGATGGTTTTTTTCATTGTTTAATCAACCTCTTTTATTTTAAATACTTCAATTACATTTAAATAATTTTTGTTTTTATATTTTCCTTTTCCTTAAATACACAAACCAGCCGATATTAATCAGCACTAATATGAACACAACCAACATCAACACAGTATCTCTACTAATTTCCCCTTTTCCACTAACAACTCCTCCACTAATACTCTCAGTAGTTATTGAATCCACATTTACATTAGCCTCAATTAGCTTATGAGTCGTTTTATCTTCATAAAATACAGTTAAGTCTAAGTCGTAAGCACCGATAGGAATTCCTTTTGTACTCCAATACGCTTCCAGCACACCAGTTTCATATCCACTGAGATCAATACTTGCAGTCTTAAATCTAGTGTATTCAGTTCCGTCCTTACCAAATACCACCATTTCCCCATAAACCTCTTTTAATAGCTCATTCCACATGTTTTCAATATAGATGTCAAACTTAGCGACTTCGCCGAGATTAAAATTATCCACTTTAACTTCATCTATATCAACATAAAGATTTCCAACCTCAAAATTCTTTTCCAGCCGTATTTTTTTGCCATCATAATCAACCACAACAACAGCATGATAAACACCAGGATTTACATCAGCAGCCCACGCACCAACAATCTTACCTTCTCCTTTCACATCTAAGCTGATATCATTAGTGTAAAATTCTCCTATCTTTTCATAAGTAGCACCATAAATTTCAACCTTAGCATTCGCATTAACAATCTCTTCTTTTCCAAAGTTGAACACAGGAATAGTAAATAACACCTCTTCGCCAATCATAGCACTAGTGACATAAACTTTTGATTCTGCATATTTTCCAGGATAAGGCACTCTAATCTGTAACTTAGAAACAACAGCAGCAACGGCATTCACAGCAACATTTTCTTTTCCGCTAGCAAACTCATCTTCAAATTCCATCACAACTACTTCTGCTTCATGTATCCCTGGCTTATCTAATTTTTCAGGCAAATCAACAACATACTTAAATTCAACAAATTCTTGTTCAGCACCTACAGTAATTAGACTGTTTTCAACACTCAGATACTCAGCCAACTCTCCCCTCACATAAACAACTGCTTTGAAATCTTTATGTTCATTATTAACTATTTTTAAACTCACTTCTTTCTCTAAACCAGCCTCAAAATCAACCACTTTTTTAGTTGGACCTACACCCAAGGCAGTAACAAAACAGCTCAAGCTGATTAACACTACAAAAATCATTCCAAGTTTTGCAATATTATTTTTATTCATTTGAAACCGCCTCAAACACAATTGTTGAACCTTTATTTCCAGATGATTCTTCTAGGGGGACCCTAATCAAAACATCCAGCTCTGCCAAATCAGTCACATCAGCATAATTCAACACAGCAAAAGTAGTAATCATATTGCTCTGATTTTGCATATAACTCCAGTCAATCACAGAATTATCCCAATCAAAAGCTCCAACCTCGCTTGAATTTCCTGCTTTGAATTGGAAGAAACTACTATTCAATTCTTCAGTATCCCATAAACTATCTTGAGCATAAATACTAACATTTACATTCACATTTCCATTGTTCTCTACAGTTAAAGGATAAGGAGAACCATCACCCGAAGTATTCACCTCATCACCTGTTTGTAATACTCCAAAGTCTACACTTCCATTTACAATAATAATACTCACAGACATGATTGAGAAATTCCAAGTATCACTCCAATCATTACATTCATTTTCATCACAAGCCCTAACTTTCCATTCCCATTCAGAGTCAAGTCCATCATCACAATCTATCAACTCACTATGATTAGTATCTGTTATTCCAGTTTCATAAACATCTGCACAGATGGCGTGAGTTAGATTCAAATCATAAGTGATATCATCTCCGTCTAAATCACTTGAAGCATTCCAATCAAAAATAACAGTTCTATTTAGTATAGTATCATCTCCATTTGATGGGGAAACTAGCTCAACACTTTCAGGAGCAGTGTTATTACCAACACTATAATTAGTGAACCCAGTTACATTAAAGTAATAATCATCGCCCACACCACCAAATTCTCCACAAACATCATCAGCACAAGCAACACCATTCCTAAATGCTCTTGCAGTTCCACCCACACTAACATCATAGAAACTCAAATTAGCACTTTGATTCAATCCAAGATTGCTTACAGAATCAACTTCTATTAGATTATCATTAATCCGAACATCAGCACTTAAATTAGTTCCACTACCATTTATAGCTTCAAGATACTTTATCTCCCCATACTCACTGTCTTTGAAATAAAGAATAGAACCAACACCACCAATAGAATAATTAGCGATCACCTGATCAATTAAATAAGTTTTATCATTCCCTACACTAACGAGATTTAATTCATATCCTCCAACACCACTAAAAGAGTTGTTTGTGAAATTATTATTTTCAGAAACTCCAGATTCTAATCTTATTCCATCTCTTCCCGCTAAAACCACTTCATTATTCTCAAAAGAGCTGTTAGAATTACCACCAATATAAATTGCATCAGCATCACTAACATTGATTAAATTGTTATTTACTTCTGAATCGATTGTACCCTTTATATTAAGTCCATTTGCTCCCAAATATCTAGTAGTTATATTATTATCTTTAATAACATTTGAATAAGTGGAATCTTCACTTCTAGTTTTATCCAAAGAGACCCCATAACTATTCTGTCCATTTGTAATAATAATATTATCTTCAACAATATTATTGTTAGAATTTTCAATGTACACACCATCCCCAGCATTACCAAAAGTTTCAATATTATTCCCACTCAGATTAGTTAAGAAAGAATCAGACAACACTATCCCCTTACCGCCTAACCCATTAGTAATAATAATATTTTCAGAAATATTCATACCCCCATAATAATTAGATAAAAATACTCCATAACTATTTCCACTATTGGTTGTTAAAGTATTATTATAAATATCTCTTCCAAATAATTCAGAATCTTTTCCATCGAAATATATTGCATGTTCACCTGAAGCAGAATAATCTCCTTCAGTGATATTACAATTCTTGATACTTACATTAGGATTACCATAATTATAAATCCCATACCCTTCGTCAGTCATACCATAAGTGATATCAGCACCCCTACAATCAAACACTACATCATTAGATCCAATAATAATTGCAGTTCCATTACAACTTATATTCTCATAAGGTTTTAATTCAGCATTTCCATTCACAATCATTCCACAAGAATCAATAATTTCTTCCCCACTTTTTTCATCTCCATAGTCTTCAGAATCATAAGGTGTAACTCCACAACTCCAATTATCCCCATTGGTTGTGGCTCCATATCCGAGTGTAATAACACTAAATTGTCCATTTACTACTTGAGATTGTCCAGTTAGATTAGCAACACCATCTTTATACCAAGTGTAATTAGCATACAAAGTGTCTTCAGCATCCTCATCAATTATATTTATAGTACAGTTTATATCTGTTAAAGTTGTAATATTTTCACTCAAACTAATTGATTCTAAAACAGGTTCAGAATTCAAAATAGTCAAAGCATTAGATCCAACCCAATCACTCCATTCAAACCCATCATGAACTCTAGCACTAAAAGTCCAGTTCTCTCCTTTTGAGACATTCCCACTATTAACCAAAGTTAAGTTAGCTAATGCGCTAACTTCTACTGAATTATTATACCACCTAGTCTCATTAGCACTCTGAACATCTCCATTACCATCATAGTAATCAAAACTTCCAGTAAGGGTGCCGTTAGTTCTATTCAAAGCATCAGAAGAAACAACAGAAACATTTTGAGCTTCAGATAAAGTGTTATTACCAACACTATAATTAGTGAACCCAGTTACATTAAAGTAATAATCGTTACCCACATTACTAAATCCTCCACAGACACTATCAGCACAAGCAACACCATTTCTAAATGCTCTTGCAGTTCCACCCACAGTAATATTATAGAAACTCAAATTAGCTGACTGATTCAATCCATTAAACATACTTGAGTTCACAAAAATATAATTTTCAGAAATGTCTATCCCGCTTCCAAAGTAAAGTGTTCCAGCTTCTGTAACCCCTAAATCTCCTTTGTCAGCCCACTTAACTTCTCCATATGAATTATTATAAATTAAAGTGTTTGTGTAACTTCCTCCAGTTGGATCATAAATTAAATTTGAAGTTTCTGTAGTTATATTATTATTCAAAAACATATTCCCCTCAGAAGTCCATCTCAAAGATATTCCATATAACAGACTAATAAAAATATTATCATAAATTAAATTATCATCACCAGAATATATCTTAATTCCCCCTTTCCCACTATTTGCAGTTGCATTATTGTTAAATATAGTATTACCATCAGAAGACTCAATGTAAATTCCAATATATCTCTCAACATAAACAGTATTATTTTCTATGATTCCATTATCAGAATTAAAATAATAAACAGCTTTATCACTTTCAGTTCCATTTAAACTAATATTACAATTCTTAACAGTAACATTATCAGCAGTCACATAAACTCCATTACTACCCTTTCCTTGTATTGTGTGTCCGTCACAATCAAACACCACATCATCAGCAGTTATATTTATGATATAATCATTTGTACATCCAGTTATGTTGTAATCTAAACTTGTTGAAGAAGATATGTTTTGATTACATGCATCTCCCACACTATAATTGCTAAATCCATTAACATCATATGTATAATTATTTCCAACTTGTTCTAAATTATTACATTCTCCATCTGAACAAAATATTCCCTCTTTGAATGGATATGCACTTCCAGCAATAATCACATTGTTAAATGTCAAATTTGCGCTTTGATTAAGTCCAGAGAATTTAGTTGAATTTACGAAAATATTATTGTTTGTTATATCTAAGTTTGTTCCTAAGTTTAATGTTCCTGCTTCTGAGATTGATAGATCTTCACTTTCCCACATTACTTCACCAAAACTGTTATTGTAAATTAAGGTGTTTGTATAACCCGCACTAGTATAGTCATAAAATAAAGTTGAACTAGTAGCAGTTATATTATTATTCAAAAACATATTCCCCTCAGAAGTCCATCTCAAAGATATTCCATATAACAGACTAATAAAAATATTATCATAAATTAAATTATCATCACCAGAATATATCTTAATTCCCCCTTTCCCACTATTTGCAGTTGCATTATTGTTAAATATAGTATTACCATCAGAAGACTCAATGTAAATTCCAATATATCTCTCAACATAAACAGTATTATTTTCTATGATTCCATTATCAGAATTAAAATAATAAACAGCTTTATCACTTTCAGTTCCATTTAAACTAATATTACAATTCTTAACAGTAACATTATCAGCAGTCACATAAACTCCATTACTACCCTTTCCTTGTATTGTGTGTCCGTCACAATCAAACACCACATCATCAGCAGTTATATTTATGATATAATCATTAGTACAACCAGTTATATCATAACTAAGAGTTGTAGATTCATCTATCTCAGAATTACAACTCACCCCTTGAGAAACAAATGTGTTCCATAATCCTTCAAATATCTTATAACTTGCAGAAACAGCCATCCCTGCCAAGTTTACAATACCAAAATTAGATCCATAATTACTAGAACCAGACTTGACTCCACTGGAAACTCCAGCACTTGGACTGCTGTAGTTCCCGCTTTCCATAGAATAAACATTCAGCGGACCTATTAATATCAAAAGCGCTAAGATTATTAAGAAAAACTTCACATTCCTTTTTTTATTTAGTTTTATCATTTCTTAAATAATCTCTCAACCTCTTTAGTTTTGGATAACTTGTATAATTTCATCTTGCCAACAATTACCTGTTCAATCAGCGTTTTATCAACAAGAGAATTAACTATTCTATGAGTAGAAGTAAGTGGCACTTTAGCTCTTTCAGCAACCATACTCAGATGAAGTAATTCTTCTTTGCTGTTTGTAAATACCTCTAGAATATCTACTATCTTTTTATCAATTAGCTCAACAAATAAGCTCATAGAAACAGTTTAGGCACTTTCTCTTTTTAAATATTTCCATATTTGGAAACTATTTTCCATATTTGGAATATTAACCTAACTTAATAATCACAGAACCTCCACTACTCTTAATAATCACAGAACCTCCACTACTAGTTATAGTGACATTACCCTCTGTAGTACTTGCTTCCATACCAGAAGACACATTAGCAACAGTCAAACCCTTACCACCAGCAATCAAAGAAAGTTGATCACTGCCATCACCACCAATTCCAGTATTGGTATCACTTTGATTAACTAAAAAAGTAGCTGTTGTGTCAGAAGGATTACTCCCTCCATTAATCTTCCACCTATTAGAATTGGTAGACATGAAATTAGGAGTATTTACTTTAAAACTAATAGTACTAATCTCTAAATCTCTAGAACCACTAGTCCAAACATAAATGGTATCATCACTCTTTTCAAAAATACCAGAATCACCATCACCAAATGCTAAACCACCACTAAGATCATTAACAGTTCCATTAATATGTAGTGTAGAAGAAGGTGTTGTTGTTCCAATTCCGACATTGCCACCTATAAAATATGTTTTTGAATCTGTTGTTTTAAAATAATTTCCGTTTCCTGCTTCATCCATGTCTCCAAAACTAACTTCTAAATCCGCTTCAGAAACAGAACCTGAAGCTTGAAACACATTTTCTCCATTTACATCTCTAAATGTCGCTATATTTCTTAATCCTGATTGTCCTGATACACTAAATGATGCTGCTTCTCCATCCCCACCAACAGACAATAATGCCAATGGATTTGTAGCCCCAATACCAACCTTTCCATCAGTTGTCAATATCATTTTAGTAGAATAATTTATTCTAAATGCTAAGCCACCACCAGTTAACAGATCTATATAATTCAAAGATGTTCTATTAAATTCAAGCCCATTAGAATATAAAGTGCTAATATACCCCAACCCACTATCTACACGAATTGTACCATTAACATGCAATTTTGCTTCAGGAGTAGTTAGCCCAATACCAATCCGATCTCCATCAGCATCTATAAATAAAGTTCCCCCATCAATATTTACATCATGGCTTAGGTTAATTTCAGCATCCAATCCAGAAGTAGAAAACGCATAAGGTGAACTAGTTAAATTCAACCTAGGAGTCATCTCAGCATCACTCTCAATTTGAACTCCTAAGTAATAAGCTTCAGAAAAATCAATATCTAACCCACTCAACACAACATTATACACACCATTAGCATCAGTAGTTACATTCTTAATAGTATTGTATTCAACATTTCCACCAGTAGCATTATCATAAATAGTAAAATTAATTTCATAAGTGCCAGTTAAGCTATCATTATTGCTGTCAGTCAAAAGACCATTTACAGTGATACTCTGAGGAATAGCATAGACACTAATAGAGAATAACACAAACAACATACACATCCCAAGTATCTTTGATTTATTCATTTAATTTTTTCTCTTATTTTTTCTATTTTAGATGAAGATAACCCATCTAAAATTTCTTTACATTTAACAACAAAATCTTTTACACCATCTTCATTTTCAAACAATACTTCTTTCAGATAATATTGTGTTTGAATTCTATCTTTTTTCAAACCTCTCAAAAAACTAACATCTTTTTCAGAAAAATCAAATAAACTCATCAACTCAATTGAACAATCATGAATCTCACTTTTAATTCCGCACATCATCAAAATAGCATAAAGAGCATTATAACAAGCATAATATCCAGTAATCAACTTCCATTTTCCTTTAATTGTTGAACAAATTTCCATACTATTTTCAGCATCTTTAATATAAGAATTTTTTAAATGAGGTTTTAAAGAAATCAATTCTACCCCCCTTTTTTGTTTTAAACACCAATTTAGTTTATCCATTATAAAACCTCCAAAAGATATCAACCATTTTAGATACATCGCCAAAAAGAATATGGTTATTTAATATCTCTAAAGCAAGGGGATTTTTCTCATCAAGTATTTTTTTGAATTCAGAATATTTAATTTCATGTACATTAATTTCAATAGAATAATGACTCTTGATTTTATCAGTATTTTTTGAATTAAAAACAACCAGATCTAAATCAGATTTAACATCTTCTTTACCACAAGCATAAGAACCAAATAAGATAACTCCTTCACCATTATCTAAAAATTCATTGATAATCACAGCAATCTTGCTATTTTTTAATTGAAATTTCAAAGATTTTTGATTCTCAAGAAGATTCATTAAGATTTTAATTTTTTTATTTTCTAAATCAAGATAATAAAATTTATTTTTACCCCTAATCTCAAATTTAAGAAGGTTATTTTCAACTAATTGTGAAAGATATCTAGCAACACTTCTTTGGGGAGTACTAAGAATTCTTGATAACTCACTTCCACTAAATTTTTCATTATAATTATAACTAAAAGGAATAAGTATATTTAGCCAATTTTGACTTATATTAGCCAATTCTGACACATTACCTTTTTTTAATTTATTCATTTATTCATTTCCCCTTTTTCCTGTATAAATTTTATATAATCTTTATTTTCAGCATAATCAGAAAGAATAAAAGAAATCGCTTTGTCTATACTCTTGATATCTTTGACTGCTTTAATTACATTAATTACCCTAATCTCTTCTTTGCTCAGTTCTATAGTATGTTTTGGCATTATAGTAATTTACTACTAATTAAAGTTTTATAATTCAATAAATAGCATTTTACTATTAGTAATATATAAATCTTTCTATTAAGGATCACTATAACTCTGAGCCAAAGAACCCTTCAATTTAAGATTTCCACTATTATCAAAGAAAGCAACTAAAGAATCAGAAGCATTCACAAACTTCAAAGCAGTAACAGGAACCCTCATCACAGCATTCTCAGTCAATTCCCCAACCAAAAACAAATTACCTGTGTTTGAAACATAAGCAATATCTCTCCCAGTATTGTCCTGCAAGATAAAAGAATTAGCTTCAGGACTCAAACTAATTGAAGATTCTTCTGACAAAGTACCCCTAATAAACATGTTTCCAGTATCATCAATACTCCCAACAATATCATCATAACTGGTAGTAATAGCAAACTTCTTATTAGAGGGGATAAGTACACTCAAAGTAACATACACCACACCATTATCAGTAAGATTTACCCCACGAGAATCCCCACCATATCCACTCTTAGTATTATTCAAAGTATAATTAGTCAGATAATTTTTAGTTCCAGCAACCCAATTACAGCTAGAACAATTTTCATAATACTCACTAATGTTTTGTCTCGCTATCCATCCATCTCCACCACTCAAAACAGAAAACACAAACAAATCATCAGTATCCCAAGCACTCACATTAGCTCCATTAATAGCACCACTACTATCATTCACATAAACATCAAGATACCAATTAACATAGATGGCACTACTTCCAGAATCACTGAATAAAGTAGCACTTTCATTAAAAGAAATATTCACAAAAGTATTTGTACCACTAGCAGTTCCCTCAACCCAAACATCAGCATCATCCCCCCAGTGTAAAGAATTGCCATCTAAAGTAGAATCCATAAATTCATTTCCAGACGAATTCAAGAAATAAACAGCAGAATCCTGACTATCAGTAATCAAAACAGCATAAACACTATTGTTATGAGAATCATCAAAACTAATTCCAGAATAATTATTGTACTTCATTTCAACATCAGTAATATTATTGTTATTAGAGCTATCACTAAATTCAATTCCATCTAAATATGAATTATGTATAGTAAGATTGTCCAGAGTATTATTTTCACAAGCACTAGTCAACTTCACACCAGCACCAAATTGAGTTATATTAAACACTTGATCAACAATCCTATTTCCAATGGAGGAAGAATGAAGATACACAAAATTATCGGTTGGATTATTAATAGTATTTCCAGTTATATTGTTATTACTAGAAGTGTCTAATTCTATTCCATAATTATTACATTTAGCACTACATCCATTAGTTCCAATAAGCTCATTAGCATTAATTAAACTATCATCACAATTATCTAATTGAATCGCAGCAAAACTATTTCCACTTTGAGTGTCATTAATCTCATTGCTATCCACAAGATGTCCAGACCCCCTGACATATATTCCACTTCCAGAAATATCATGGAGAATATTGTTAGTCACATTATTTCCGGTACATTCAGATACAGAAATACCCATACTTCCAACACCCCCATCTCCAATATTTCTTATAGTGTTAGAATCAATCAAAACATTATCAGAAGTATCGGAAACAATTCCTGCAATAGTATAATTACTGTCTACCAAGTGGATTGAATTATTGAAAATATATCCATTATCAGAACCACCATCATAATAGATCCCATAAGTAAAGTCAGTAATATCACAATTTTTCACAGTAACATTAGTAACATTATCTATATTTATTGCAGTAAAAGTATTAACATAATTTGCATTATATTCTCCGTCTATGTGATATCCCCCACAATCAAACACAACATCTGAAGCATTAATATTAAAACAAAGCTCAGTATCATTATAATAATCTATACTTGCATTCATCTCATGAGTTCCACTCACAGTGATATTATCACAACTGTCATAAGTATAGCTTGGATCATAAGCATAATCAGTTACACTCATATCTTGATTGCTAAACTCAAGAATTAGTGTAGCATAACCACCTATATTCATATAATTCACAAACCTTCCAATTTCACTACAGCTGTAATCTTCCACTAAAAACTCAACAGGTTTTATTGAATCATCATCACTAATTGAGCTATAATCATAAACATACCCATCATTATTAATAATCTTCAACACATCGAGTAGAGAATCTTCTCCACATTTGAAATCCACAAATCTCATCTCATCAACACTTTCACCATTATCAACCATAACCTCTTCCCAATAAGCATTAGTACTTCTAATACTCAGATTAGCAGTTCCAGTAGTGTTAAACATCATAGTCCAAGTATCTCCATCACGCAGATATTCGATAGGATTCAATACATTAATTTCAATCTCATAAGTCTGATTACTCAAACTTGGCACAATCCATTCAACATAATCAACCAATCCAGTCCCAGTAGTATCATATCCATCAAAGTTTACGCTTTCACGTTCTCCATCAACAATCCAATACAATTTAACACTCTCAACAGCACTATCAGGAATAAAAGTATAAGCCAAAATATCTTCATAATGTATTTCAGAACTCACAACTATTCTTTTTCGCCCGCCCCCCAATTCTTCTTCAACAGCAGTAGGGCCAGGCAGTTCATATTCTACCTCAATCTCTTCTACGCTTTCTTCAACAATTATTTCAGTTGAAGAAAGTACTGAAGACAAGTTCATCGAGTCTTCTGTGATTTCCTCAACAACATAACCTGTAAATCTAAACAATCCTTTCAGCCAATCAATCAATTTAAACAACAATCCATCACCCACACCACCAACAACCCCCCCAGTAAGTATTGCAAGATTATGTTCGCTTAACTCTTCCACTATTTCACCTTTCTTAACAACAACTTTGTTAGAAATATCTTTCTCAACTCTTCCAGTTATTTTCTTAACTTCAATATTACTAGCATTCTTAGGCAATTCAACAATCAGATTTTCTTTAGAAGCAGTAAGTTTAATTTTTTTGATAAACTTGACAGGTCTATTAATCATCACTCTCCCCACTATTTTTTCTTCAGTAGTCACATTAATAGTAATATTTTCAGTAACATTAGCACTTAAATTCACACTAACATTTTCAGCAGTAATATTCCCCAAACTTATGTTTTCCACAATCAATTTTTCAACAACTTCCAGAGTTTCATTAATACTAATATTTTCAGTAATATTCACACTCGTATTAATAGAAACATTCTCAATACTCAAATTATCTAAACTAAGATTAATCTCGCTTACATTAACATCCACATTTCCAGTAACATTCTCTAAACCCAAATTCTCCAAACTTATATTTTCCACAGTTTCATTTTCAGTAATATTAGTCATCACTTCTTCAAATAAAGAGACGTTTTCTTCAACCACTATTACACCAACAGAAGCATTTTCTTCAACAACACTCATATTCTCAACACTCAAATTCAGGCTAATGTTATCTAAACTAGTATTTCCAGCAACCAATCCAGTTATCAAAGGTTTTGAAACAGTGAAAACTAATGCAAGCAGAATGATAATCCCAACTCCCACTAATTCACCATACCCTTTCTTGTTCCAAACTCTTTTTTTTGAATTCATTTCTTAGCATTCCTCAAAGCTTCATAAAGTAAAACAGCAATTTTTTCTTTATCTTTCTCTCCTTTCAAAGTTTCAGCAAGTCCATTTTCTCTAAAAACATATTTTATCCATTCAGCAATATCGTTTTTACTCCAATTAACATAACATACAAATTCTTCCCCCCCCATACTCATAAGCTCAAACACCATTTCTTCAATATTTTTCACAACTCTACCACCTTTTAATACAAAACCACTTCCTTCTGGCACATCTTTTAGTAAGAGACTTAATTTTTTAATTTTTTCTTTTCTTTCTGGAACAGCCACAACCACCCTTGACAGTCCATGAGATAACAACATTCCTACAACAACAATTATCAAAACAACAAAATAGCTAAGCAAAGCCATACCATTTTCTCCAATAGCTCTACCTATAAACATATAAGCACCACCAGTTAAATCACTTCCCTCTTCAGTAACCTCTTCTTCAACAACATCCCCAGTAACCTCTTCTTCAACAACATCCCCAGTAACCTCTTCTTCAACAACTCTCCCATCAATATCTATCAAACTAATAGCAGGAACTTTCTGTATCACCAACAAATCAACAACTCCTCCATCAACACCCACAAACTCAACACTTAAATCAGTTACCCAATCATTATTAATATCAAACTCAGCAGTTTTTCCTAATCCAATTTCAACAGTTTCGCCTTCAACCACTACATTAACAGAATTCTCATCAACACCTCTTAATTCAATCTCAACAACACCCTCTTCAAAAGCGCTCAACATATCATTAACAGCATCTGAAATCAAAACACCTTCTCTAACATATAACACCATATCTTCTACTACCCATTCACTTAAATCAATTAATCTCATAGCCATCAAACTCAACTCAATAGTATCACCAACTTCAAGAGATTGCCCAACAGTACCAATCATATTACCAACCCCTCCATCAAGTAATCTATATCCTGCTTCTTCAATCACAATCCTAAACAATTCACCCATATCAACACCCTTATATTCAAAACCAAGATAATTCATCTCAATTTTATAATTAACAGGCTCTATAACATCTTCATTTGCTGAGGAAACCACCTCAACACTTTCAGCAATATAATCACCAACACTATAATTAGTGAACCCAGTTACATTAAAGTAATAATCGTTACCCACA
>CAZVVW010000010.1:0-37758 GCA_964630685.1 uncultured Methanosarcinales archaeon | reverse complement strand
GTTGAGGTACCTTCATTATCACTCCATCCTCCATTTCCAGAATCATCTATAACAACACATTTAGCATTTTTACAATCAAAACTTTTTCCACAAGTTTCTTTGATCTTTTTATCGACAAGTTCCCCGCATTCATATGTTAATATCAACACATTATCACCCTCACATACTTCTTCATTTGTAGAAGGACATTTTTTAACGCATTTATCTTTATCACAAACATCTCCTACCTTACAATATCCACAACTTTCACCACATCCATCATCTCCACACTCTTTTCCAGAACAGTCAGGAACACATCCCACCTCATAAATATAACTTATAACAAACCCAGTTATATAATTAGAAAAAAACCAAGAAAACCTACTAAAGAAATTATTGTATAATTTTAACCTACCATATCTACTTAATTCAACATCAAAATACTCTGCTTTTTCAATAACTAGTCCACTTAATTCAGCTTCAGCACGTAAATCCAATTCGTTTTCATCTGCAAGCCCAACAAATAACAAAAACTCTTCTTCACCAGATGAAGATACTAATTCAGAAACAACATCGACTTCAATATCTGTTAAAGCACTAACTGAAAAAATCAACATAAAAAACATAAAACAACTCATTAATATTTTTCTTACCATAAACTAACTTAAACAACCCTAGTTTATTAATTTTTTGCAACTTTGTAGAAAGATATTTAATCTAAACCTTTATTTAAAGAATTATGTTTAAAATAATAGCAGAAGATGGGAAAGCAAGGATAGGAAAACTAAAAACAAGACATGGCACCATTGAAACTCCTTTTTTCATGCCTGTAGTAACAAGAGCTGTAGGAAAATATATTGGTGCAGAAGATTATAAAAAAATAAGGGTAACTGCAATTATAAGCAACTCATTAATTCTCTATTTTAATCCTGGCCTAGAAGTAATAAAAAATGCAGGTGGAATTCATAAATTCATGAATTTCAATAAAGTAAGTTTTACAGATTGTGGTGGATTTCAAGTATCAAGAGATTCTTTCTCATCAAAACAAGCAGAAAAAGGAATTTATTTCAAAAACCCTTATGACCATTCAACTCATTTCATAACCCCTAAAAAAAGTATGGAAATTCAACAAACAATTGCAAGTGATGTTGCTGTATCTTTTGATGATATGGCCCCTTATGGTTCAGATAAAAAACGATTTGAAAAAGCAATCGAAAGAACACATAGGTGGGCAGAAGAATCCTTAAAATATCACACAGATAAAAAACAACTCCTATTTGGAATATCTCAGGGTGGATTTTACAAAGACCTTAGAAAAAAGTCAGCAAAATTCGTCAACAACTTACCTTTTGAGGGTGTAGCAATTGGGGGGGTGGCAATTGGAGAACCAAAAAAAGAAATGTACTTAGCAGTAAAATCAGCTCTACCTTATATATCAAAAGAAAAACCTAAATATGTTATGGGGGTGGGTTCACCTCAAGATATTGTAGAAATGGTTTCTTTAGGTATTGATTGTTTTGATTCTATTTTTCCTGCAAGAGGTGGGAGACACGGCACCATGTTCACTTCAGAAGGCAAACTAGATATCAACAAAGGAAGATACAAATTAGACTTTTCCCCTATAGATAAAAAATGTGGTTGTTACACTTGTAAAAATCACACGAGAAGTTACATAAGACATCTCTCAAAAATAAAAGAGCCAGAAGGCATGCGTCTAAAAAGCATTCACAACATCCAATTTATGATGGACTTAATGAAAAATATAAGAAAATCAATCCAAAGCAAACAATTAAACAAATTCAAAAAAGAATTCTATAAAAAATATCCCCTTTAACTCTTTAACCCTCTAAATAATTCAAGGAGTCCATCTAGTCATTGTTCTAGGAAATGGAATTGCATCCTTAATATTATCTAATTTACAAATCCAAGATATCACTCTTTCTATTCCTAATCCAAATCCGCCGTGAGGTACACTTCCATATCTCCTTGTATCTAAATAGAATTCGTATTCTTTAGGCTCCTCACCCACCCCTTTAAGTCTCTTTACAATCTCTTTTATATCACTCTCTCTTTCAGAACCGCCAATAATTTCTCCATAACCTTCTGGAGCAATAAAATCAACCCCATAAACTACTTTTTTATCTTTAGGATCTTCTTTCATATAGAACGCTTTTACTTCTTTAGGATAATGAGTTATGATTATTGGAGTGTCATACAACTCACTTAACTTATCTTCTTCAATAGTTCGTAAATCTTTTCCCCATTTGATTTTCATGCCAAATTTCTTATCTAATAATTTAAGAGATTCAGTATAAGTTATTCTTGGAAATTTTTTCTTAACAGTAGGCTCTAAGTCTTTTGGGTCCCTACCAAGAATTTTCAATTCTTCTTTCCGTTCAGCTAACACTTTTTTCATAATAAATTTAAGCAAATATTCTCCATGCTGGATTATATCATCAAAACTTGCCCAAGCAACTTCCATCTCAGCATGCCAATACTCAGATAGATGGCGCGAAGTTTTAGATTTTTCAGCCCTAAAACTAGGAGCAATAGTATAAATTTTTTCCAAAGCAAAAATGGCTGGCTCAGCATACAACTGCCAAGTCTGTGCTAAAAACACTCCTTCCTGTTTATAATAATCAACATCAAATAAAGTAGAACCACCTTCACACTGTACTGCTTGTAAAGTTGGTGAATGATATTCATAAAATCCTTCTCCTTTAAAATATTCATCAATAGCACCAAAAACAGTGCTTCTTATCTTCATCATAGCAGTCATTTTTCTGCTTCTCAACCACAAATGTCTATGATCATCTAAAAACTCTCTACTCTGATCCTTACTTATTGGAAATGTATCCGAATCCCCAACAACCTTAAATGACTCAACAGCAATTTCATACCCTGTTGGAGCTCTTTTATCTTCTTTTATCTTTCCAACTATCTCCATACTCGTTTCTATCTGGACAGCATCCGCTATCTTAAAACTCTTTTCTCCTACTTTTCCTTTTTCAATTACACATTGAATTATTTCAGAAGCATCCCTCAACACAATAAACTTCAGTTTATTTGAACCTCTTTCACGATAAACCCAGCCTCTTACAGCTACTTTACCTTTGCCTTTCTTCATAGCTTCCTTAATTGATATAAATTCCATTTTACCTAAACTCATAAATTCTTTACTCATTTATATATGTTTTGACATAGAAAATTGCTAACTCAAATGCAACTCCACTATATCTTCATCTAATAACTTATGTTTAAGAGTTAATTTCTGCCCATCGAATTTAGTTGACTTTCCCCAAACACGAGCAAACTTAAATCTATTAAGAATATTTCTATGCAATTTGTCACAGACGCCCTTCACAGTAACACCCCCATATACAATCAACGGCTCTTTCATATCTGCTTCTTTTCCTGGTTGTTTTAAATAAATTCTAATCAGATCCAATTTATCAAAAATCATTTCTTTCAATTCGTTTAATCCTTGTTTTTTCTCGGCAGAAACTAACACATCAACACCTAATTTTTTAGCAATATTACCTACTCCCCCCTTACTCATAGAATCAATTTTATTCAGCACAACAACCCCATTTACATATTTTCTATTTCCCTCAATAACATCAATGAATTGATCTTCAGTTACTTTAGTTCTAATCAAAACATTAGCATTAGCAATCCCCATCTCATTTAATATCGCTTTTAAAGTATCATCACTAACATTTAATTTAACTGTTTTACCAATCCTGATTCCTCCTTTGATTGTTTTCTTGATCCTCACATCTGGTTTTGACTGATTCAATCTTATCATAGAATCATAAATCTCTTTTTTGATAACTTCAAGATGTTCTGGGTGATTTATATCAACTAAAATCAAACATAAATCGGCACTCCTTAACACAGAAAGCACCTCCTTTCCCCTTCCTGTTCCTGCAGCAGCACCTTCAACTAATCCCGGAACATCAAAAATTTGTATCTTAGCGCCCTTATAATTCAGCAACCCAGGAATAGCATCTAAAGTTGTAAAATCATAACCTCCAACTTCACTTTCTTGATTAGTCAAAGCATTCAATAAAGTAGATTTACCTACAGAAGGAAAACCAACAAGAACTACAGTAGCATCTCCGCTTCTCCTAATAACATATCCTTGTTTGCTTCCTGCTTTTTTTTGTCCTGCTTTTTTCTTTTTCAAATTAGCTATTTTTGCCTTAAGTAATCCAATAGCGTGCTGTGTTTTTTTATTATACTTAGTAGTACGAAGTTCCTCTTCTAATTCCTCTATCCTATCCTTATATTCAACCATACACTTCAAGAACAAAATAATCATTTAAAATTGTTTGCAATTTAGTAAATTATATAAACTCTATATATAACTTCAAACTCATAATGATTAATAATAGTTCAGCAATAAGTCAGGGAATTGATACCCTAGATATACTATTTTCAGGCGTATTCACTAATATAGTAGTCGCAATTATAACTTTATTAATTGGATTTATTATTGGAAAAATCTTGGGCAGATTGCTTCAAAAAGTACTTCATGAATTTGAAGTAGATAAAGCATTAAAACATTCTGCAGGAATTCATATTTCAATAGAACATTTTATGGGTTCATTTTTAACCTATTTTATTTATTTCATAACAATTGTGATAGCATTAAATCAACTAGGTATTACAACTGCAATAATAAATATGATTTCTGGGGCAATAATTCTCTTAGTAATCATTTCAATCTTATTAGCAATAAAAGATTTTGTTCCAAATATGACTTCAGGATTATTTATTTACCAAAAAGGAATAATCAAAAAAGGAGATTTGATTGCGTTCGATAAAATAAAAGCAAAAGTAATAGACACTACATTCATAGAAACAAAATTAGAATCTAAAAGTGGAGATATTATTTATATTCCCAATTCTTTATTAATCAAAAAACAAATCACCCAATTAAAAAAGAAAAAATTGTAATAATTAATCTTAATTATAATTTCTCAAGTAAAGAAACAATATTCCATATTTGAGTTCTAGTATAAGATTCCAAATTTGAATTTTCAGAAACTCCTTCTAATTCATGAATAACTTTACTTGCTTTAACAGAAGAATCAATATCTTCATTTAAAGTATTTAAGCTATTACCTATTCTTTCTTTAACATTACATGAAATTTCAGAATCATCACCAACTTCATTGAGCAATCCAATAATCTCTCTTAATAATTCTTGTTGACTCATTTTCCCTTACCTTATTTCTTAGTTTCTTCGACTTCAGAAAGAACCTCAGATTGAATTTTTTTTGCTTTATCATTAATTGATTTTTCTTGCTCTTCTAATTTTTTTATTCGCAATTCAAACATCTCTTTTTTTTCTTTCAAGGATTTAATAATATCTTCTTTTTTACTAAGCACCATTATTCCAGCAATCATTTTATATGCTTCTTTTACTCCCTTTAATTCATTTAAAGCAGAATCTATTTCAAAAAGTTGAACTTGAAAATTTTGCCTCTGCATTATTAAACTCTGCAAATTTTGTTCAAACATTTGAAGTTGTTGTAATTTTTGTTCTGTTTTACTGTCCATTTTCACATCTCCTTAACTTTTTCATGAACTTCTAATAATTTAAGTACTGAACTTGTAAACGCTTTAAGAGCGATAGCATCTAATGCTTTAATTTTAATCTTCAAATAATCTTCTTCTTTTTTCAGTTCCAATACTGCCCTTTTAGTGCTTGAAACATCAGGCAATAATGCCTTATATAAATTCCCCTTAGATTTAATTTTAAAAGTGCATTCATACTTCATCTTGCTTTAATCTTATGAGGGATTGATCTAGATTTAAAAAGTAATTTGCTTCCACAATAAGGACATCTAATTCTTCTTCTTAATAAATTTCTATCAATTTTTTTGTTACAATTAAAACATTTATATTCAACCACTTTAATCATCCCCCTTTTTCTTAGTAGAAACTTTCTTAGCCACTTTCTTAGTCACTTTCTTAGTCACTTTCTTAGTCACTTTCTTAGTCTTTTTAATTGTTTTTTCAGTAGAAACATCTTCCACTTCTTTTTCTATAGGTTCTTTAACTTCTTTTTCGCCCCTAATTTCAGTTGACTTAAGATTTACTTTTCCAACAGAATACGCTTTACTTGTAAATTTAGCATCACATTTTTTACAATGCCAAACACCTACAAAAACTCTTTTTACCTTATCATAATTACAATAAGGACATTTATATGCTTTTTTCTGCTGTTTTTCTATGACAGCTAATTTTTTCCTTAATTTAGCACCATAACGTGCTCCAAATCTTTTAGTTGATAATTTTGCCATTTTTATTTTCTTCAATATTTCATTATATAAAATGGGGCTGCCCGGACTTTCACCAACAGTTACGATAAATGTAACGCAATAACGCGTATTCGAGCGTAAATAATAACTTTCGACTGAGCGTAACTGGCTGTTTTGAACCGGGGTCCTATGGCCCCAAACCACAGATGATAGGCCAAGCTACACCACAGCCCCTTATATCTCTGAAAAAAACCTCAGGCGATTTATAAAGGTTTCGAAAAAACATTCTATGTTTAAACAATTTCAAGAAAACCTTTAAATACAAAGGAACAAACAACAATTTTATTATGAGTCTCACAACAAAACAAAAATTTGAATTAAAAAAGTTAATTAAAAAACTTTCCACTCATAGAGGTAGGCATACAGAACTTGTTTCTGTTTATATCCCTCAAGGATATGACTTAAATAAAATAATCAACCACTTAAATCAAGAACAAGGAACTGCCACAAATATAAAATCTTCAGGAACTAGAAAAAATGTGATTGATGCTCTTGAAAGAATGATCCAACACTTAAGATTATTCAAAAAAACACCTAACAATGGGCTAGTAGTATTTTCAGGAAATGTATATAAAAAAGAAGGTCAAAGTGATGTACAAGTATGGAGTATCGAACCACCAATTCCACTAAAAACAAGAATATATAGGTGCGATAAACAATTCGTTTTGGAAGTTTTAAAAGATATGTGTGAAACAAAAGAAGTTTATGGATTAATTGTGATGGATCGAAGGGAGGGTGATGTTGCTTTATTAAAAGGAAAATCCATCATCCCATTAGTACAAACTAAATCAAATGTACCTGGAAAAACAAGAGCTGGTGGTCAATCAGCACAAAGATTTGAACGTTTAAGAGAAGGTGCAGCAAAAGATTTTTATAAAAAAATTGGAGAATTAGTAAAAGATGAATTTCTTAATAAAAAAGAACTCAAAGGGATTATTGTGGGGGGGCCAGGACCAACTAAATACGATTTTGTTGATGGAAACTATATCACTGATCAAGTAAAACAAAAAATTATAGCCATAAAAGACCTAAGTTATACAGGAGATTTTGGTATTAAAGAATTGGTTGAAAAAAGTAAAGATGTATTAGCAGAGGAAGAAATAGCAAAAGAAAAAAAATTAATGGATACTTTCTTTGAAAAACTAGCAAAAGAACCAGGAAAAATAGCCTATGGCGAAAAAGAAGTCTCCAAGACCTTAAAGATGGGAGCAGTAGATATTTTACTTATTTCAGAAGCACTTGAAGATGAAAAAATAGAAGAATTTGAAAAAATAGCAAGCGATCTAAATAGTAAAATAGAAATAATATCCACAGAAACAAAAGAAGGGGCCCAACTTACAAATTTAGGAAAAATTGCAGCAATTTTAAGATATAAATTACAATGAATCTAATTAAAGAATCTTTCTCTAGATTATTTCCTAAAAAAGAATTCTCCTTACAAACTAAATTAAAATATTCCAAAGCATTCAAGGGGTATAATGCTAATATTAAATTATACCCAAATCAAATTGAAGTTAGATTAAGCAAACAGTGGTATCCAATAAACAAGGAGATTCAAATAGGTCTTATCCAATCCCTCTTACTAAAACTTTTCAAAGTAAAAAAACACACGTCCAATATGGATTTTTATAATAATTTCATAAAAAATATACATATTGCGGTGCCAAAAACAGAATCAGACCCCCAATTAAGACAATCGTTTGATAAAATAAATAATGAATATTTTTACAACTTAATTACAGCTCCAAACCTTAAATTCACAAATAGCATAAATAAACTAGGGAGTTACGAATACGGCACAGATACAATAACAATTAGTAAATATCTAAAAGATGCTCCGCAAGAACTGCTTGATTATGTGATGTATCATGAGATGCTCCATAAAAAACACAAATTCAAGCATAAAAACAATAGGAATTACCATCACACTAAAACTTTTAGGGAAAAAGAAAAAGAATTCAAAAATTCTCAAAATATAGAAAAGGAATTAAGGAAATTTGTTACTAAAAATAAAATAAAAAAAATATTTAAGTTTTGGTAAAAAAGCAAAACTTATTTAAATGCATCCCATTCTCTTTTTATTATAATAGGGGTAATTAAAAATGAGTACAAAACCAGTTTCAGTCGGATCATTAAAAAAAGGAAGCACTGTTGTAATAGATAATGCTGCCTGTAAAGTATCCGATATTCAAATATCTAGACCAGGAAAACACGGACACGCAAAAGTAAGATTAACCGCAATAGGCCTAATAGACGACAAAAAAAGAGTAATAGTTATGCCTGGACATGATCAGATTGATACACCAATAATAGATAAAAAATTAGCACAAGTATTATCTATAAGCGGAGATTCAGCAAATATAATGGATATGGAAACATATGAAACATTTGACTTAAAAATTCCGGGAGAATTAAAAGACAGATGTATTGCTGGAGTTAATATAACATATTGGAAAATACTTGACGATAAAGTAATGAAAGAAATCAAAGAATAAGTGAATATAATAGGTAAATAAAAATAAAATAAAATGGCAAAACAATAAGACTCAACGTCTTAAATCTTTACCATTTAAAAAAATAAAATGGCAAAACTACCAGAAGCAGAAGCGAGGTTGTTTAAGAATATCTTTGTTTGCAAAAAATGTAAGACAAAAATACGAGCAGACCCTTCTAAAATACGAGCAGAAAAAATTAAATGTAGAGGGTGTAACGGAAAAGCCTTTAGACCTATAAAGAAAAAATAAGATGGACTTTCAAAGTATTGCTACCATTCTATTTATTGTTATAGTTAGTGTAATTCTCTGGGTACAACGGAAAAAATTAATGGTTCAAAAAATTTTGTTCCCTTTTCTTTATTTAGTAGCTTACAGAAGTAAATTTGGTCTTAAATTCATGGATAAAATTTCTAAAAAACATCCTAAATTAGTAAACATAATCTCTACAATAGGAATTTACCTTGGTTTCGCAGGTATGTTATTAATTTCTTATGAACTAATAAAAAATATAATCAAGATAATCACTATGCCTGAAGCAATGCCTGGAGTAGGATTAGTACTTCCAATCCCTATGAAGGGGGCATTTTATGTACCTTTCTTTTATTGGATAATTTCGATTTTTGTATTGGCAACAGTTCACGAATTTGCCCATGGAATTGTGGCAAGATTACATAAGATAAAAGTTAAATCAAGCGGGGTTGGGTTTTTAAGCATTTTAGTACCTATTATCCCTTTGGCATTTGTAGAACCAGATGAAAAACAACTACAAAAAAAATCAAGAAAAAAACAATTAGCAGTATTTGCCGCAGGACCAATAGCAAATGTATTGTTTGCGTTTTTAATAATGGGGCTTTCTTTTTTGATTGTAACGCCAATTTCTAATAGTATGATTGATTACAATGGAGTTTTAGTAACTGGATTAATTTCAGAAAATAATATCACAATGCCTGCAGAGATAGCAGGAATAACTGAAAATGAATTAATTCAAGAAATTGATGGAATTCCAATAACTAAAACAACAGACTTCACTGCAATACTTTCAAACAAATCTCCTGGAGACCAAATAAACCTTAAAACAAATTTATCCAATTATGATGTAATATTAACAGAAAGTCCTCAAGACCCAGAAAAAGCATATCTTGGTGTTTATGTAGCACAAAGCAAAGAAATAAAAGAGAGTTTTAAAGAAAAATATGGAAACATAATTCCTTCTATAATTATTTGGATTATTGGATTATTATATTGGCTATATTTACTCAATATGGGAATTGGATTATTTAATTTGGTTCCAATTGGGCCTGTAGATGGTGGAAGAATGCTCCATCTTGGACTCACAAAACTATTCAAAGAAAAATGGGGAGTAAGAATATGGAAATTAATCTCTTGGTTGTTCATTCTTGCAGTATTATTTAACATAATATATGCTTTCATTAAGTAGAATACCTTATTTCAATAAATTTAAATATTCACCAAATTTCTAAGTCTACAATCACATAAATCAAAAATGATACATATAGCTTTAATCCAACCAGAAACTTCTGGAAATCTTGGTGCAATAGCAAGAGCCATGAAAAACTTTGGCCTTTCAAAATTGATCCTAATAGACCCCCAATGCAATCATTTGAGTAGTGAAGCAATTGCAAGATCAAAACATGCAAAAGAACTTCTTCAAGAAGCAAAAATAGCAAAAAGTTTCAGCTATTTAAAAAAATTTGATTATATAATTGGCACAACTGCAATTCATGGAACAGATTACAACATGCCTAGAGTTGCATTATCTCCAGAACAATTAGCTAAAAATATAAAAAATATAAAAAATAATGTTGTAATTGTTTTCGGAAGAGAAAGTGATGGGTTAACAAACGCAGAAATAAAAAAATGTGATATAACTGTAAGAATTCCAACTTCAGAAATCTATCCAACAATGAATATTAGTCATGCTGCTTCAATAATTTTTTATGAAATATTCAAAACAAAAAAAACAGCACAAATTGAATTGGCTTCTGCAACAGATAAGCAAGTTCTTTTAAAAAGAATTGATCAACTCCTCAATAAATTTACATTTACAACAAAAGAGAAAAAACAAACACAAAAAATAGCTTGGAAAAAAGTTCTAAACAAATCCTTCTTAACAAAAAGAGAAATCTTTGCTTTATTCGGCTTTTTTCGTAAACTCAAATAAATATCAAAAAGATATTACTCAAAAAATGTTGGCATGACCTCTAAAACGCTAGTTTTAGTGTGTCATGTATCTTTTAATCCAACTTTTTTTAAAAGTTGGTTTTGATTCTACTTTTTTTAAAAATTGGTTTGTGTTTTTCAGAAAGTTAAAATAAATCAAAAAAGAAAATTATTTTTTCTTTTTATCAAAATATTCTTTAACATTTTCTTTTCCCAAAGGTTTAGCAGAATTCCCTAATTCATAATATACTTTTTCAGCTTCACTTCCCCAAGAATAATCTCCTTTTTCTTTTCCAGCTTTATAAATTTTAAACTCTCCCAATTCCAATCCTTTTCTCAGATGATAATAAACTGAACGCATAGTAACTTTTGGAAAAATATCCATATATGCTTTGTAAATATCATACCCATAACCATTTCCCATAAAATAAAGAATCTCAATTATGTTTTGTCTTATGATACTTCCAATAGGTCTTCCTTTCATATTATTTCTTTTAATTAAAGGATTTAAATAATTTACTAATAATTTACAATATAGTAAAAAAGAATAGTAAAGTTTATTAAAATACTAATCCAATCAAAAAATATGAAGTTAATGTTCCTCCTCTCTGGAGAACACTTAAAACTGGCAAAAGAAGAGGCAATAACAGTAACAGATGGAAAATCTCCAAAGAGCTATAATAATTTACTGATTCTCACAACAAACAAAACAAAAAACATAGACCGGCTCGCTTACACTAAAAAAATTTACAAATTTCTTTTCAGTTCAACATTAAAAAATCTTGAAAAAGACCTAGCTAAATTTAATTGGAACAATATCTACAAAAAAAATTTCTCGCTAAGAATTCACAACAAAAGAAATCTCCAAGAAAAAGAATTAGCTGGATATATATGGGACAAAGTAAAAAAACCCAAAGTTAATCTCACAAACTCAAAAACTCAGATAGAATTATTCATCTATAAAAAACAAGTGTTTTGTGGTCTTTTGATAACTGAAATAAACTCAGAGTTCGAAAAAAGACACCCTAAAATAAGACCTTCTATGCATCCAACAACACTCAAACCAAAATTAGCAAGAGCCATGATTAATCTATCTGGAAAAACCAAAGGAAAACTATTAGACCCTTTCTGTGGAACAGGAGGAATTTTGATTGAAGCAGGCCTTTTAGACTACAAACCAGTAGGTTATGATCTTTCAGACTTTCTACTAAAAGGGTGTGAAAAAAACCTAAAACACTATAAAATAAAAAACTATAAATTAAAACATAAAGATTCAACAACAAAATTAGAAAAAGCATCATTAATAATTACAGATTTACCTTATGGACTTCATTCAAGTTTATTCCAAAAAAAGAACTTAAAAGAATTATACTCTAAATTTCTTTCATCGGCACAGAATTCAACAGATAATGCAGTCATAATTTTTCCAAATAAAGTAAACATAAAAAATTTAATAAAAAAAACCAAATTCAAGATAAAACAAATATTCAAATTAAGAGTTCATCGCTCATTGACTAGAAACATAGTAATACTCAAAAAATAAAGATAAGAAATTAAAAATAGAAAATTAAAAATAGAAAAGTAAAAATATATAAACTTTCAAAACAAATCAAATAAAAAATGAGGTATGATGTTATAACAGTAGGAAGTTCAACTATAGATGTATTTGTGAATACTAATTCTGAAATATTTTCAAAAAAGAGTCACCATAAACTAACAAAAATGCTAGCATACCCTTTGGGAACCAAACTACTAATCAAAGAATTAAATTTCACAACAGGGGGTGGTGGCACAAACACTGCTGTTGCATTCTCAAGATTAGGCAATAAAACAGCTTACCTTGGAAAAATAGGTAACGATGAAAATGGAACACTCATCAAAAAACAATTAAAAAAAGAAAAAATAGATTTCATTGGAGTAACTGGAAAAGAAAACTCTGGCTATTCCATAATCCTTGATAGCCAAGCTCATGATAGAACAATTCTTACCCATAAAGGCGCAAACAACAATCTCAAATTCAATGAAATTAACCCAAACAAACTAAAAACAAAATGGTTCTATTTTTCATCAATGGTTGACACTTCTTTCAAAACATTAGAAAAACTCTCAGCCTATGCTCAAAAAAACAATATTAAAGTTGCATTTAATCCAAGCAGCTACCTAACAAGAAATGGAATAAACTACTTAAAAAAAATTCTGAAAAACACAAATATGCTCATCTTAAATAAAGAAGAAGCATCAAACTTAGTCAGAGGAAAAACAGTTGAAGAACTACTCAAAAAACTAACGCTCAAAGGTCCAGAATTAGTTGTAATCACACATGGAAAACATTATGTTATTGCATTTGACACTAAAAAATATCACAAAATAAAACCTCACAACCTAAAAATAATTGAATCAACTGGTGCAGGAGACGCTTTTGCATCATCTTTCCTTTCAGCACTAATAAAAAACAAAGACATTCCGACAGCACTTAAAACTGGATTAATAAATGCAGAATCAGTTATAACTCATCACGGAGCAAAAAACAAACTATTAAAAAGAAATGAAATTAACAGACTATTAAACAAAAAGAGATTAACAGTAAAAACATACTAAGGTGTTAACAATTGATTAATTATGACAAAAGAGACTTACCAAGAACTCCAAAAAGAAAGAAAAAGCAAAAATATTTATTAGAGTATTGCTTAATACTAAGCATAACAACTTTATTGTTATTAATAATTTAATATCAATATAAAAAGAGGTAAAATGGTAAATTTAGAAAGAATCACTACTAAAGGTAAGGGGATTTTCTTAGCATATGATCAAGGATTAGAACACGGTCCAACTGATTTTAATATGGCTAATGTAGATCCACTTTATTTCATTGACATAGCAATAAAAGGAAAATATAATGGGCTGATTCTACATCATGGAATAGCAGAAAAATATTATTCAAAAAAGAAACAAACTGTTCCACTCATAATAAAACTCAATGGAAAAACAAATCTCCCTAAGATGGAGCCTTTATCTAGAAAAGTATGCTCAGTAAAAAGAGCAATAAAATTAGGTGCCAAAGCAGTTGGTTACACCCTCTACATAGGTTCACAATTTGAAGCTAAACAGTTTCATGAGTTTGGAAAAATAGTTGAAGAAGCACATAATGAACATCTACCAGTTATTGCTTGGATTTATCCAAGAGGTTCTGCAATAAAAAACGACACCACAACAAAAATTCTTGCTTATGCTGCAAGAACTGCTTTAGAACTTGGAGCAGATTTCGCTAAAATAAAATACAACAACAACATGGATAGATTTAGATGGGTAATAAAATCAGCAGGAAGAACAAAAGTACTTGTAGCTGGAGGTTCTAAATTAACAGACAAACAACTCCTACAAAAAGCTTATGAAGTGATGCAAGCAGGTGCAACAGGACTAGCAATAGGAAGAAACATCTGGCAACACAAACACCCTCTAAAGATGACTAAAGCATTAAAGAGTATTATTTTTAACCACAAAACCCCTCAAGAAGCAATGAAGTATCTTAAATAACCCTTTCCAAATTTCTAAACCTCATTAATTAAATCGATATGTATAAATATCAAAAAGAAATCTCTAAATTAATGCAAAAAAAAGCTTTAACCACATTACTCTTTTTCTTTCTGTTAGTGCCAACAATAACAGCAACAACAGGCCACATGAAATTATTGGCAGTTACAGATCCAACAAATGAAAAAGGAGGTATAGCAGATTTATACTTAACAATAAAAGAAGGAAGCGGAAAAGTTTATCTTGATACATTTCCGCTGACTAAAGTAGACACCCAAATGTCTACAAGATTCGCAAAAGAAATAGCTTGTGATTTTCTTGAAAAAGATTGTGAACAAACAGATTTCTTTTACACTATTCGTTCAAATTCAGCAATCATAGGGGGACCAAGTGCAGGAGCAGCGATAACTGTTCTCACAATAGCTTTACTTGAAGAAATCCAAATAGATAAAGAAACCACTATCACTGGAACAATTAACTCAGGAGGAATCATAGGTTCAGTTGGAGGAATCAAAGCTAAAATAAACGCAGCAGAAAAAAAAGGTTTAAAAAAAGTGCTTATTCCAAGCTCATCATCTTTAACAGAAAACAATGAAACCCTAAACTTAACAGAATATTCTTCAAATCATTCAATAGATGTAATTAAAGTTTCAAATCTTAAACAAGCACTTCATGAATTCACTGGCAAAAATTATGAAACTGAAAAAAAAGAACTCATCATAGATCCAATTTACCAACAAACAATGAGAGATATTTCTGAAACTTTATGTGCTAAAACTCAAACCCTTTTAACACAAGTAAATAAAACCAGAACTTCCAATCACAGCAAATTTCAAGAAGCAATAAACTTAACTCAATCTGCAGAAAAAGCAAAAAATAATTCTGCCTATTACCCTGCAGCATCTTATTGTTTTGGTGCAAATATTAAACTAAGAAACATCTTAACAGAAAAATTACCAAGAAATAAAGTTATAGCAGATTTAAATAACTTAAAACATGAATTAGGTGAATTTGAAAACCAAATAGATAAAAAAGAAATAAACACAATTACAGATTTCCAAACAAAAATAATTGTAAAAGAAAGATTATTAGATGCAAAAAACCACATCACTGATGGATTTAAAAAAGCTCACAAAGAAGGAAAAGCAGCATCCAACCTAGCTTATGCTACTGAAAGATTCTTCAGCGCAATAGTATGGTCAGAATTCTTTGACAAAGGAGAAAAAAAGAATTATCTAAAAAGCACACAAATAAAAAATTCTTGTTTAAATAAACTTTCTGAAGCAGAAGAAAGATATCAATATGTAAAATTAATAACTCCTTATCCTTTAGAGAACACTAAAAAGGAATTAGACCACGCATATCAAAACCTAGAAAAAAGAGAATATGAGCTCTGTCTATTCAAAGCAAGTAAAGCCAAAGCAGAATTAGACGTTACTTTAAGTGCAATAAACATAAAAGAAGATGAAATACCTATACTAATTGATGAAAAACTAAACGTTGCAAAAGAACAGATAATTCAAGAAAGTGAAAAAGGGAGATTCCCCATTCTTGGTTACAGTTATTATCTTTATTCTCAAGACTTAAAAGAAAATAATCCTATTTCTTCTTTGATTTACGCAGAACAAGCATTAGAATTAAGTAATATTTGGCTTTATTTTAAAGAAAGGAAAGTATATAAAGAACCTTCAATAGACTTAGAAAAATTCCAAATATTTCTTAGTGGAATTTTAATTGGAATTCTAATAATGCTTGGCCCAATATTACACCAAAAGTTTAAAAATAATTCTAAGACAAAAAAATCTAAAAAGAAAAAGCCCTCAAAAAGAAATAAATAATAATTTTAATTAGTGATTATAAAACCCCTATAAACAATTACCGAAGTAAAAGCTTATAGGGGAAAAAGAGGTGATCTTAATTATATTAGTGGTGATTAGAACTTTCACCCCCAAGTAACTATGATAGAGTAGTACTAATATTTAAATGTTTCGGTTTTTAAGCATTATAGAGTAGTAACAAACATATTTAACCAAATTGAAAAATTTTCAAGTTTTCTTAGCCAACACTTATTAATCTCTAAAAACTCAAAAAAAGCATGAAAATAAACTACTTAATTCCTTTAATCCTGTTAACTGCATGTACCAGCATTCCTTACGAAACTTCTATAGAACCCCTAACTTACTTCTGTCCAAGAGATGATTGTAGCCAAATCTTAAACCAACTAATTAATCACTCAACAACTTCAGTTCATTGCGCCCTATATGACCTCAACTTAGAACACTTATTAACAACTCTAAGAAAAAAAGCAAAAGAGATTGATATCAAAGTTCTCCTTGAATCTTCTAAACTCAACCCTCCAGACTCATTCATTAAATATGATTATGACAAACAGCAAATGCACAACAAATTTTGCATCTTTGACAACCAAATAATCCTTACCGGTTCTTTTAACCCTACCACAAACGGCAACACTAAAAACAATAACAATATAGTAATAATTCGCTCATCAACCCTTTCAGAAAATTATGAATCAGAATTTCAAGAATTATACCACAATAAAAAATCAAAAACCCCCTACCCTATAATATTTTTGAACAGTCAAAAGATAGAAACTTATTTTTGTCCAGAAGATAATTGTAAAGAAAAAGTGGTCCAGACATTAAACAGCGCAAACAAAAGTATTCACTTCATGTTATTTTACCTAACAGACAAAGACATCACAAATACCTTTATCAACAAACACCAACAAGGCTTAACTATTAAAGGAATAATGGAAAAAAAGAACATAAACAAGTGGAGCACATTCAACATCTTGAAAGAAGCTAAAATTCCAATCATTCAAGACCAAAACAAAGCAAACCTCCATCACAAAGTATTCATAATAGACAACAAAACAGTTATCACAGGCTCTTACAATCCTACAACAAATGGAAATCAAGTAAATGATGAAAATATCCTAATAATCCATAATAAAAACATAGCAAAAAAGTTTCTAGAAGAATTCAATTATTTATACTCTTAAAACAAAAAACATATAAATAAACCACTAAATAAACCCTTTATGGATTATAAAATTAAAGATATTTCACTAGCAGAATTTGGTCGTAAAGAAATCACTATTGCTGAAAAAGAAATGCCTGGTTTAATGGCAATTAGGGAAAAATATAGTTCTAAAAAACCATTAAAGGGGGCTAAAATCATAGGTAGTCTTCATATGACTATCCAAACAGCTGTTTTGATTGAAACACTTGTATCTCTTGGCGCAGACGTTCGTTGGGCTTCATGCAACATTTATTCTACTCAAGACCATGCTGCTGCAGCTATTGCCAAAGCAGGAGTGCCGGTTTTTGCTTGGAAAGGAGAAACACTAAAAGAATATTGGTGGTGTTTAGATCAGGCATTTAACTTCAATGGAAGCGGTCCTGACTTAATTGTTGATGATGGTGGAGATGCCACAATGATAATACATAAAGGCAAAGAAGCAGAACAAGACAATTCTATTTTAGAAAAAGATTATTCTTCAGAAGGAGAAAATATAAATGAATTAATGAATTTAATCAAAAAAACAATCAAAGAAAATCCTTCTAAATGGACAGACATATCTAAACAAATCAAGGGTGTTTCTGAAGAAACAACTACTGGAGTTCATAGATTATATCAAATCTTTGAAAAAGGAAAATTATTATTCCCTGCAATTAATGTTAATGATTCTGTTACAAAATCTAAATTTGATAATTTATATGGTTGTAGAGAATCCTTGGCTGATGGAATTAAAAGAGGAACAGATGTAATGGTTGCAGGTAAAACAGTTGTGGTTTGTGGATATGGGGACGTTGGAAAAGGTTGTGCTCAATCTATGAAAGGTTTTGGGGCAAGAGTAATCATCACTGAAATAGACCCAATCTGCGCATTACAAGCAGCCATGGAAGGATTTGAAGTTAAAACAATAGAAGAGTCATTAAAAGAAGGAAACATCTTTGTAACTACTACAGGAAATAAAGATGTTATAACTATTAACCATATGAAAAACATGAAAGATCAAGCAATTGTTTGTAATATTGGACATTTTGATAATGAAATTCAAGTTAGTGAATTAGAAAAATTTCCAGGAATTAAAGAAATAAATATTAAGCCCCAAGTAGATAAATTCATTTTCCCAAAAGGAAACGAAATAATATTGCTTTCTAAAGGAAGATTAGTTAATTTGGGTAATGCTACTGGACACCCTAGTTTTGTAATGAGTGCATCATTTACTAATCAAGTTCTTGCACAAATAGATTTATGGGAGAAAAATTACAAAATAGGTGTATTTACACTTTCAAAAAAATTAGATGAAGAAGTTGCTAGATTACACCTCAACCATTTGGGGGTTTCTTTGACCAAATTATCAAAAAATCAAGCAGAATATTTGAATGTTCCAGTAGAAGGACCTTTCAAAGCAGACCATTATAGATATTAATTCTTAACGTATAATAATCTTAATAAATAAAATAATTAGAAACCTAATCAAACTAAATTTTTTCTTCCCCTAAATCTATCTCTTCAACAGAATCTTCCCCTTCAATTTTGTGAGAAGACATTTCTTCAATAATCTCTTCTTTTTGTTTAACATACTTTTTAACAATCTCTTTATATTCTTTAAATTCAGAAGTATCTTTCATTTGCCTAAACTCTTTTGCAGTTAATCTTTGTAATAAACCAACAGAAAAATCAATCAAAGTTTGAACATCATTTGAAGCTTCATCTTTTTTAAGTTCTTGGATCTCCATTTCTTCTTCTAAATCTTCTGTTTCATCTCGTCTGACTCTTCCTAAAAATTTTAATTTATTCAATAGATTTCGTAATTTTCCAACTTTAGATCTCTCTTCTTGTTCAATTTTTTCTATTTCATCTAAATCGTCTTCCATTTCCCTTAATTCTTCTGGTTCGCTAACTGGCATTTCAAACTCTTCTTCATGCATTTCCTCTACCTCATCAACAAATTCTGGTTTTTTTCTCTTAAACCATTCGCTTAATTTAGCAAAAAATCCAGGTTCTTCATCAACAACAACTGTTTCAGTATTACCAACTTCAACTTCTTTAAATTTCCTTTCTTTTTTCTTAAATTTAAACATAGAAAGCGCTTCAGAGAACTTAAAAGAATCGCCACTAAGTATCCTTCTTTTATTCAAATAACCGTCTAAATTCCTGTTAAAATCTTTTTGATTCATTTTACCTCATCTTTAATTTTATAGTGTATAGATTATATATAAATTTTTGGTTTTTATGTTTAACAAAAAATTATATAAATCTCTAATACTTACTCTCCCTTATGACAAGAACTGCTATTGTTTCTGGCCAATTCTATGAATTAAATAAAGAAAAACTTATCCAACAAATAGAAGAATGTTTTCTACATGAAAAAGGACCAGGATTACCAGAACAAAACAATAAATCAAAAAACATAATTGGAGTAATATGCCCTCACGCAGGATACATGTTTTCTGGCCCTTGTCAAGCTCACAGCTATAAAGCGATTGCAGAATCAGAACCAACAGAACTCTATCTTTTCATTGGGTTAAGTCATGCAGGATTCAATAGCTCAATCTCCCAAGAAAACTGGGAAACACCCTTGGGCATCATAAAAAATCACAAAGAGTTCAGCACCCAATTATCAAAAAACACCGGCATTCCTATCGATGATGTACCTCACATGAACGAACATTCCATAGAAGTCCAAATCCCTTTTCTTCAATTCATTAATCAAGACAGACTGGAAAATCTAAAATTCGGCGCACTCATAATATCTCACGATCAAGATTACGTAAAAGTCTCAAAAGCAATCGCAAAAACAATCAAACAATCAAGTAAAAAAATATGTATAATAGCATCGAGTGATTTCACTCATTATGGAATAAGTTATGGTTACCTTCCATTTACAGAAAACAAAAAAGAAAACATTCACAAACTAGACAAAGACGCAATAGTTCACATACTTAAAATAGATTCTTATGGTTTCCTAGATTACATTAATGAAAAAAAAGCAACCATTTGTGGCAAATTACCTATAGCCACAATGCTTGAAACATGTAGGCTACTTGGCGCAAATAAAGCAAAACTCTTGAACTATTATACCTCTGGAGATATCACAAATGATTATAATAATTCAGTTGGTTATGCCTCCATAATAGTCGAGAAATAGCCTTCCATAGGAAATATAGGTACTCAAAAACACCTCAAAAACTTCTCTTAAACAACCTTCTTTTCTCGACTATACACAACCCATTTTATCGACGAGAAAGTCTCACAAATAACTCAAAAAAGTCTTATTTTTGTCTCAAAAGTTCCATCGGAAACAAAGGGGTGTCCTCGTAGAATCTCCATAAGAAATAAGGGGGCGTCTCATAACTGTCTCACTAAATTGTTTAATCTGTCTCACTGAGACAGAAAATTATTTAAATGATATCTACTCAACAAATAAAACTATGGGGGAAAACAATATAGAGCAACTAAAGCAAGGTCTCAAAAATAGTTTCACAAATATCAGATCAGATATAAATAACATTAAAACAGAAACCAATTCTAACAACAAAAAGATACAAGAATTATTAGATCAAAACAAAGAGCTCCAAGAAACCATCAAATCTCTCCAACAAACAATCACTTCTTTATCATTAAACCAAAATAAAGACAACCTAAAATCTGACATGCTCACAAAAATAAAGCGTAACAGAAAAGAAATCATCAAAGCAAGAATTCTGGAACTAGTTCAAACAGAGAGATACTCAATTCCAGAAATTAAGGACATAGTGGTTGACAGAGACAATTACTGCTCAAAAGCCTCTTTCTACCGTTATATAACAGAATTAAAACACATCATAGAAGAAATTAAAATTGGTTCTAAAATTATAGCAGCACCAATAAAAATAACTAAATAATTCTTAAAAAATAAAAATAAAAGAAAAAATAAAAAGAGAATTATTCTCTCTTTTTTCTTAATATAATAAACACTGCAACTAAAGTAATCATTGCTATAAATCCAATTCCTAACCACATGTTTCCAGAACCTTTTATTGCAAATCTAGCCCAATCACTTGCACAATCTTCTGGGCAGTTGTCAGTTGTCTCATCACCTTCACATACGTCGTCTCCACAAACAGCCATCTCTTCATCTTCTGTTGTTTCTTCGTCAACTTCATCCGCTTCATCTTCTGTTGTTTCTTCCTCAGCTTCGTCAGCTTCGTTAGCTTCGTCAGCTTCGTCAACTTCATCTTCTGTTGTTTCTTCCTCAGTTGAAGAAACTGCACCACCAGCACCACCAGCACCACCAGCACCACCAGCTCCACCGGCATCTCCACCGGCATCTCCACCTTCATCTTCTTCAGCTTCACCAAAGTAAACAGAGAATCCAAGATCAGATGGAACCTTAAACATTGTACAATCCAAAATGCTATTATATGTAGGTCCTGATATCACATAATCACTAACATCAGTACAATCTGCAACACTTACTGCACTTTCATCCTCACAATGGTATAAAGTTTCTACATTTCCAGGTACACAAAGTTCAATAAATTCTGGAGCCATTTCGCCTTTAATATCCATCCATTTATCGTGCTCCATTCCTACATACTTAATCCCTTCTGCAGTAGAATCTGCAAATAGTTCATCTTCAGCTATGCTTGTTTTATTAATATCTACAGCACCCTTAATATCCATTCCTCCAAAAGAAAAACTCCAAGGATCATCTGCATCATCATTACTTATCTTTACACTTATGTTACTTGTTTCATTATATGGCTTTTTGATAGCTGCTCCACCACACCCTTTAGCTTCATATCCGCTTCCAAAGTTCCACTGAATCTCTGTATCTTCTAAATTAGCATCTCCACTAGGGGCATCATAATTAACATCAAATACAGGTTCACATTTCACTCCACAATCAGTCATACTTGCTTCAGTTGTAAAGTCAAGACATGCACTTATAGCACATGGGTTTCCTGCTTTATCACACACTCTCAACTTAAAGTAATAAGCAGTTCCATTTTCTAAATCATATCCTAAACTCTGATAATCAATTGGTCCATCGTGCCACATCTTATATTCAGGAACACTACTACTAGTAACCCCTATATCATAAATTGTGGTATTAACTTCACTACAAGCACTATCTTTACCATAGAACAATAAAGTTCCATTTGCAGGTTCATTTGTATCATATCTCAAAAATGCAGCATCTACAAATGCATCAATTTCATAATTTGTAATTGAAGCCATGGTTGTATCATCAACATCAGCAGTAAAATCAAACAATTCTCCTCCACACTGAGGCATAAACTTACATCCAAAATCATCACAATCAACTAATCCATCCATATTATCATCTACACCATTGAAACAATCTTCAAGCATGTTTCCTCCAAATTGTTTAATAAATTTACAATCCGGATCCATATCTGGTGGAAGTCCGTCTCCATCAGTATCTTCAAAGCCCATACAATTCTCTTTCATAAAATCAACAGCACCAGGAGTATAAATTCCAGAAACACTGTCTAATGCATCGCCTGTACTGAAATTCAATGTTAGTGCATACAGCCTCAAATCATAACTCAAATCAAACTTACCAGTCTCTGATAAAGTTTGTTTATTTATCATCACAACAGGTCCACCAGCTTCTGCACACATCACATTTGCCATTGTAGCTGCCTTAATATTGCTGTTTTCCCAACTTCCACTTACACATTTATATTTCTCAACACTCTCTTTATCACTAGAAGTTGATTCCAGCACAAGTTTAAATTCAAATCCTGTTTCTACATTATTACTTGCGCTACATCCGCCAGTAGATTTCCCATTACTATCAAGATAAAACTCAACCTTCATAGGTATTGTTCCACTTCCTTGTTCAGATTCACCAGTCATATGGTCTATAATATATTCCCCATTACAGGTTGCAGATTTACTCATACTAACAATCCCTAATCCAAGACCTAACATCTCAAAGTCATCTTTTACACCCATTCCACAGATATCTGTAAGGTTTGTCTTTCCAACTTCGGGACAAGCATCCATCCCAATATCTACAGGTGGAGCATCCATTGTCTCAAACATCATTGCAGCCCCTTTTGGATTACACCATCCAGTCATAATAGTACAATTTGCATTACTTGAACAACTTCCGGAATCCAAAGTAAAACAAAAGTGGTCACAAAATCCATTATTATAAACACACCCAGAAGCATTCGCTGCATTACATGCTGATTCATTAAAATCATTCATCCAACAAGCAAATGCCTTATTTTCACAATGACCTCCTTGATCTCCCCCAAATTTATCTTGCATCCAAATACAATTTTTATCATCATTACAATGAGGTTCCTTCCAGTAACTATCCCAACAATTGAATAATCCACTTTCATCAGGCTCACATTCTCCACCAAATTTAGGTGCATTCCACATACAAGATGGACTAGTTTCACAAGTAAATTTATCCGTATTATCAAATTCATAACAATCTGCACTCATGGTTACATTTGGTTCACACCATCCTGAACTCCACTCACACTTAGCATTTGTAACACATGAATTATTATTTAAATTAAAACACTTAGGTTCACACCATCCACCATTATCTGCATAAGGATCATTCATCCAACTACAATATTGTACATTATTCTGATTCTCACAAGTAGATTGACTTGTAATATCTGAATCATGGCAAATTGCAAACATTTTAAATTCACAAAATCCCCCTTGAGGATTATTTATATCTTCAATCCACTCACAATCTCCAGTGCATCCACCTTGACTTTTTCCTTTACAAGAATCTGCTTTAGTTTTATTTATATCACAAAATCCTGCACCAGAAGTAAATTTACATGCACCATCTTGATTATTACAATTAGATTCACTTTCATCGAATTGCCAACATATTTCAGATGGATGTCCACACCATCCTCCACTTCCCCAAGGATCTGTTATCCATGTGCAGTTCACACCATTAGAATCTAAATTAGAATCACAAACAGCTGAATCGTAATCAAATTGCCAACAGTCCTGCATCATTTCACCTTCTTCACAATCTGGAGAAAAGAAACAATCACTATCATCACAATCTACTTTATTATCATTATCGTCATCCCTACCATTAAAACATAACTCTTCGTCAAAGCTAGCTGGTGCACAATATTCATCTGTTAAATCCCATTCACAACTTCCCCCACTACCTAAACCATAACTTGCACATTCATCTTCAGTACATTTAAAACAGCTTTCAGTACAGGTTTTGTCTTTCTTTTTAATACATTTCCCCTCACTAGAATCTGATAAATCTTTAGCCCATTTACAATTAGCTTCACTTTCTACACAAGCAATCTGAGTTTCAGGTTCAGAAGTTTGTTCATTGTCAACAACATCATTACAAGCAGAACAACTACTATCACATCCACCTGTTTGTTCCATAGTTGAACTAAAATCACAATATCCAAATCCATTTTGTGCAGAAGCACTTAATTCATATTCACAACCAGCACTAGAACCTTCACATGCTTCTTGAGCAAGCTCTGAACTACTCCAATCACTTCCATCATTTTGATATTCACATGCCCAGCAAGATTTCTTACAATTACCTATGCCAGTTCCTAATTCACACCAACACTCGCCCTTTAAAACGTCATCAGCCAAATTACTTGGAGTGCCCATATCATCACAATAATTCTCACAATTCCAATCCCCATTTGCTTGTTCACATAATTTCTCTGTTTTTACATCAAAAATATCTCCTCCTTCTCCAACAACATCATCAAATTTAAAAGTACAATAATTTCCATCCCAACTACAAGGCATGAACCAAGGACTTCCAGTTATTTGGTTACATAATTTCTCACTAGTATAAGATTTCCAATCTTCACAGAACATTGCTCCTTCTGGAGGTTCTTGCATATTATCATAACAAGATTTATCTGTGTAATCAGTGGTACATTCTTCACCCCTCCAATTACAACAATTACTCAAAGTAACCATCCCACTACATAAATCTTTATCAGTTATGTTTTCACACTGTAATGGTCTATTCATTCCTTGGGTTACATTCATATCTTCACACATGTTTGCATCTTCATTATAACAAACACTGCTAAGATTATCAACACCAAACTGTCCTTCGCCTTCTTCACAGAAAACACAAAGGTCTGTACTATTACATGAACCTTTTTGACCATCAAATAACCAACATCCAGGATTAAAATCTTTCATCTCTTCAGCAAAGCCCATTTCCCCTTCAATAAAATCTCCTGGTGTATTGCAATTACCTGTTAACCAATCATACCAACAATAGAAAGTATCCATACATCCTTTTTCATTATTATTATACTGTGCACAATCTCCAACATCTGGATTACACCATCCATTTTCATAATTACAACTTAAATTATAATTACCATTAGCAACTCCCGTAACATTTGTACAATTATATTCATCACCATCAAATGCCCAACAAGCAACTTCTTCACAATAAGGATTATCCCATACACAATCTAAACTATCACTAACATTTGTACATCCAAATTCGTTATCATAAAAACTCCAACAATTCACTTCTTCACACCAGCCCCATGAATCTTGACTCATATTATGCCAACTACATCCACTAGCACCATCACAAGCAGTTGAATTATCATCAAAACTATAACATCCTTCTTCATAACAATAATTAAATAAGCTATCCCAATTACACCCATCACCAGCTAAACAACTTGTGCTATCCATAATTTCCCAACAACCTTCTTCAAAACACCATCCTCCATCACCAGAGTTCCAATTACAATTAGCATTATTTCCACATGCAGTATCATTATCTCCATAAGCCCAACAGCCTTCTTCATAACAGTTATTCCAATGAGAATCCCATGCACAATTACCATAACCACTAGCATCACCAATACATGTTTCAGAAGATGCATAATCCCAGCATCCACCTTCACTACACCATCCACCATTAGCATCCCAAAAACAATTATCATCAGATTCACAACCTGTTTCACTTATATTATCTCCATAATTCCAACATCCTTTTTCAAAACAATTTTGCCCATCCCATGAACATTTTGAACTAGAATTACAATCAGATTCAGAACTAAAATCCCAACATCCTTTTTCATAACAATTATTCCATGTTGTGTCCCATGCACAAACTGAATTGTTTATACATGTAGATTGCTCATTATAATCCCAACAACCTAAATCATAACACCATCCTTCATCTTCCCATTCACAACCACTCTGAGCATTACAATCACTCACACCATCATAACTCCAACAGCCTTCTTCATAACAGTAATTTCCATTATCATTCCATGCACAAGCACTTGCATTATTTGAATCACACTGAGCTTCAATGGTATATTCCCAACAACCTTGTTCATAACAATTATTCTCTTGTTCATCCCAGAAACACCCTAGATAATTTTGTTGGGTACAAGCAGAAGCATTGGTATAACTACCACAACCTTGTTCATAACAATAATTATCATTCTCATCCCATGTACATCCACTAACATTCAAACAAGTTGTATTAACATAATAATCCCAACAACCTACTTCTTTACATTGCCCTTCAGATTCCCAAGCACAATCATTTCCTGAACTACATCCTGCACTACCACAACATTGACTATCTGTTTCATAACTCCAACATCCTTTTTCTTCACAACCACCTTGCCAATTACAATTAGCACCTTGAGCTAAACATCCAGTTGAATTATCATCATATTGCCAACATTCATACATATAATCTCCTTCACACCGAGTATCCCAATTACAATTACTATCTGCTGAACAAGTATTATTATTTTGGTAATTCCAACAATCTTTTGTTAAACATTGTCCTTGAGATGTCCAAGAACATCCTTCACCAGAATGACTTCCACAAACACTAGAATTTTCCCAATAATTCCAACATCCAGTTTTCATACAATTCCAACCATCCCAATAACATCCAAGAGAGACATTATATTGATCACATGTTGATTCTGTATTGAAACTTTCACATCCCACTTCTTCACAATGATTCCATTCATCATTCCATTGACACTGACTAGCATTATCACAATTTAATTTAGTTCCATAGTTCCAGCAACCTTCATCTTCACACCATCCAGAACCCCCCCAAGTATAACCTCCATCTTCACAACTACTTTTACTATCAAAACTCCAAGAACCTTCTTCATAACATTGACCTGAAGTTACCCATTCACAACCCTCTCCAGAACCACAGGAAGAACCATCATTATAATCCCAACAACCTTGTTCAAAACAAGTGTTTCCACTACTGTCCCATTCACAACCTGAAGTAGTATTACAATCTCCTTCATTATTTTGTTCATAACAGCCTTCTTCATAGCACCATCCACCCCATGGGTCTTCCTGCCATGCACAACTGCTAGCACCCAAACAAGTAACATTATCATTATAATTCCAACAACCTCCTTCTTCACACCATCCAGAATCAGAAGTCCAACTACATTCACTACCTAAAGCATTACAATCTGATTGAGTATTTGCACCCCAACAACCTTGCTCCATACAATTCCAACCATCCCAATTACAATCATTTGCTTCACACGTATTTTGGTCATGATTATCCCAACATCCTTGTTGGAAACATTCTCCCCAACCACAGCCAGCATTTTCACAACTAGATTCATCACTATAATCCCAACAACTTTCTCCGCCAGGACCCATTGGATGACATTTATCTTCCCAACTACAACTCAACCCCAAAGTATTATTTTCACACACACTAGCATTTTCTCCTGCAAACATAAAACAATCTAATGGGAAACATTCTAATTCTTCAGATTCCCAATGACATCCTGCATTTCCACAAGAAGTACTACTTGTATATCCCCAGCATCCGCCAGACTCCATACACCAACTACCCCATTGGTCTTCCTGCCATGCACAACCAGAAGCAGCATTACATCCAGATTCATTATTATCAAAATCCCAACAACCTACTTCTTGACAATAAGAATTTGAATTCCAATTACAATCAGCACCAGAACAAGTTGATTCAGAATTTTTATCCCAACAAGTACTAGCTCCGCCAGACTCCATACAACTCCATCCATCCCAACTACATCCGCTTACAGAATGATTTTCACAATCTAATTGATTCCCATAATTCCAACAATTTATTTCAGCACAATAAGAAGAACCATCCCAACTACATCCAGCAGAATTTTCACAAGAAATATTATCCATATTATTCCAACAGGCAGTAGAATCTTCACACCATCCATCATCTCCTTCTCCAAAAGAAGTTTGGGTTTGCCAAGTACAGGACATGTTTAGGGCAGTGGCATTCCCAGTACATGCACCAGACTCTTGGAAGTCCCAACATCCAACCGGATGACAGTTTTGACCCCAAGTATCCCAGTTACATCCAGCTTCCGCTATACAACCAGATTCATTATTGTCATAATCCCAACAATTAACAGCACTAGCACCTTTAAAAAATACTAATGCACATAAGAGAAATAAAATAATTAAAGCTACCTTTTTTTTCATTTAATGCCACCTCGCCCCCTTTTATCGATAAAAGTGCGTAATCAACTTTAAAATAATCACTACCTCTATATAAATGTTTTTTTTTTGAAAACTCAAAAAATACAAAATTTTTTATAATCTTATCATAAATAATATTTTATGTTAATAAATAAAACCAAAAAAACAATTCTATCCAAAAAACCAAAGCTCTGTAAAACCATTCTCTCAAAAACTATTGGATTGATGTTTCATACAAAACCTAAAACTTTAATATTCGCATGGAAAAAAGAAAAAATCATCTCACTCCACATGTTCTTTGTATTCTTTCCTATTGATCTTCTCTGGCTAAACAAAAACAAAAAAATAATTCAGCTAAAACATAATCTAAAACCGTTCCAAATAATCACACCAAAAAAACCAGCACAATATGTAATAGAGCTTCCACAAGGAACAATAAACAAAACTAAAACGCAAGTTAATGATTTAATAGAATTCTAAAAACGATAAAAAAATAATAAAAATGGGGACACTGGGATTTGGAACCTACAGTTTCGGCTGATAGGCTACGAGAAGTGATATAAATCAACAAAGTTGATTTAATCCCTTTCTACATTCCTTAATTAATTACTTCAAATAAAAAGAATTTATGTAAAAAAGTATAAAAAAATGGGGACACTGGGATTCGAACCCAGATCTGCTGGTCTCTTCCTTGAAGCAACCCGCCTCAACAGACCAAAGCTTTCATCATTGCCACGGTTTTCTGTGACTCATCGCTCCAAAACTGGAGCCAGCCATTCTAGCCAAGTTATACTATGTCCCCTTAACCACAAAAATATCTCTAAGAATTTAAAAATGTTGTGTTTATTTAGATTTTTTACTAATTTTCTTTTTGTTCTTTTTCTTCCTAATCAAAACAACCAACAACACAATCAGAATTAAAACAGCAAGCACCACAGCAACAGCACTTATAATATATTGCCATTTACTCAACACCAACCCCAAAAGCCATTTACATCCATTAAACAAAAATCCCCAATAAAAATAAAACACCAACGCAAATACAACCACTAAAAGAATCAGCAAACTAATCCATAACTTAATTCTCTTTTTAGTTTTCTTTTTAGTACCAACACCCGCAACAGCTTTAGCAAATGAATTAAATATAGTCCCAAACAAAATCAACAAAAGCAAAATCACAACAATCGCGCCACCATATTTCCCCAAAAAGTTTTCAATCTTTGACTCTCTAACTTTTAATTCAACAGACTCAACATAACTCAAAGAACTATTTTCAAATTGAGCACTAACATTCAACTCAAAAATTCCTTCTTCTTTTGGACTTACAAATAAATGAACTTTCTCTTCTTCCCCTACATTTAATTCCAAAACAGATGGAGTAATAACAACCCAATCAAGATTTGTGCTTAATGAGTATGTACCTCTTTTTAAGCCATTATTCCTAAAATCAATAGGAACCGCTCTTTCTTCAAGCCCAATTAAGATATCTTCAAGAGAAGACTCCAATAAATAACACTCTTGATTGGAAACTACTTCCAAAACATAATCAACATTAATTTCAGTATCTATAAGATTAACATATGTTTCAAACACCCCTTTAACATCAGCATTAAAAATCAACACCTCAGTTTGTCCAGAAGCAAGACTCACCAACTTATTAGAAATATCGCCGGAGATGTTAACAACCTCAAACGCTTTCCCATCATTAACAACTTCTATATTATGCACTCCTCCAACACACACTTTTTCAGGTCCACTAACACCTACAGAATAACAATTTTCACTATCTAAAGAAAATTCTTTTCTAAATTTACCACCACTATTTCCCCCTGTTATTTCAAAATCAAATTCATATTCTCCAGCTTCATCAGGAACACTTAAAGTAACAAATAATCTTTTGCTCTCTCCTGGCCCCAATAAAACAGGATTTTCATTATAATCCAACACCAATTCATTCTCCAAAGAAAAATTTTCACTATATCCATTTAAATTAATCAATTCAAATTCATAAATCGCTTCAGCACCACTACAAGTACTTCCTTCCCTCACCAATTCCATTTTAAGAATTTCACACTCTTTAACTGCTACTTCCTTACCCAATTCTTTTCTCAATCCACCACTTTCAATAATATAATTAAGATTATAATTTCCAATAACCCCGCAAGGAACTCCCACAAAAGGATTTAACTCTTTATATTCTCCAACACCTAGATTAAAAACATTTTCAGTAAAACTCACAAAACTAGCACCACTTCCTTCAGCATAAACCATAAAACTAGCAATCTCGCTACCTAAATTATAAATAACAAAAGAATCACTTACAACTCCACAAGAACATAATTCAAAAGCACTTGTCTCGGAACCAACGCTAAAATCAACAGCACATACACTAGATACCAATATAATTAGAATAAACAATGAAACAAGATTTAATTTTAACATTCTAGTCCCCAAAGATATTTAAAAAATAAAAGTAAAAAAAGAAAAAATAAAAAATTTAGTAATAAGTTTCTGTGTCGTCTCCTGTGTCTTCTGACTCATCATCGCCCCTTAATTTATTAAAGCCAACGATTAATCCTAAGATAACTAACAAGATAACTAACACAATCAATCCTATTTCTAAACCACGTTTGAAGTCACTTTTACCATCTTCTAAAACATTTGCTTTTAGAGCAACATCTTTCAATGTTTCTGTTCCAGAACTAATAGTTAAAGTAAACATATGCTCTCCAGCTGATGCATCATCATTTGCTGCAATGTAAACATAAACAGCTTTTGATTCGCCTGGCTGTAATAACACAGATGCTGCAGGGTCAAGAGTTGCTACTGCCCACTCTGCTACACCATCAACACTTACAGTATAACTTTTTGCTTCAGCTCCACTGTTAGTTAATGTAACAGGGTAAATTGCTGATGCTCCTTGTTTAACATCTTGAGTTGCTGGTCCAACAGTAACCATTGTAGTTGGAACTGCTTCTTCAACTGCTGTACACATATCTCCTTCAGCTACATATAAAGTACCTGTTTCTGTGGTTGTTTCATCGCCATCATCATACTTAACTTCAACTTCGTAAGCATAACTACCGACTTCTGCACAGTTAGGAATCTTTACATATAATTCTTCAGATGTGGTTGAATCTCCTGCATCTAATTCATCAATGTAATCTGATTCAGAAAGTCCTAAACTTGGAATACTAAATGTCACTTTAACTCCTTCTTCGTCTTTTTCTCCCATATTTTTGACTCTAACAGTTGTTAAAAGTGCTCTTCCTTGTTTAACTTCTTCACCAGGACTGAATACAGTATCTTTGATTACTACATCATTTCTTGCTGTATTAATTGAAAGATTATATGTTGCTGAAAATGAGTCTTCTCTCCCTTCAACTCTTACTTTCAATTGATAATTATCTTGATCCATCCTATCAGGAAGTTCCAAACTTAATCTCTTAACATAACTTATTCCACCAACCATATCAAAAGTACTTGTGATATCATTAATTCTTTCGTTATGAACACCATATAAAGAAACTTCAATTTGAGTGTTATTATAATTTTCATTTGCTTCAATAATAACTTTAACCTCAAAATCATTTCCCCTTTCTAAATCTAATCTATTTATTTCACTTGTTGAATCTAATTCTACTCCATCAACTTCAACACTTAAAATATCGGCATTTAAATCTGCTCTAGCACTACTGCCAATTGCAACAATAGAAACTAAGAATAACATCAGAATACCAATCACTTTAAAATTTTTCATTTTCTACTTACCCCCAAACTTTTTTGGATTAATATAAAAGAGCATGAAATCTCTTTAGCTCTAAGTAAGATAGCGATGATATATAAACATTTCGTTCTTTTAGTATATAAAAGTAGTTACATATATGAACCATTATAAAGTTGTAACTAATATGTAATGACCTAAGATTATTACACTAACAGTAGTGAATTTAACTGCAAATTGTTAAGAATCAAAATAAAAAAACCAAAATAATATAATAAACTATTCATTTCAAAATAAGATGATATATATAATAGGCGCAGGACCTGCTGGATCTTACACTGCTTATCTTTTAGCAAAAGCAGGAAAAATGGTTCAACTTTTTGAAAAAAATAAAGAGATAGGAAAACCAATTCAATGTACTGGTTTGGTTACTGAAACAATAAAACAATTTCTAGAACTAAAAAAAGAATTCATAAAAAATAAAATCTCAAAAGTAAAAGTAAATTCAAAAAATAATTCAACAACCTTCACACCCAAAACTCCAGAACTAGTTTTAGATCGAGAAAAATTTGACAAGCACTTATCAAACCTCGCAGTAAAAGCAGGAGCTAAATTATATCTATCCCACAAATTCATCAAAAAACAAAATAACTATTTAATTTTCAAAACAAAAAAAGGAATAAAAAAAATAAAAACAGATATACTAACAGATATATTAATAGGTGCAGATGGTCCTGGATCAAATACTGCAAAATTAATCTCTAATAAAAAAAGAAAATATATTCTTGGCATGCAGGCAATATTAAAATTAAAAACAGTTCCAACAACTTATCAGGTTTTTCTTGGAAAAGCTTATGGAATCTTTTCATGGGTTGTTCCAGAAACAAAAAGTATTGCAAGAGTCGGCACCCTTTCCAATAATCCTAAACTATTCAAAGATTTCTTAACTCAATTTGATTCAAGAATAATAGAACATCAGGCAGGTCCTATTCCGATATATAAAAACACAAAACTTCAAAAAGACAATATATATCTAGTTGGTGATGCTGCTTCTCAAGTAAAAAATAGCACTGGTGGGGGAATAATTTATGGGCTTTCATCAGCAAAAATTCTTGCAAATTCAATAATAAAAAACAAAAACTATCAAAAAGAATTCAATAAAAAACTAAAAAAAGAATTAACTGTCCACAAATTGATAAATAAAATACTCAAAAAATTCAAAGATAAAGATTATGATATATTAATCAAATTATGTTCAAAATCAAAAATAAAAAAAATCATAGAAACAGCAGATAGGGAAAAACCACTAAGACTATTACTCCAACTATTTTTAGCAGAACCAAGATTTATTATATTTTCAAAAAAACTATTTTGGTAGAAATGTTTATATATATCAAACAAATCCAAATTCCAATAGGGGTATTAGAATGTCAAAAGAAAAAACTAAAAACAATTCTTCAGATGAAGAAAGAAATGAGGAAGGAATAACTCTTGATTTTAGCAAAATTACTAAATTTTTTAAAAAATCAAAAAAACATAAAGAAGTTAAAGAAGATGACAAAGAAATCTCTATAGATTTTACAAAAATAAAAAAAGTCACAAAAAAATATTCTGTTTTTCTTCTTATATTAATACCTATATTCCTTGCAATCTTTTTCAGAGCATATCCTGCAACTCTTCCAATAACTGATGATTGGGCTAAAAGCAGTGTATATAATAGTGTTAAGACTGACATTCTTACTCAAATAAATCAACAATATCCCAATCTTCCTGATGTAAACAAACAAAGGCTAGTTGATGAACAATTCAACACCCTCTTAAAAGAAAACAAAGCAACAATAGAACCACAAATACAACAACTCTCAGATTACTTTAAATCGCGTTTACAAGATGATTCTGGCCAAACTTATTTATTGGCAATTGATCCTTATTTATGGTATGGTTATACAAGAAATTATGATAAATATGGGCATTTTGGTAATGAAATAATAGATGGAGAATCAAGATATAATTTAAGAATTTTGAGAGAAGATAGAAATGGACAAAAAATGAGATTTAATCTCCACTCTTTTTTTATGGTTTCAATCCATAAAATATTGTCAATTTTTAACTCAAATCAATCAGTGATGGCTTCTGTTTTTTTAGCACCAATTATTTTAATGGCTTTAGCAATTATTCCTGCCTTTTTTATTGGATATAGATTAAAAGGAAAAATAGCTGGATTTTTTACGGCATTGCTTGTTGCAATTAACCCTTCAATCATTGGAAGAACTGCAGGGGGTTTTTCTGATACGGATCCTTATCATATATTATTCCCTCTTTTAACTATATGGATGTTAATAGAGCTTCTAAAAAGAGATTCTTGGAAAGAAAAAATGATTTTTTCAGGTTTATTGGGTTTAATTTATGTAATTTATTCTAATATTTGGATGGCTTGGTTTGTTTTTGATATTATACTTGGTGCAATAATTCTAAATTTAATTTTGCAATATTTTATTAAACATAAAAATCTCAAAAAAGATATATCTTCTATCTTTATTTTTTTAAGTTCTGCAACAATATTCAATATAATTTACAATTATTTAACTAAAAGTGGAGAATTTATAAGTTCTTTAATTCAAGTTCCAAAAACTTTGTTGTTCTCTCCACTCCAAGCTCTTGCAGTCAAAAATGTTGCAGTAACTACTCTTTGGCCAAATGTTCTTACAACAGTTGCAGAACTTAACAAAGGCAGTATTGGACAGATAATTAATACAATTGGAGGTAAATTTTTATTTATTTTATCTTTGGTTTCTATAATTTTTATGGTTTATTTTTCTATTAAAAACAAAAAACCCATTTATATCGCTATAACAGGATTAATTATTTCTTATTATGTAGTAATTTCCGTAGCAACAACAATAGCAGGAATGAGATTCGCAATGTTTATTATACCTCCATTCGCTATAGCTATTGGATACTTATTAGATCATACTTTAAATAAATTTCCAAAAATAATTAAAAAAGGTATCCATGTTAATGAGATGGTTTCAAAAACTATGGTCTTTATTATTTGTATTTTAATAATCAGTCCACAGTTAATACAAGCTAATAATATTGGAAAATCTGAAATTCCTAGTATGAATGATGCATGGTATACTTCCCTAACGAAAATAAAAGATAATACTTCTGATGCGATTATAACCTCTTGGTGGGATTTTGGACATTGGTTTGTTGCAATAGCAGAAAGAAAGGTAACTTTTGATGGTGGGGATCAGGGAGAAAGGATTCATTGGGTTGGAAAAAGTTTATTGGTAAATGAAGAAAACACTTCTGTAGGTTTACTTAGAATGTTAAATTGTGGTCAAGAAAGACCCCCCCATGTTTTAGAAGATATTTTGGATAATGATACTGTTAAATCAATTGATATTTTAAATCAAATAATTTTGGTTAATGATAAAACAAAAGCTATAAAAATATTAAAACAAAAGGGTTTAAGTGATTCTCAAATCGATAAAGTAATAGAAGTAACTTACTGTGAAAATTTAATTGAACAATATTATATAACTTCAGAAGATATGGTTGGGAAAGCAGGCGTCTGGGCACATTTTGGAAGTTGGGATTTTCATAAAGCTTCTATGTATCAGAGCGTAAAAAAATTAGATTCTATTGAAGGAATAGAATTATTAAAAAATAAATTTAATTTAACTGAAGAACAGGCAAGTCAAACTTACTATGAAATTCAAAACACAGAAGCAGACAGATGGATTTCTCCCTGGCCTAATTATGTTTCAGGTCAAGGACTTTGTCAAAAACAAGAAAATAATACTTTGATTTGTAGTAATAATATTGGGGGCCAAGGAATTCAATTTAAAATAGATTTAATCACTATGGAAACAACATTACCAACCTCTGAAGGGGAGATATATCCTTACTCCATTACCTATGCAACAAATACATCTATAGAAGAAAAGAAATTTGATACTCCCGGTTTTCCTTACTCTATTATTTTAATTCCACAAGATGGCGGTTTTAGAAATATGTTAAGCATGCCAGCACTTGCTTCAAGCACTTTTACCAAGTTGTTTTTCTTAGATGGACACGGAATGGAATGTTTTAGTAAATTTGACGAAAGAAAACAAGTAACTGGTGGAAAAATACAAGTATGGAAAGTTGATTTTAATTGTCAACAAAAAAACTACCCTTATTTCCAATCAGAAGTAAAAACTAGTGTAGTTATCAATCAAACTGAAGAATGAAAAATATTTTTATAATAATCGCAGCATATAATGAATCTAAACATATATCTAAAGTTCTAAAAGAAATAAAAAAAGATTATAATAATATTGTTGTAGTGGATGATGGTTCTAAAGATAATACTTTTAATATTGCCAAAAAAGAAGAGGTTATTGTATTAAAACACATAGTAAATCTTGGAAAAGGAGCGGCAATAAAAACTGGTTGTGATTATGCAATTAAAAACAAGGCAGATATTTTAGTGTTAGTAGATGCAGATGGACAACACGAGCCAAAAGAAATTCCAATATTTTTAGAAAAGATTAAAAAAAATGATATTGTATTTGGTTACAGAACATTTAATAAAAAAATGCCGAAGATTCTTAGTTTTGGAAATAAATTCATTAATTTTACAATTAAAATCTTATATGGCTTAGATTTAAAAGACACTCAATGTGGTTATCGCGCATTAACTTCTAAGGTGTATAGAAAATTAAGGTGGGATTCGACAGATTATGCAATGGAATCGGAAATGATTGCAAATGCAGGAAGACATCACTTAAAATATGCTCAAGTTCCAATAGCAACAATTTATTCCGAAAAATATAAAGGTACAACAGTTTTAGATGGTATAAAAATTGTAATGAACATGTTATTATGGAGGTTAAAAAGATAAAATGATAATAGGTATACAAATAGTGGGAGTTTTATTTGGGTTGTTTATGATTTATTTAACATTTTTACATCAAAAAAGAAA
>CAZVVW010000009.1:1735-39677 GCA_964630685.1 uncultured Methanosarcinales archaeon | reverse complement strand
ACAAAATTATGTCTGTGCCTTCTTCCAGTAATGTTTAATGGTGGACTATTATAGGTTGTATGACCAGTCAAATTAGCTGTTAAAATGTGATTGCCTTGAGATACATTTATTTCGTATTTCCCCCTATTATTAGTTATGGTGTTTGATCCATCTATTGTAATATTTACATTTGCTAAACGTATTCGTCTACGAAGCCTTCCCCTTCTTAGACCTCTGGCGATTCCATGAACTCTTGTACTTCCTGGTGGTAGGGGTGGAGTCGTAGGAGTTGTAGGAGTTGTTGGGGTAGGTCCTGGACGTCTTCCACCGCCAAACAATCCTATTAAAGCAAAGATTGCTGCAATTATTATTAATAACCATCCCCAAGATACAGCTCCTGGGCTGTCAGTTATCATTCCAGCGACAATCATACCTAAACCTGCTGCAGCCATTGCTGCTTTCCAGTTCTTTTCTCCTGAAGGGTTTCTAAATCCAAAGTAAATAATTGAAAAAACTGTAATTCCTAAAAGAACTCCTGCAAATAATCCTAATGGTTCTAAAATATTGTTGAGAAAGGCTCTTATTCCTTGCTCTCTTGTTACAAAAAAGATTGCAAAAGAAGAAAGCATTGCAAATGCTACTGCAACTAATTTTCCTTGTCTGTTTAGAGTATCTCCTTCTGAAAATACCTTTACTTTTCTTAATGCTGCTGCGTATATTCCATAAAGTAAGATAAAGAAGAATATGAATGTGAAAAAGAAAACAGTCATGTCATTTTGGAGCATGTTCCAAACATTGGAACCAATACTCCCAATTAAACCAGAAACATCTGGCAATTCTACAGCTAAAGCTGAAGGAATGGTAAATAAAATTGGTAAAATAAATAGTAGTTTCTTTATGCTCAACATAAAACACCTGTTTTTAAGAGTTAAAGAATAATCAAAGTTTAAATAGTTTTCTGTATACCTCCTAATTAAAAGAGTTTGTAGAAAGTTTTATTAAATTTGAAGAATTTGAGTATTAATAAAATGGATTATAATAAATTAGAAGGGCTGGAAGCATCTATGTATAGATTGTATTCTGAATATTATGATAGCAAGTACATTAGTTCTTATGAGATATTTAAGTCTAATAAATTACTCTATGAAATAAAAGAAAGTGTTAACCGAGTTGGTGAAATGGGAAATTGTGATTATAAAGGAGAACAATTTATATCTGTTTATGATAAAAATAAAGACTCCATATCTGAAGAAAAAATTTATGGGAGTAACAATTTTATTAATCTAGAAAAAATTCTCAATATTATTGATGCAGATATATGGGATGAAGGTGGGGGAAATAGAACTGAAGAAGAACAAATAATTATTAAAAATTATTGAAGGAATTGATTTATTTGTCTAATTCTTTTGTGATTTTGTTAAGCACTTTGTTGGAAGCAAAATTATGCCAAGCATATTCTATTGATCTCCTTGTCCAACGTTGATATTTCTTAGTATCCTTAGATAGGTTGTATGATTCTTTTATTTGATATTTCAAACTATCCAAATCTGGAATGTATATTCTCCAATATTTTCTACCTGGATTGATTCTATAATATCCTGTTTCGTCTATGTTTGGAATTTTACTTGTTCCTCTAGAATCATAATAAGAATCTTCGTGTGCTATTTCTGATCTTGTGTTTTCTACTTTGACATATTTAGGAATATCAATAAATAATCCTGGAAAGGTTGATGCATTTAATACTATGGGTAAAGTCCCTAAGGCCAATGCTTCTATTGTAAGGGTGTTACATGCTTCTCTTCCTGAAACTGCAAATGTAACATCTGACATATAAATTGATTCTAATGCTTCTTTATGCTCTACTTCTTTTATTTGAACTATTTTTTCAGCACAAATTGGATCTTTTAACATATCATCTAAAATAGGTTTTATCCCTTCTGATTCTATTCCCAACACATCTCCTATAATCAAAAAATATACATCTTCTTTTTCTTTGATAAAATCTTTCATTGCAGAGAATACGCTTTGAAGGTTTTTTTCTCCAGAGATCCTTCCTATAGTGGAGAATACTACCATTCCCTGTTTATATTTTTCTTTAAAATATTTTTGTTTAAGGACTTCTTTATCCAATAAAGTTATCCCTCTTAACAGGTTTTCATTAAACATATTAGTGGTTAAAGTTATTTTATTTCTTGGTATTCCTTTTTGCAGTAACCCTTTTTTAGCCAATTGACTTCTAGCAAAAAAATTAACTTTTGATTTTAACCCATCTAAATATTCCCAAGATACTTCTTCTTTACTTATACTGCCCGGACCAAAAGAGAGAAATGTTTTAATTCTCTTTGTTTCGCTACTTAAGGAAAATTCGAAGAATTTCCAAAAATAAGGGGGTAAAAGGATTATTTGTTTAGATATATGTTGGGATCTAACATAATCTAATATTATTGGTTCAATTTGTTTATAGTTTTTATCTGTTATGTTGTTATTTAATTCCCTAATCACACTACCCATATCTGATTTTGGAATAATTAAAGCGTCACTTAGTGAAATATTAGAATTTTCTGCTATTGCTATCCTGTAAACAGAAAGATTTCTTTTTTTAAGTCCATTGAGTATTAATCCATATGTAACTCTTAAACCTGATTTTTCTCCTGCTTGAAAAAACAAAGAAACATTATGTTTATGTATTGAACTATATATCAAAGGTGTGATTCTAGTTACATTATAATTACTTTTATGAGACTGGAATACTCTTAGTTCTTTTTCAAAATTCTTTAATAATTGCATTAATTCCCCTTCCCTATTAATTGAAATATGTATATTAGATTGAAAGAACTGAGATATTCCTTGAGGATTTGTTTCATCAAAATAATCTAATGTTTTTATGATGATATCCATTAAATTTAATAAATACAATATAACTTTTTTATCTAAAAGATAATCTCCCTCTTGTTTATTCAATGTTTCTTTATGTTTTTTATCTAATAAATAAATTAAATTTTCTGATTGATCGATTAGTTTATTTATTATTTTGATACATTGACTTATGTGTGTTTGGTAATTCTTTAATTTTGCTAAATCTTGTTCATTGAGTTTATCTGATTTTAAGTATTCAAGTAAATCTACTGCATCTCTTAAATATGTTAAAAGATCTAAAAGAGTTTCATTTAGTTTAATTAGTTGTTTTTTATTTAGGTGTTCTTTTTTTTCCCAAAAGAAATTATCTATGGTTTCAAAAAATTGTTTTATATTTATAAGATTTGTTTTAAGATTTAAAATCGTATTACCCTTGTTAATTTCTTTTAATTTTTTTTCTAGATATTTTTTTCGTTCACGAGACTCTTCAAATCTTTTTTTAGTATTAGTTAATAAGCTTCTTTTATGTGAATGGGATAAACTTATCGCTTGGGTGTTTAATCCTTGAATTAAAGAATTTAAGTCATAATCAGCCATTATTCCTCTCTGCATCATATTTAATAATATTTCTGTAAAATTAGATATGATTCTGTTTCCCTGATTTTGATTAATCATATCTAAAAATTCTTTTCTTAATTCTATTTCACTTTTTTCCATTTTTATGCTGGTGGTTGATTTGAATTCAATCTTACCCTAAAATCATTATCATAATTTGAAAAATTATTGATTAAACTTCTAAAATTTGAAAGAGTCTGTTGTAAACGATTACGCAAATCTTCCCTTTCTGGGCTTGATAAATTTGCTATTTCATCAAATAATTGATTTATCCTATCTGATAAATGGATAAAATTTCTGTAGTCATCTAATGCTCTACCCCATTGGGTTGCAGTCGGTGGATGAGTTCCTGGAGCTGGAGCTGAACCAACAAATCCTGAATGGTAATCGTGGTTTGTTTGAAGTATTTCGTCGCATGCTATGATTAAATCATTGTAATTATTTTGTAAATTGACTAATATAGAATCTATTTGGTTTAGATGTGCTGTTATCTGATCATCTTGATTTTCTTGTGGTGGGGGTGGTGGAGGTGGTGGAGGTGGACTCCTTCTTCCAGGTATTCCACCGCCAAACAATCCTATTAAAGCAAAGATTGCTGCAATTATTATTAATAACCATCCCCAAGATACAGCTCCTGGGCTGTCAGTTATCATTCCAGCGACAATCATACCTAAACCTGCTGCAGCCATTGCTGCTTTCCAGTTCTTTTCTCCTGAAGGGTTTCTAAATCCAAAGTAAATAATTGAAAAAACTGTAATTCCTAAAAGAACTCCTGCAAATAATCCTAATGGTTCTAAAATATTGTTGAGAAAGGCTCTTATTCCTTGCTCTCTTGTTACAAAAAAGATTGCAAAAGAAGAAAGCATTGCAAATGCTACTGCAACTAATTTTCCTTGTCTGTTTAGAGTATCTCCTTCTGAAAATACCTTTACTTTTCTTAATGCTGCTGCGTATATTCCATAAAGTAAGATAAAGAAGAATATGAATGTGAAAAAGAAAACAGTCATGTCATTTTGGAGCATGTTCCAAACATTGGAACCAATACTCCCAATTAAACCAGAAACATCTGGCAATTCTACAGCTAAAGCTGAAGGAATGGTAAATAAAATTGGTAAAATAAATAGTAGTTTCTTTATGCTCAACATAAAACACCTGTTTTTATCAAGAAGATTTAATAAATTAAATCTTCAGGGCTTTGTTTTTTGCAAAGTCTTAGAGACTGTGTCTTGAAGTTATACAAAAAGATAAAAAATCTTTTGGTATAAAAGTAAATTAATAATAGAAGTTTAAATAATTTTTGTAGAACTTACTTATTAAAGATAGTTTAAGCAATATTTACTTTATTGCCAACGCTTTGACCAGGCATACCTTTTTCAAAAAGAACTCTTAGTGCGCCTTTGTTACCGTGAGCTGCGCTTATTTTTCCTTTAAACTCTTTTTTTTCTTTTCCTGGAGCAATCCAAGTTACTGACTTACCAATTAATTTAGCTGCTTTTTCCCTATTATCTACACCATCAACTAAAATGATCATATGATTATCATAAGTTGTGTGCCTTGATCTTCTAAAATTACTGATTATTGCTTCCATATTGATTATGGGAGAAATGAATGATTTAAAAAACTTTCTATAGATGATATGGACTATCCCAATATTCTATCAATAAACCCGTATGCTTTTTGTTTTAATTTTTCTTTTAATCTTGGTTGTTTAGATAATTTAATTATATTATCCAGTTCTCCTGAATCTCTTAGTTTTTTATATTCTTCTACACATTCTACACATCCAAATATCCCTTTTTTAGTCCTTATATTGGTTTGATTTTTGAAAAAACATTTGTTAAAAAGTTTTGCTGTTTTTTTTATATTTTCTTCTTTTAATATATCTTTTAAAGAATTATTTTCGTCACCTATTTTTAATCTTTTGTCAGGTAAATTGCAACAGAGATATATCTTTTTATCGGGAAATGCAAGTATATTAAATGAATGGAGATTATCAAGAAGGCAACTATGTAAATCACAAGTATAACACCTAAATCTATCTTGATATTTTTGTTTAAGTTCTTCTATTGTTTTGAAATAGTCTTTCATATCTTTTATTATCCATTCATCAGGTATTTTTTCGGAATTTCCAACTCTAATTACTCTTTCAACACTTAATGTGTTGGCCTTTAATTCATTTAATATGAATTCTGTAGTTTTAGGTAATTGTTCTAAAGTTTCCTTAAGCAGAATACTGTTTACACCAATAAATTTATTTGAATTTATGTCTCTTATTTTTTCAATAGTTTTTACAACGTAATCAAACGATTTCTCATCTCTATACTTGTCATTTATTTTTTTATCATGACAATCTAGTGAGAAATAAAATGTTGATTGTTCGTAATCTGTAACTTCTTTTAGTATTTCTTCTTTGATTGGAATTCCATTTGTTACAAGTAACACACTCATATTCTGATTTTTTATTTCTTTGAATATTTCTAAAAAGTCTGGATGAAGTGTTGGTTCTCCACCTGTAAAAACGACATGTGAAACTTTTAGTTCTTTTGCTTCTCTTATTCTTTTAATTGCATATTCTTTTGGCATATGTTGTTTTTCTTGAGTTCCGAAAATACAATATTTGCATTTAAGTGGACAATATTGTGTCAGATATAATGAAAGTGCTGTTGGTTTATACATTTTAATCTAGGTTAAATTTTTTTAAGCAATAAAAACAACTATTATAATTTATTTTATTTCCTTCGAATTCAGAATAGTCATCAGGTCTATCTTTTAAAAAAGATATAGTCCTTTTTTTGTATTCTTCAATCGCTTCTGAAAATGTTAATTCATTTAATGAAGCAATAATTGGTTCTTTTGATGCTCCATTCTCGGTACTATAGTCTGCAAGATTACAACAGAAATTTATGTTCCCATCAACATCTAGTGTTATGAAATTCAGATTCATAACACCGCATAATCTTGGATTAATTCCATCTTCGGTTCCAATTGGAGATCCAGGATATATTGGGAAGTCTTTATTCTTTTTAACTAATTTTTTTGCTTTCTTAAATAATTTCTCTCTCTTTTTCCAATCTAGAACCATATTATTTGATTTGGCGTTAGGATTTCCTAAGACAGTTGATAATACTAAACAAGAAGCATTTTTTTCTTTAGCAACTGATATAATATTCTTAAGATCGTCAAAATTTTTTGTTCCAATTGTACTGGCTATAACAAATGGTAAATTATTTTCTTTACATAATTCAATTGACTCCATAACAAAATTATAAGATCCTTTCATTCTGATTATATCATTTATTTCAGGTGTTGACCCATCTAAACTAAATGAGAATGAAGTAAATCCAGGATATTTTTTTATTATTTCTATATATTTCTTAGTATTAGACCCATTTGTTACGATAGAGTATAGGAAATTATGTTTATTTATCATTTCTAATATTTTTTCAAAACTTTCATGTAGTATTGGTTCTCCACCAGTTAATGATATTGTATTTATTCCTCTTTCTTTTGCTCCAATAATTGCTTTTTCTAATATTTTTATATCTACATCTCTATCTTTAGAAAAATCTCTCATACAATGTTTACAACGAAAGTTACATTTTGTTGTTAGATAGCTTATTAGTATTGACATATTATTTTATCTCTCTTATTGCTTCTGGAAAATACTGGTTTACAAATTCAATCTCAGTATCTTCAGGATTTATACCAGCAAATCTATAATCTTCTAATGCTACATGTATTATACAATATTTGTATTTTCTGCATTGACTACACCTTAAGGAATTTTTTTTAAGTGATGTGTTTTCATCATGTATTCTATATTCGTAGAGCGGTTCATCAATGTATTTTATCTTTTTAGTTTTTAAATATAATTTCATCCATAGGTTTGTGTCTGAACATGTGATTAAATTTTCATTAAATCCTCCGCATTCTATTGCTAAGTTTCTATTGAATATAGATAAGTGAGTGTTAATCACTTTTAATTTTTTTAAATATTCTTTTTCGTGATATTTACCTTGTTCGTAATTTATATTTCCCTCTTTATCTATAACAAATATTTTTGAATAGAATAGATTTACATCTGGATATTTTTTTATGTAAGTAGATGCTCTTTTTAATGAATTTTTTACTAATCTATCATCAGAATCTATGAAACCCATAAACTCTCCTTTTGCTAAATTAAGTGCAATATTTCTTGTTTTTGGAATTCCTAAATTAATATTATTTCTATGATATTTTATTCTGTTATCTTTCTTAGAAAATTCTTCTGCAATTTTATTTGTATTATCTGTAGACCCATCATCGACTATAATTAATTCCCAATTTGAATAAGTTTGATTCAACACTGAATTAATTGCTTCTTCGATATACTCTCCCTTATTATAAGCAGGCATCATGACAGAAATAAGGCATTCCTTTTTGAGTTTCTGATTTAAAAATTTAAAAAAATTCATTTTACTTTTTTAATTAATCTAGAATTATATAAATTTTCCCATAAAGAAATTAATGCGAGATCTATAACAAAAAATAAATCATAACAGGCAATAACAAACAACCCATGCCGTGAGTTCTTGTTGTTTTTACAATTGCTGGAATAATTCCTATTGATGTTGAGACAATTAATACAAAGAAACCTAGTGGCCCTGTTAAAATAATTGTTAGTGTAGTTATAAAAAGAATTATTGATATTATGAGTATTCTGTAATTCACTTTACTAATTAGTTCTGCAAATATTTTTCCTATCTTTAATGCTAAAAAAACTGCTACTGAACCTGCAATTAATGCTGTAAATAGAAAAAGAAGAATATGTGTAATATTGATGGATTCCATGAGTTTAGAGATTGCTACTACTGAACCATTTCTTGCTTTGTTAAGAACATATAATGTTGCTAAACTCATTGTGAAATTTGCTGTGTTTATTGAGCCAATTAGTACCATAAACCCATGATCACCAAGATTGGGAGTTATTTGCATTGATAGCACTGCTGCTTGAGCTGCCCCTAATCCAGGAAACATTGAAGTGAGAAATCCAGAAAATTGTCCAGAACCAAGAGCTTGTATTGTTTTTGATGGTTCTAATTTTATGTCTTTACTGTATTTTTGTTTTGGTATTTTTTGGTTCTGAGATAAAGATATTAATAATGTGCTCACACCAAACAATCCCGAAAGCATTGGAAAAAGAGGATTTTTTAGATTCAAATTAAAAACTAAAAGTCCAAATATCCCTGAAAGAAGAAATATAAAGAGTGCCCAAATTTTGAATTTATCTCTTAATATCATAAATATGACTACTAAAAGTAAAAGCCAGCCGATGTAGTCTTTTATTAGAGGATAAATAAATTTTATTATTGGCAGAATTAATGGGAATAATATTATGCTTAGAATTAATGCACCAAAGGATCCAATTATTGTTAATTTAAGTGCCATTAATCCATTTCCTTTTAGGAGGTATCTGTGACCGGGTAATACACCTAAAGCTGTTGCTGCTTCTGGTGCGCCAAGAAATATTGAAGGAATTGAATCAAGAAAAGTGTGTGTTACTGACATTGAGATTATGAAAACTGCAAGTGATATTACATTAACATATGATAAAAGAAATGGCGAGAGGCTGAGTAATGATAAAGAGATTAAATTTATGTGGATTCCTGGTGTGAGACCAGTTATTATGCCAAAAAAGATTCCTGCAAAAGTTAAGAGCAATAATTCTAGATACATGCGTTAGATTAATGATTTGATGTTTATATTTATAATTGATAAGTTATCGTAAATACTAAGGTATTTTTTGAAAAAGTTGGTTAGTTAGTTGAAAATTTTGCTGATTTTTGTAGCCAAAATTTATATATTAGTTCTGAGTTTGTTGTTAATACATTTTTTGCATTTTTTTATAAAACTGGTGGTATTGTTGAAAAACGAGGAATATGTGATAGTGGATATTGAAACAACTGGACTTTCTAAATATAAACATAACATAACTGAAATTGCAGCTGTAAGGGTAAAGAATAATAGAATTGTTGGTGAGTTTCAGATGTTGGTTAATCCACTCAAGCCAATCCCTAAATTTATAACTCGTCTCACTGGAATTACAGATGATATGGTGAAAGATGCTCAACCAATTGAAAAAGTGCTTCCTGTTTTTTTAAAATTTTTAGGAAGTAATGTTCTTGTTGCCCATAATGCAACATTTGATTATGGATTTATTAGTCATAATGCCGAGACTCACTTAGATTTGTTGGTTGAAAATGAAAGATTGTGTACGCGAAAATTGGCTAATCGGTTATTGCCTGATTTAGGAAGTAAAAAACTTTCTAACCTATGCGAACATTTTGGAATTGTAAATATTACTGCACACAGAGCAATGAGTGATGTAAAAGCAACTCATGAATTGTTTTCTAAATTTATTTCTTTGATGGGTTTAAGGGGTTTAAAAGATAAAAAAAGTGTGATTAAATTTGAAAGGTCTCCAATTAAAAGAAATTGGTGAATTTAATAGATTTAAATTTCTATTTTTTTAGATTTAATAAATTATGAGTTTTTTGTAATATTTCTTTAGAATCATAAAAGAATTCTTTATAGATTAATTCTCTAAAAGTATTATCATTTCTAAATTTATCAAGAGGTATGTTGGTTTGTTTTTCTCTGTAATTAATAATTGTATCAATAGCTTCTTTAAAAATATATCTTCTTGAAATAATTGTTTTTAGAAGACTTTCCCTTACTGTTTTAAATATTTTATCGTCGTCATATTTTTTAGCTAATTCGAATGCTTGGGTAAGATTAAATTCTAAATTAATATTTTGATATGAACTCAATTTTATTGTTTTACCCCCAATTTCTCCATGGTATGTTGAAAGATTCTTTGGCACTATTTCAGCTAAAATTACCCTTTCTGCACTATTTAATTCTTTAAAAAGATTGGATTTATTTTTGAATGTGTTGTATTCAGAATAAAGGCTATCTTTTAACCAGTTTTTATTATTTGTTTCTCCCAATTCAACAATAGCACATAATTTTGCCTTTATTTTATTATTATTAAATTCGCTTAAGTATTTTTTATAATTATTTTGAATATATTCTTTTACTTTAGATGCCTGAATTCTTCTTTCAAACACTTTTATCAAAATATTTTTTAGTTGATAATTTAATTCTTTTTCTTCAAATTGTGAAAATATATTTTCATATTTATCATATTTTTCCTGAATGAATGATTGGACATTGTCTCTTGGATTAGATAACCATTCTAAAAATTGGTGACTCAATTTTTTATTAAGTGTGGTATGATCTTTTATTTCCTCTGAAGTTAATTTACCCTTAGATATTAAAATATTAATTAATTTATCTTGAATATCTTTAACTAAACCTTTTTCCCTTAATTCTTTTAATAATTTAATTTCGTTTTGGTAGTTTGTTTTTTTTCCTTTTTTGTAAATGTCTTTAGTTATTTCTTGAGGTGATTCAAGTGGGAATTCTTCTATAACTAATAACTCTAATTTTTTAGAATTGTGTTTCTTTTTAGTGTCTTTAATAATTATATCCAATGATGGGACAAATGCCCTTAATATAAGCATATAATCTTCATCAAAAGTATTATTTGGAAATTTTTGTTTTAAATCTCCAGTATCCTTTAAACAATCATCAACTATTGTGTTTATCTGAATTTTATAATCAGAAAAAGCATTTCCATCTAGTTTATCTTGGAGTTTGGTTTCCATAATATCCCCTTAATCATATAATGATTTAAGGTATAAAAAGATATGGTATTTAAAACATATACTTATAATTTTTAGGCGTTTTTAATTGATTATTTTTATTTCATCTGCCAAAAGTTCGAATTTGTTTTTGTATTGTTTTAGTTGTCCTACTGCTTCTATTTTTTCTCCTTGTTTTAAGTCTATGTTGTTTTCGAAAAGAACTATATCTAATTTTTCTGTTCTTGTTATTTCTATTATTGTGTTTTTTTCATAATTGGTTATTCTATTGATTGTGCCTTTTATTTTTAAAGTTTGGTCTAATTCATCTTTTGTGATGAGATTTGGAGAATCTAAGGTTAAGTTTTTAGAGAGTAGGAAAAGTGCAACCAATCCAATTATTGAACATAGAAGTGCTATTTTTAGGATAGTGTTTTCTTGCATAAATTGATTTATGGTAGTTGAAATTAATAAGTGTTTAGTGAGAATATTCGGAAATGATGTTAAAAATTATGAATAATTTTCAAAAAAGCAAAGGAAAAACTATTTATACTACTTAAGTATAAAATATAAGAAGGGGCGATAGTAGTTTCTTGAGATTAAGATGAAATTTAAATCAACAAAAGAAATCAAGGTTGAAAAAAAGATAATTGACCAAATCATAGGTCAAGATGATGCTGTAGAAATTATGAAAAAAGCAGCATCTCAAAGAAGACATGTTTTGTTAATAGGTGAACCTGGAACAGGTAAAAGTATGCTTGGTCTTGGCTTGGCAGAGATGTTGCCAAAAGAAAAACTAGTGGATATTGTTTCTTTTTATAATCCTAATGATGATAACCAACCTCTAATAAGAACAGTCCCTGCAGGTACTGGAAGAGATATGTCCATTAAAGCTAAAATGGAAGGAATGGGTATGTTCAAAAATCAAAATATAATTATTTTTATTTTAGCGATAATCTCTATGATTGCGCCTTGGTGGGTTAGAAAAGAATATAATTCTGATTTGATGTTTACTGCTTTCTTTTTAGGGGGTATGATTTTTCTAGCTGCTTTTGTAATTTTTATTAGTTTGGGACAAAAAATGGGTGGTAAAAGAAAAGTGATGGCTCCGAGAGTTATTGTTGATAATTTTAAAAAGAAAAAAGCGCCATTTTTTGATGCTACTGGTGCTCATGCTGGCGCATTACTCGGAGACATTTTACACGATCCATTTCAATCTGGTGGGTTAGGAACTCCTGCACATGAAAGAGTGGTTGCAGGAATGATTCACAAAGCAAATTTAGGGGTTTTGTTTGTTGATGAAATTGCAACATTACATCCTGCTACTCAACAGGAATTATTAACTGCCTTGCAAGAAGGTAAATTTGCTATAACTGGTCAAAGTGAAAGAAGTGCTGGTGCAATGGTAAGAACAGAAGCAGTTCCTTGTAATTTTATTCTTGTTGCTGCAGGAAATCTGGAAACTGTGAAAAAAATGCATCCAGCTCTTAGATCTAGAATAAGAGGGTATGGATATGAAATTTATATGCGAGATACGATAGAAGACACTGCTCAAAATAGAGAAAGAATTTCAGTATTTGTTGCACAAGAAGTTGTTAAAGACAAAAAAATCCCTCATTTTTCAAAGAGTGCTGTTGATGAAATGATTGAACAAGCGAGAAGGATGGCTAATAGGAAAGGTCATTTGACTTTAAGATTGAGAGAGCTCGGTGGATTGATTCGTGCTGCAGGTGATTTAGCTAAAGAAAAGGGTGCTAAATTAGTTGAGAAAAAACATATTCTTGAAGCTAAAAAAATAGCAAGAACATTAGAGCAACAAATAGCAGATAAATATATCGAAAAGAAAAAAGAGTATGAAGTTATATTGACTTCTGGAAAAAGAGTTGGGCGAGTTAATGGGTTGGCTGTTATGGGTGCGAGTGATGCTTTTTCAGGAATATTACTTCCTATAGAAGCAGAAATAACTCCTGGTGGAAAAGAAAAGGATATTGTAGCTACTGGAAAACTCGGCGAGATTGCTAAAGAAGCTATTAAGAATGTTTCAGCCATAATTAAAAAATATTTTGGTGAAGATATAAAAGAGAAACATGATATTTATGTTCAATTTTTACAGACTTATGAGGGTGTTGAAGGCGATTCTGCCTCAATTGCTGTTGCTACGGCTATAATCTCTGCTTTAAAGAAATTACCAATAAAACAAGAGTATGCTTTAACTGGTTCTCTTTCTGTTCGTGGAGAAGTATTGCCTATTGGTGGTGTGAGTGCTAAAGTTGAGGCAGCGATTGAAACTGGTATTAAGAAGGTTATTGTGCCAAAAGCTAATTTGAAAGATATTATAATCGATAAGGAAAAAGAAGGCAAGATTAAGATAATCCCTGTTAGTGTGATTTCTGAAGTGCTGAAAGAAGTGCTTGACTGGAAAGGGAAAGAAAGTATTCTAAAAAAGATTGTTAAGGTTAATGGGAAATAGTTGATTGATTAAATATTGGGTTTTCCGAAACTTATTTAAATGTCCTGTAGATTTTCGGAGTATATGGCAGAAACAAGTAAATTAAAGAGTTGCCCTGCTTGTGGTAGCTTAGATGTCGTACATGATGAAGAAAAGGATGAGTTAATCTGTAAAGAATGTGGGCAGATAACTGTTGACTTTTTGAAAGAGAAAAAGTAGATATTATTATTTCTTTTTCTAAATAGAGGTAGCTCTGTCTATGGGTAAGATATATATTGATGCAAACAAAGTATTGGAAGATTCTTTTCAATTAGCAAAAAATATCTATAATTCTGGATTTAGGCCTGATGCAATGATTGTGCTCTGGCGTGGTGGAAGTAATGTCGGCATGATTATTAATGAGTTCTTTAGATATAAAGGAGAGAATCCTTATCATGGAATTGTCAAATCAGAATCTTATACTGGAATAGAAGAAAGAACTGAGGTTAAAGTTGAAGGGGTTGAGCATGTTCTTGATAATATTTCTAAAGGTGATAAAGTGTTAGTTATTGATGATATCTTTGATAGTGGAAAAACCATGGAAAGGGTTAATGGATTGATAAATGGAAAAAGTGATGATGTGAAAATTGCTACATTATATTACAAACCTAACAAAAATATCACTAAAATTAAACCTGATTTTTATCTGAAAAAAGTTGATGGCTGGATTGTTTTTCCTCATGAACTTATGGGATTAACTAAAGAAGAAGTGTATAATAAAGGAAAAGAAATCGGTGATTCTATTTTTGAATGAGTGTTAAGATTTTCTTATGTAAAGATTTATTTGTTACAATGATATTTTTACATCTTGGATGCCAGGGTTTTCCTTTATGGTCTGTTATGATTGCTCCTGCTTCTTCTGCTATGATTGATGAAGCTGCAATATCTCCTGGTTTTAAGCCGGATTCTACACAGATATTTGCACTTCCATTTGCTACATAACAAATATTCATAGTTGCAGATCCTGCAATTCTTGTTCTAAATATTTTTTTGGCAAGTGCTAAGAAAAATTTTAGATATTTTGGTGATGCTGTTTTTAGATGACTTTCAAAAAATAATACTGCTTTACTCAAATCTTTTAAGTCTGGACATTTTATAGATTTTCCATTAAGGAATGCTCCTTTTCCTTTTTCTGCGTAAAATAATTGGTTGATAAGAGGGAAATAAACAACCCCTAAAACTGGTTTATCTTTATACATTAAACCAATTGAAGTTCCAACCATAGGTATCTGATTTATGAAATTATTAGTGCCGTCTAAAGGATCAATTATCCATTCATAATCTGAAGATGTTTTCTTTAAGCCCCCACATTCTTCTGACCAGATATTATGTTGGGGATATTTTTCTTTTATTGTCTTAATAATAATATTCTCTGCTTCAACATCAATATTTGTAAAAAATTCATTTCCTTCTTTTGTGGAAATATCAATTACTTTACCAAAATTAGTTTCTATTATTTTTCCTGCTAATTTTGCTGCTTTTATTGCTGTTCTTAACATTTTACTTTGAATTTAGCATATTTAGCTTTTTTTGCTAAATGTTCTTCAATTCTTAGAAGTTGATTATATTTTGCTAATCTTTCTGAACGGCATGGTGCCCCTGATTTGATTTGTCCATTTCCTAGTCCAACCACTAGGTCTGCTATAAAAGTGTCTTCTGTTTCTCCAGAACGGTGAGAAACCATTATGTTCCAGTTGTTTTTTAAGGAAAGATCTGCTGCATCTAATGCTTCTGTTATTGAACCTATTTGATTTACTTTGAGTAAGAGAGCATTACATGAATGGTGTTGAAGTGCTTGTTTGATTCTAATTGTATTTGTTACTAATAAATCGTCTCCAACTATTTGGAGTTTTTTTGCTTTCTTATGGAATTCTGCAAAACTTTCAAAGTCTTCTTGGTCAAATGGATCTTCTATGGTTATAATGGGGTATTTTTTTATCATAGTTAGATATTTTTTCATTAATTGCTGTGCTGTTATTTTTTTGCCTTCTAAAAGATATGTTTTGTTCTTTTTATTATAGAATTCTGAAGCTGCAGCATCCATTCCAAATTTGATTTTGTTTGTGTGTCCTGCTGCTTTGACTGCTTTTACGAGGATATTTAGTGCTTCTTCTACTTTTTGTACTGGTGGCGCGAATCCTCCTTCATCCCCTACATTTACTGCACCCCGTCCATACTTCTTTTTTATTGCTTGTTTTAGGTGATGGTAAACTTCTGCGCCAATCTGTAACGCGTGATGAAAATCTTTTGCGCCTGTAGGAAGGATCATGAATTCCTGAAAGTCTAATTTATTTCCTGCATGCACCCCTCCATTAATCACATTAAAAGAGGGAATTGGTATTAGTGGTTTTTTATTTTTTGCCAGGTGTGAAATGTATCTGTAAAGTGGTTGTTTTTTTGCTGACGCACCTGCCCTACACACAGCCATACTCACAGCCAATATTGCGTTTGCACCTAATTTGGATTTATTAGATGTGTTATCCAATTTTAACATCAAGTTATCAATTTCTCTTTGTTTTGTACAATCTTTTCCTTTGAGTTTTTTTGCTAAAATGTTGTTCACATTTGAAACTGCTTTTAACACTCCTTTGCCAAAATATTTCTTTTTATTATTATCTCTTAATTCGTTAGCTTCGTATATTCCTGTTGATGCTCCACTCGGTACTGCTGCTCTAGATAATCCATAATCTGTAGTTATATCTACTTCTACTGTTGGATTACCCCTTGAGTCTAGAATCTGTCTTGCTTTCACCTTCTTTATTTTTGAATTCATTTTTTGTTCAATCAATCTATTTTATTTAACCAATACTATTCTATTTAACCAATATATGTTGTATCCACTCCTTTTTCTTTTTTTGCCATGGAATAAATTTCCCCCATGCTTTCTAATAATTGTTTATCTATTTTTTTAGATTCTTTATCTAATTTTTTTAAGTCTAATTTAAGCTCAAATTTTTTGTTTATTAATTTTAGAATCTCTTTTGCTCCGTTTATGCCAAGATACATTGGATGATTATAAGTTTCTGCCAAAAGTGCGATTGAATCTATGTTCTTTTTTTTGGATAATCCCACTAGCAGTCCTGAAACGCCCATTATTAGACCCACTATCCCATATAATTTTAAATGTAATTTTTTGTTCTTGTATTTTTTAATTGTTTCTTTAGAAGTGCTTGTGCAATAAACTTTTGGTGTTTTTGGAATTTTTGGAAGCCCTATACCTCCAAGAGTTATGATTTCTTTGACTTTTAAGGATTTTGATGTTGAGATTATGTTATTTGAAAAATTATATGAGCTTTTGCTATCTACTGGTTGGATATCTCCTACAAGAAATAAAAGATCTTGTTCTTTTAGTTTTTTATGGTATATTTCTATCTTTGGTAATTCCACTAAGTTATCTTCGTTTACAAAAACCATGTGTGGCAGTTCGTCAGAAAAAAATTCCATGTATTTCTCTGCTTTTAATTCATCGACCAAGAAATCTGCAACCAATTTACCCACATTACCTATGCCTGGCAAACCTTCAATTAGTATAGGGTTCTTGAGTTTTAAATTTTGTTTGAGTTTTTTTATCTCCCAGACCATTTTATAATTTAAGGTTGAATGATTTATAAATTTATCTCTAAAATTATAGCAGATTTTTCTCTTTTAATGAAGATTCTTTGACTTTTCTTCTGTAATCTGAATATTTATCTTCTGGAGAATATTTTGCAGGTTTAGGGTTTACTGCTTTGCCACCGCAACTACATTTTTCATTTAGTGTGTATTTGTTGCAAGAAGTACATTTGAGAATGTGTTTCATTTGTCTCTTTCAAAAGAAGCTTCTCCACATTTGTTTTCTATTTCGTTGATTGCTTCTTCTGTTGCTTTTTTTAGAATTTCTTCTGCGTCTGGATAATTTGAAGATTTTACTGAAACTTTATATTGGCCTGCTGATTTATATGTTATTGAAATTTTTTCGTCTGAATCTGCTTTTTCTAAAACTTTTTTGATTATCTCAACCCCATTAGGCTCATAATTTGTTAAATATAATATCCCTTTGATTTCTACTTCTACAGGTTTTATTCTTTGTTTTATTACTACATTTAATTCAGTTGTTAATTTTTTATCAAATCCTAAAGAAGTTAAATCTAAATCTGATTCTATAACATCTTCAAAACAAGAATATAAAGTAGGGTAAATGTTAGATATTTTGTCCATTATATCGAAGTAAGTTTTTTTTAGGTCTAATTCTAATTTTTTTGTTACAAATTCTAATATTTTTTCTGCTAATTGTTCTTGTTTTATCTCGTTATTTTTTTCTCTTTTTTGAGAATCATTAACTCTTCTGAGAGAGAGGTCTATGTGCCCTTTTTCTTGATTTATTCTTAGAACTTTACAAATTATTTTTTTATCTTCTTTAACGAAATTTCTTATATTTCTAATTCTTCCTGGAGAAACTTCTGAAATATGGATTACTCCTGTTCTTTTGAATTCGTCTAAGGTACAAAAAACAGAATGAGGAAAAACTTTGTTTACTGTACAAATAACAAACTCGTTTTCTTCAGGAAAACCTTTCCTTTGAAAAAGCATCTATTCTAAAACCTCCAAGATTCTAGATTTAATTTTGGATTTTCCACCTGTTGGTTCTGCTAACACCTTATCACAAACAAGGCATTTTACTTCTGTTGATACTTTGCCAAAGATTATTTGTTCGTTTTTACACTTTGGGCATCTTACTTTTACAAATTTTGATTCTGGTTCCATCTTGTTTATTCAAACTCCATCCTTTTGGATCTTATTCCTTTTTTTTGAACGTGACTTTTTTTACATTCCTTACATTGATATCTAAAATCAGATTTCTTGGTTGCTTTTTTACCAGTCATCTTAAAACTAGAAATAGCTCCCCTACTTATTTTTCCCCTATTTCCTACCCCTCTTGCTAACCCCCTTTTCCTCATCCTTTTTTTGCTTCCTACACTTAAAGGATGTTTGCTTCCAGGAGTCCTCCTTTTAGCTTGGGTAATTTTATGTTCTACGTGTTTTTTACAATGAGGGCAGTGCCTCTTTAGAGTTTTTGGTTTTTTCATAGTTAAACTTGGGAGAAATCACCTATTTAAATATGTTTTGTTTTAAAGAAACTATTATATCCCTTCTGCTCTTCCTTTAATTATTAGAATTTTAGCTAATTCTGTTGGAAGTGTTGCTATATCTTCTGGCTCAAATGGGCCATACACTTCCATCTCCCTTCCAAGGAATTTAGGAACGTAATGTGTAAATTTAATTCTTTTTGTTTCTTTTTGGCTCTTTTCAGAAGAATCTTTCTGTTCTGATTGTGATTCTTCTTGTTTAGATTCTAAACTTTCTGCAGATTCAGATGATTGTTTAGGGGTTGATTGTGGTTCTTGATGTTCTTCTGTTTCTTGTACTTCGTGAAGAGCTTGCTCTTCTCTTGGTTTTTCTTCTTGCGCAGGTGCTGATTCTTGTTGTGTTTGCGCTTCTTGAATTTGCTCTTTTGGTTTTGCACTCAAAAGATTCAATAACACTTCATCCCTGTATTGATTTAATAAATTAGTAAAATGATTATACATTTCACTTTCATGTTTAAGCATAACTGATTCATCAACTAATGTTGCTGGCTCTCTTGATTTATGGATCGCCATATTGATTATTTTTTTTTCTCTCCTTTCATAAAGTTGAGTAAGAATTCTTTTAATATTACTTAATTGAGATCTAGTTTTTTCTTTTTCTTCTTCTGAAAAGGTATCTAGAGTGCCTTGGTCTTTTTGCAAAATCTTGACTTTTTCCCCAACATAATGAATCACATCTTCATAAAAAGAGTCTCCCAAATCTTGAAGTTCTTCTCTACTTTTTTCTCTTTGAGAGAATTCAAAAAGAGTTTCATAAGTGATATTAATTTCTTTATCTGACATAATAATTACCCCAACTTAAAGCATTAAAACCGAGTCCTATATAAACATTTTCATAAAGTATTTAAGCTGTACCTTAATAATTTAACAATATGGCAATATTAAAATTTGAAAGTTTAAGTTTTAGAGAAGAAAAAGAACACGTAGTTGTGAGTCTCTATAAACTTTTTTCGTTTAAGGTAGATAAAAAAATATTACAAGATATTGGACCATTTAAGGTAAAAAAACATGAAATTGAGTTCAAAAATGTAAAAGAAAGTAGAGTAATAAAGAAGTTTGATTTTATAATTGCAAGCCATATAGATAATCTAAAAAACGACTTAACTAAAAAAAATACAATCTATATCCATAAGAATTCTAGAATTCCTTTGATGGGGAGTAATTCTTTTGGGATTGTAGATAGGGGAACAAACCTTATTGAACTAAAACCAATAAGTGGATGTAATCTTGATTGCATCTATTGTTCTGTAAATCAGGATAAAAGAACTAAAGATATTGTTATTGAAAGAGAATATTTAATAGAAGAATTTAGGAAATTGGTTGAGTTTAAAAATTGTGAAATTGAGGCCCATATTGGTGGACAAGGGGAACCCTTTCTTTACAGCGAAATTGTTGAGTTAATCTCGGACTTAATTAAACTAAACAATATAAAACTTGTTTCTATTGATACTAATGGTACTTTATTAACTAAAAATATAGTAGATGAATTAGCAAAACTCAAGAAAGTGAGATTAAATTATTCGATTAATGCAATTAATCCAGAATTAGCTAAAGAGATTGGTGGCAAAAATTATAATGCTAAACATGCGCAAAACATGGCAAGATATGCCGCAAAAAAAATTGGAGTTATGATAACTCCAGTAATTATATTTGGAATAAATGATAAAGAAATGGAATCAATAATGGATTTTGCGTTGGATATTGGTGCTGGAAAAGATGCTCCAATAAAAGTCGGTTTCCAGAATTTTTTAAGATATAGGTTTGGAAAAAATCCCGCCAAATCTATTCCATGGCCAGAATTCCATGAGAAATTAAGAGAATTAGAAAAAAAATACAACACAAGATTAATCTTAGATGAAAATGATTTCAAGATAACTAAAGTTGATGAATTACCAAAACCTTTCAAAAAAGATGAGATTGTTAGGGTGAGAATAGTTTGTGAAGGAAGGATTCCTGGCGAAAAAATAGCTGTTGCAAAAGATAGAGTTATTACCTTGCCTGAATGTGATAAGAAAGGAAATGTCAAAGTAAAAATCATAAGAACAAAACACAACATTTTTATGGGAGAAGTTCTTTAGAACATTATATGCTACTAAAAATAGGGGTGGATATAGGTGGCACTGAAATTAAAGCTGGTTTGATAAATAGTAAGGGAAAGGTGCTGAAAAAAGTTGTTGTGTTAACAGAAGCAGAACAAGGCAAAGCCGTTGTTATTGAAAATATTCTAAAAGCTATATCTCTTATTGTTAAATCTAAAAAATTCAAAAAAATACCCCCTATTGGCGTGGGTTGTCCGAGTCCTTTGAATCATAGTACTGGGGTGATTGGAGATACTCTAAATCTTCCATTAAAAGGAGTTAATATCAAAGAAACAATTAAAAAAAGATTTAGAACTCAAGTTGTGTTGAATAATGATGCTAACTGTTTTATTCTTGGTGAAGCGTTGTTTGGTGCTGGAAAAGAGTGTAAAAATCTTGTTGGAATTACTCTGGGTTCAGGTGTTGGTGGTGGAATAATCATCAATAAAGAATTATACCATGGTAAAGGAAATGCAGGAGAACTTGGGCATATGACTATTAAATTAAATGGGATGATTGCCAGCTGTGGAAACGATGGATGTATTGAAGAGTATGTTTCCAGGCGTGGGTTGATGAGATTGGCAGAGTCATTTGGGATGAGAGTTGAAGAACCAATCGATATCTATAATCTTGCTTTAAAGAAAAATCCGAGTGCCATACATCTTTTTAGGGAAATGGGAATTTATTTGGGAATATCTATTACTAATCTTGTGAATGCTTTTGATCCTGATAAAATTATTCTTGGCGGAGGAATTTCTGGGGCATGGGGCTTTTTCTCTCATTCATTAAAAGATGAAGTAAAAAAACGTGCACTAAACAAGGTAAATATTGTAAAAGGCAGATTAGGTAAGAATGCTGGAATAATTGGTGCTGCTGCTTTAGTTAAATAGAATAAAATAGAATCAAATAGAATAAAAGGATTTAAATAATTCTAGATTATATTTTAAAGCACATAAAACCTTTTAAATCTTAATACTATTTATTTTAATATGATTATTAGGTGGGTGGAATTAAAGAATATTCGTAGCTATAAAGAGCAGAAGATTTCTTTTCCTAGTGGTTCTGTACTGCTCTGGGGAGATGTTGGTAGTGGAAAATCTACAATCCTTCTGGCAATTGAATTTGCTTTATTTGGTTTGATGAGAGGTTCTGTGAGTGGTTCTTCTCTATTGAGACATGGAACTAAAGAAGGTTCTGTTGAATTAGATATAAAAGTAGGTAAAAAAAGAGTTACAATAAAAAGAGTGCTGAAAAGAGGAAAGGGAGGTGTTCAACAAGATTCTGGGTATATTGTGATTGATGGCGAAAAAAAACACGGCACTGCTGTTGAACTAAAAGCATGGATTCTTGATATTCTACAATATCCAAAGGAACTTTTATCAAAAAGCAAGTCTCTGATATATCGTTATACTGTTTATACTCCCCAGGATGAGATGAAAAGGATCTTATTAGAAGATGCTGAACAAAGATTGGATACGCTCAGAAAAGTTTTCCAGATAGACAAATATAAACGGATTAGAGAGAACACAATTATCCTTAATAGAAAAATTAAACAGAGGGTACGGGAGTTGAATGCTCAAATATTTGATTTAGATGAAAAAATAAATCGTGAAAGAAGAAGAACTAATGAACTGGTGGAATTAAAATCCAAAATTAAAGAAGTTAAACCATTACTGGAAACAAGTAAAAAGAGAGTTGTTGAAGGAAAAAAGAAGGTTGAAAGGATTGAAGGAGATGTCAAAAAGTTTAATGAATTGAGTAGCTCTTTTGAAGTTGAGAACACTAAATTGATTGAAAAAATAACTCAAGATTCTGGAAATAAAAAGGAATTAATTGTTGTTGAAAAAGAAGTTGAACAGTTGATTGAAAAAATAAATAAATTACAAATAAAAGATGTTGAAGAAAATACGATTTCTAAAGATATTGAAAAAAGAATTTCTGAAGTAAATAGAATTAGAGAAGAAAAAGCTGTTTTGAACGAAAAATTAAAAGTGGTTATAAAAATGGCGGATGAATTAAATTTAGAAATAAAAAATAAATCTGAATTAACAAAAGATTTGGTTGCCAAAGAAGAAAAATTAAAAGAACTTAAATGCGAAATAGCTGTAAAAGGAGAATTAAATAAAAAAATATTGTTGATTGAAAAAGAAATTGAAAATATAAATACAAGATTAAGTAAAGCAGAAATCAACATTGGAAATTCAAAAGAGTTAAAAGAAAAAGTGATTAGCTTAAGTAATTGCCCCCTTTGTAAACAATCTGTTTCTTCTGAACACAAAGAACACATAAAACAATTAGAAGATAAAAATATCTCTACAGGCATGGATGCTATAAAGGTTTTGAATGCTAATAAAAATGAGTTTTCTGAAAGATATGATAGGTTAAAGAAAAAATTAGAAAATGTGCTTGAAAAAGAAAAAAGATATTTTGAACTTGGTGTAGAAATTAAATCACTCAAAGAAATTGGTGAAAGTTTGATTGAAAAACAAAAAAGGGTTGCTTTGGCTGTGAAAGATAGAATTGAATTTGAAGGAAGAATTAATGAATTGAGCCAGATAAATCTTGAAGAAAGAGTTAAAGAAGTTAATGAATTGAAGCAATTGTTGGGTGGAGTTCGTGAGAAAAATAATCTAAAAAGAATTCTTGAAGATAAAAAGAAAAGAGCTGAAACCTTAATCAAATTACAAGATAGTATAAAGAAAGATGTGGGTAAAATCAATGTTAAAAAGATTGAATTAAGAAAGAAAATTCATGGCCTTGAAAGTGTAAAAGAAACTTATGATAAAGAAAGATTTATACTTGCTGAATTAGTGAAAGAAGAAAAAGAATTAGAGGTTAAATCGGCTGTATTGGACAAAGAGGTTGAAGGTATTGAGAGATTGAAAGATGACTTAAAAAAAGAAATAGGTGAGAAATTAAAAACTAAAGAAGGCATTAAAAAATTAAAAGAGTTAAATAGTTGGCTTGATGATAATTTTATGGATTTAATGGTAAAAATGGAGAAACAAGTTATGCTTAAAGTGTATACAGAATTCAATGGGTTATTTACAAAATGGTTTGATATTCTTCTTGAAGATGAAGAGCTGAATGCTCAGTTAGATGACGAATTCAGACCAGTTATTGAACAAAACGGATATGAAACTGATATTAATAATCTATCTGGTGGGGAGAAAACTGCTTTAGCTTTGGCTTATCGGCTGGCATTGAATAAAGTGATAAATGATGTTGTTGAAACCATAAAAACAAAAGATATAATAATTTTAGATGAACCAACAGATGGGTTTTCAACAGAACAATTGGATAAGATGCGTGATGTACTTGAACAATTAGAAATAAAACAAACCATAATCGTGAGTCATGAAAGCAAAATAGAGAGTTTTGTTGAGAAAGTTTTAAGAGTGAGTAAAAATGAACACCTAAGTACAATTGTTTAAGGGGCTGTGGTTTAGCCTGGTCTATGACACTAGCTCGGGGTTCATGGAGAGGGAGATACCTTATATTTCCTTACTATGACATGGACAGCTAGTAACCCGTGTTCAAATCACGGCAGCCCCACTTTATATCACTCTATAAAAAAGGAAAGTTTATATATTATTGAGTATAAGTAAAAAGTAATATAAAAGGTGGTTGGAGATGAAACATAAAACATTACTCATTGCAATAATACTTTTCTTAGTTCCAATTGTTTTGGCAGGAGATTTTCATGTTTCTGTTGACCCTATTGATGATAGGATTTTTAAAAATGAAAGTGCTAGTTTTAATGTTACTATAGAAAACCATATGGATACAGAACAAGTATTCAAATTTAGCACTGATGTGCTATGGGATTTGATGTCTAGCCCTTTATCAGATTATTTTAGTGGAATGATGGTTCCAGCTCAATCTTCTGATTCAACTATACTTTATCTTACACCACCAAATCGAATTTCTGCAGGTCCAAAAAAATTGCCTGTGATTGCAACTATACAATCAACTGGTGATATAGATAGTGAAGATGTTACTGTTTATATCGGATCTACTGGACTAGAAATGCAGGATTATTTACCTTTTGTAATTACAACTATGCTTGTTGATCCAATCAAAATAGATCCTAGAGGTAAATTTACTGTAAAAGTAAATTTAAAAAATGTTAATATTTTAGATTTAGAGGAAGTTACGATCGACCTAACTACTAATAGTGGATTAATTCACAAAAAAAGAATAGTTTCTTTAAGTCCTTTGGAAGAAAGAACTGAAACTTTTGTTATAACTTTGAGTCCTGTAACAGATCCCATGGAAGATGTGTTAATTGCAACTGTTTCAACAGGTGATACTATTTTTACACCTGATAGGGAGAATATTGAAATTATTGGTTATTCTGCTTTTGTTAGTACTATAATAACTCAAAAAGAGTTTTTGAAAACAAAAACAAAAGTTGTTATCTTAAATGATGGAAATACTCAAGGTTCTAAATTATACAAAATACCTACTGACTGGTTTAAGAGTTTATTTACCAGTACAGAACCTAAAACTAAACTACTTACAGAAGATGGAAAAAAATATCTTGTGTGGGAATTAGTACTTGAGCCATCTCAAAAAATAGAAATTAATTACACTGAAAATTTTAGATCTCTATTTGCATTAAGTATAATTTTGATTATTGTTGTGATTTTATATTTCTTGACAAGAAGCCCTGTGATTATAAAGAAAAAAGCTGAAGTGTTAGAAATTGAAGAAGGGGGAATTTCAAAAATCAAAGTAACCCTCAATATCAAAAACAGAACCAAAAGCAAAAATGAAAATATAAGGGTTATAGAAAAAATACCTAATATTGCTAATTTAGTTAAAGAAGATTATTTAGGAACTTTAAAACCTACTAAAGTAATGACTCATGATATTAAAGGAACTTTATTAAAATGGAATATTGATATCCTTGAAGGGTTTGAAGAAAGGATGATAACCTACAAAATCAAATCTAAATTGAGTATTTTGGGGTCATTGAAATTAAGTCCTGCTGTGATTAAATTTAAGAGTTCTAAAGGAAAAATAATTATTTCACATTCCAATGGTTCTACATTAAATATTTAAAATTATTTTTTATTTCTTTATTGTTTTTACTACTTTTAGATTATTATAAATTTTAGAAACCTTTATATAGAATTCACTCATTAATAAAATTTAAGTCTTACATAATAGTGAGAGGTGATTACACAAGATGAAAGACATATTAGGAAAGTGGGCATTCATTTTGGGAGTAATACTAGCAGTAATTTTAGGACTTATAGGCGCATCATTAGGTGGCCTCCAAGCTTGGCTTGTTTCTCTTTTAATCTTATTTGGATTAATTGTAGGATTCTTGAATATTGCAGGAAAGCAAGCTGAGAAGTTTATATTTGCGGCAATCGTATTGGTTATTGCAAGTTACATGGGAGGAGCATCATCAACCTTAACAAGTGTTGCATTTATTGGTCCATATTTAGGAGGAATTTTCGATGCTGTAATGGTATTTGTTATTCCTGCTGTTGTGGTAGTAGCTCTTAAAGATGTATATGACTTAGCAAAAGCTTAAGTCATTTTTTGTTTTTTTTTGAAAAATTAAGGGGATTCGTTCTCCTTCTTTTTCTATTTTTTTATAGAAACTTTTTTATATTGCTAGTAAAAAGTGGTTCTTATGGGATTTGAAAATTATTTTGAACTAATGGTTAAAGAAGCAAAAAAATATGATACAGAAGTTCATAATAGTCATGGATGTTATACTCGGGCTAATTCTCTTTTTGTGGTTATGAAAGATGAGGGCCTTGAAGCAAAATTAAGAAAAGTGATTCCTGTTGAAGGTGGAATGTTGCTACCAACAAAAGTTGATGTCCATAGTTGGAGTCATCATTTTGTGGTTGAAAATGAAGGATTAATTTATGATTCTAGTTATGGCAAGCCTGTAAAAAAAGAAGAATATCTGTCAAAAGCTTATTTAAGTAGAGCTCAATTTGATGATTAAATTTTTATCTTATACTCAAAGTAATCGTCCCAGGGATTTTCTAATTTCATCATTTGTTTAATGTTGAGTTTTTCAAAATATTTTCTAAAAGGGCGCATAGAATTTCCATGTGCAGAAATAGCTACATTTATTTTTTCTTTTTTTATTTTTTTTATCAGTTCTTTTATGAACGCGTTAACTCTTTTTTCAACCATCTTAACACTCTCTCCCTTAGGTGGAGAAATATCATAAGAACGATGCCAGATATCAAATTGTTTTTGGCCATATTTTTTTATTATTGAACTATGACCAAATCCTTGCAATTTTCCATAACACCTCTCAATGATTCTGTCATCACAAATCTTCTTTTTACATTCTGGATGAAATTTTAAAACTTGTTTGAGTGTGTCTTTTGAACGAGAAAGATGTGAATGATACGCAATATCTATTTTTTTGTTTTTTAATTTTTTGGCGACTTTTTTAGCATCTTTAATTCCTTGAGATGTTATTTTAGAATCCTTCCAACCTGTAAAATAATGGTTTCTGTTATAATAAGTTTGGCCATGCCTAAATAGATAGATGTGATAAACCTCTTTTTTTGCCATGGTTGTTTGATTATCTTTTAGATATATAAATTTTTAGGAAAGATTTTAAAGTTTTGAAATTATTAGGAGTTTATGAATCTAAAAGACATAAAAAAAGAGTTACCTAAAGAAGTTTATGAAATCTTGAGTAAAGATATAGGTAAATTGCGTCCTTCTCAAGAAAAAGCGATTAAGAAAAGTTTATTTAAAGGGGAAAACCTGCTTGTGTGCACTCCAACTGCTTCTGGAAAAACACTTATTGCTGAAATGGCTATGTTAAAACAATTGATGGAGAAAGGAGGGAAAGCTGTTTATATTGTTCCATTAAAAGCACTTGCATCTGAAAAATATAAAGATTTTAAGAAAAAATATGATGGACTAATTAAAGTTGCACTGTCTATTGGGGATTTAGATTCTTCAGATAAGGGGTTATATAAACATAATTTGATTATAACAACTTCTGAGAAACTAGACTCTTTGATAAGGCATAAATCTAACTGGATAGAAGATATAAACGTTGTGGTAATTGATGAGATTCACTTACTTAACGATCCTGGCAGAGGTCCAACTTTAGAGATTCTGCTTACAATACTTAAACAGATGTTGGATGCACAGTTTATTGGATTAAGTGCTACAATAGGAAACCCCCAAGAGCTGGCTGATTGGATGGATGCTGAATTAGTGATTGATAATTGGAGACCTGTTAAATTAAGAAAAGGGATTTATTACAACCAAAAAATTAGTTACTCTGAAGATGGTGGGCAATAACAATATCACCATTCACCTATACATAGTTCTACTTTTATTTTCTCTATCTCTTTTTTTTTGAATGCTCTTAATCTTGAGATTCCATCACCCACTCTAAATTGTTCTTTTTTTGTGTGAAGTGCTAATCTAATCGGGTCAAACTTTGAGTGTTTTTTTCCAGAATCTAATGCTTTATGGATTTTTTGCTCTTTTTTGTTTTGCCAATCTTCTTGGTGAAAAAAAGAAACTTTTCCTTCTACTTTCTTTTTATCTGGTTTGTCAAGATGTTTTATTATGTAATCTATTTTCATTTCAAAAACAGTATTGTCCTTAAACTTTCTTTTTAACCAAGGTTTTCCAAATCCAAACATGTTGATACCTCCAATAATTTAATCGAGATCAAGGGAATTTATAACTAATTCTTTATCAAACTCTTTTAAGTCTTTATATTCTTGGCCAGAGCCAATATAAATGATGGGCTTTCCAGTTATGTGACTTACAGAAATTGCAGCACCTCCCTTTTCATCTACATCTACTTTTGATAATATAATTGCGTCTATTCCTACTGCTTCGTTGAATGCTCTTGCTTGTTCAACAACATCATTTCCAGTTAAAGAATCTCCAACAAAAACAGTCAAGTGTGGTTTTGACACCCTTTCTACTTTTTTCAGCTCATCCATAAGATTTACATTTGAGTGTGAACGTCCAGCAGTATCAATAAGCACGACATCCAATCCTTTTGATTCTGCGTGTTTTATTGCGTCAAAAGCAACTGCTGCTGCATCTGAGCCATAATCATGTTTAATTAATTTTATATCTAGATTATTGCAGTGTTCTTCTAATTGGTGTAGTGCTGCTGCCCTAAAAGTATCACATGCTGCGATTACTGATTTTAACCCTTTATTTTTAAGTAAATATGCGACTTTTGCTAAATTAGTTGTTTTTCCACTACCATTTACACCAACAAAAAGAATAGTGTATGGTTTTTGTTTTTTTATGTTGGAGATTAGATCTATTTTTTCTAAATCAAATAATTCATCTAAGGTATTCCCAAAGCTCTTTTTGATTATTTGTGATAATTTGAATGGGCTTAGTTTCTTGTTTAACAATTCTCCTTTTAAATCTTGCTTGAATTTTTCAATAACTTCAACTGCCACATTATTTTCTAAAAGTGCTAATTCAATTTCCCAGAATAATTCATTAAATTTGTCATCTGAAATAGAAATCTTGAGTATCTTTTTGAAGAATCCTTGTTTTTCTTCTTTAGATTCTCCTTTAGATTCTTCTTTAGATTCTTCTTTAGATTCTTCTTTAAGTTCTGGTTGTTGTTCTTGTTTTTCCGATTCTTCTTCTTGTTCTTTTGGTTTGGTTTCTTCTTCTTGTTCTTTTTTCTTGAATATTTTTTTGAAAAAACTTTGTTTTTCTTCTTTAGGTTTTTCTTCTGGTTCTTTTGTTTGACTTTCTGGTTCTCCTTTAAGTTCTGGTTCTTTATGTTCTTCTTTAGATTTTTCCTCTTTTTTTTTGGTTTTTTTCTCTTTGATTTCTTTTTCTTTTTTCTTTTCAACTGATTTTTTATCTTCTTTTTTCTTGGTTTCTTTTTTTTTGTGAAGAGTTTGCTCTTCTTTGGGTGTTTCTTCTACTACTTCTTCCTCTGAAGATTCTTCTACGCCTTTAGAAAATACAGAAACCGCTTTACTTAATTTTTCTTTTAAAAATTTAAACATAAAACACCTAACCCTTTAATTTTTTTTCAAAATAATTTGCTTGTAAATTTAATCCTTGGAGCTCTGTCAATAAATTTGTCTGCACTTTTTTTAATTCGTCCATTTGTTTATCTGACATTTTTCTTACTTCAGGTATTGTTTTTTTTGCTGTGGTATTTCCACCCACATTAACTATTAAATTTTTGTTGTCTTCTAATTTTGATTTTATAAATATTCCATTACTTAACGGAGTAAGAATTTCATCTCCTTTTTTTAATTTTTCTAAATCATTTAATCCTTGTTTGATTATTATTAACTCATTTAATTGTTCTTCGACCATTTTTAACTGGTTTTGCATCTGACCTATTTGTTGAGCAATCATTTGAAGTTGCATTTGATTTTGGTTTTGTTGTTCTTTTTCCATTTTGCATTTATTTTGCTTTAGCTTGTTTTCTTAATAATTCAACCTCTATTTCTCCAAAATGTTGTTGTTGGTGGACATCAACTTTTCTTTGATTTGTTAAATGAAGTAAAGGAACAAAAATTGATACTTTATCTTCCTTTGATTCTGAAGGGATTAATTGTTTAAATGTTAATCTTTTATTACCAATCGAAAAAAAATCTTTGATTTTTTTAAGTAAACTATTCATCACAAATCCAATATCTACTGTTTTTTCTGGTAATATTATGTTTTGTGGAGGGATGCTCCTTGTAACTCTTCTTTTTCTTACTTCTAATGCTTTTTCTAAAGCATCTACAAGATCATAAATAGACACTTTTCGTTTTCTTGGTTGTGGAGTTCTGGGTATTAATCTTGGTTTTTCTTCTGCCACTAAACTTCCAGGCAACTCTTCTTCAAAATCAATCAAATCATCTACATCTTCTATCTCTTCAGTTGATGCAATTAATCTATCGAGCTCCAATATATCTTCGTCAACTAATTTTGATGATTTTAATCTTAATAATAATGATGCTGCGAGTACTACTTTTCCAGGTAAATTAAAATCCATATCTTTTAACTGCTTAAGCATATCCATGAATTTTTTTGATAATGTTGAGATGTCAACATCCCATGGATCCATATGTTCTTTGGTCACTAAATTATATAATATAGATTGCCAAGTTATCTCGTCTTCTTCAAATAAAAGATTGAATACTTTATCTTGTGCGTCGTTGCTCACCATTTTTTTAATGGTACTAAAAAAATTTTAAGAGTTAAAATTCTTTTTGTACTACTTGAAAATTTATTTTTTTAAATCTTTCTTGTTAATTTGTTTGATGGATATTTAAAGCTTTTCTTTAGTCTCCTCTAAATAAAAGTTATAATTATAGAAAACTTTATAAATAATCCTGATATAAGTTAACTTAACATATTACTATATTTATTAAAGAGGTGAAATCAAATGAAAAAGAAGGGTTCTTTAACTCTATCCATTAATGCAATTGTTGTTCTTATTCTTGCAATAACTATGCTTGGGCTAGGTCTAAGTTTCATGAGAAACATTTTTGGAGGGGCAACAGAAGAATTTACAAAAGTTTCTGGAACAGTTGAAAAACAAATGATGGATCAGATGAAATCTAGTGGTAAAGCTATTGATTTAAGCAGGCCAAAGGTAGATATTAAAATTGGTGAAAAAGATCAAATATTTATAGGTTTGAGAAATGATCAACAAGACCCATTAAGTTATACTATCGCTAATCTTGATTGTGTAGTTCTCGGTTGTGGATCAACTAGCAATTTAAATTGTGGAACTGGGGGAGATGTTGAAGTTGCGTACAAATCATCTGCTACAGAAATTCAAGGTGGGGAAACAAGAGTTTTACCAATAAATATTAAAGTGAGTACACAAGCAAGCGAAGGAACATGTTTTTGCACTATTACAGTTGATTCGGGTGGAGAAAGTAAAAGAACAGAATTAACTATTGATGTTGTTGTTTAAGAGGTGAATTATAATGGCTAAAGTTAAAAAAAGATTGACTCAGCATGAAGAATTTGAGATTATGAAATTAGTGCTTGATAAATTCTTGTGGTTGGGATTTGGCGTTATGGCTTTTGGACTTTACACTATGTTTATAGTAGGATTTGCCCAAGGACTTACAGTAGCAGTTGTTGGAGCAGTCATACTAGTATTATTCATGGCAATGATACTAAAAGAATACGAGGTTGTGAAATAATCTCTTTTTTTTATTTTATTTTTTTCCTTATTTTTTAAAATGAATAAGAAAGCTGTACAGTTATCTGCGAATTTTCTTGTAATTATGATTATAGCCATAGCTGTGTTTGCTATGGGTATAAAGATGGCTTATGATCTTATGACTAAAGCTGAAGAAATAAGGGCAGATGTTGATGAATCTACTCAAAGAGAGATAGAAGAAGCACTGACTAGTGGCGAAATTGTTTCTATTCCACTTAATCATAAAACAAGTAAACTTGCTAAAAGTGTAAATTTTGGGTTAGGTATATTTAATATGGGTAACACTCAAGATTTTAGTGTTAAAATGGAATTTGAAAAAGCTTTTAGCAAAGATAGGGAGGATATCAGTAACTCTGTTTCTGAAGCAGATTGGATAAAAACTGATTTTGGACCTTATGAAATTAATAAAAATGAAAATAAAGTTGTTGGATTACCTGTGAGAATACCTAGAAATAGTGATGTTGGCGGAAAAACGCCCCCAGGAACATATATCTTCAAAGTTACTGTTAAAGATAGCACAGGCAGTATTTATGGAAGTATTCAGAAAGTATATGTAGAAGTAGTTTGATTATTTCTTGTTTTTGATTTTATTTTGATTATTTTTTAGAATCTAATTTTTTGATTGTTAATTTTCTTGCAAATGTATTAATCCAAGATATTCCTTCTGCATCGTTTTCTATGTATGTGGTGATTATTTCAAAATTACACTCCCTTAATTTTTCTTCTATTTCTCCTTGAGTATAATGGCTAACATAAACGTCACTGTTGTTTAATTTATGGGAAGGTTCAAATCCTTCTGTTTCCCCCTCTTTTAACCCTATATAAATTATTCCAGTTTCTTTCAATACTCTATGAAACTCTTTTAATGTTTTTTCTGCATCTTTTTTTGGTAAATGAAGGAAAGAAGCACAACACCAGATTCCATCGAAGCTAATATCTTTGAAATCTAGTTTTCTCATGTCCATTTCTTTAATAGTTAATTTTGTCTTTTTTTTGGTTTCTTTGATTACTTCTGGAGATAATTCTATTCCTGTAACTGTCAATCCTTCTTCTTTTAAATATTGAACATCTCTTCCTGAACCTGCACCTACATCCAATACCTTTTTACCTTTTAAGAAAGAGAGAAATTGAGTTAGTTGATATTGTAAAATAGTATCAAAACTATATTCTACATAATTCTTTGCGAACTTATTATAGCTTTCGGTTGTTTTCTTTATTGGATCCATGAAAATGATTTAATTAACTAATCTAATTAAATGGTTTAAGTTATCAATTAATTACTAAAACCCATTGCGAGCTGTTCTAATATTTTTTCAGGATGTAATGATTTAGTGATTGCTGAAGCAATTAAAATGCCTTGTGCGCCAAGCTCTGCTGCTTTTTGCACATCTTGTTTAGTCTTAATACCTGCTCCGCAAAGTACAGGTATATTACTAATATTATTTACCTTTTTTATAGTTTTCGTAATTATTTGTGGTTTTGCAGTACTTACAGACACATTTCCACCAATTAACTCTGGAGGTTCAACCGCAATAAAATCTGGATGAAAGGCTGCAACAGATTCTGCAGTATTATCACTGCTTGCACACACTACGGTGGTCAATTTTAAGGCTTTGGCTTTTATGATGCTTTTTTCTAAATCATCTATCTTAAATCTATCTTCAGAATGATTCAATAAACAACCCTTGGCGCCGTTTGCTTTTAGGTCTTCTGGAAGTGTGTGACCTGTATGTGCGCCATAATCTATTGGATCCATATGTTCACTTAAAACTGGAATTTTAACAACTTTAGAAACTCTGTACAAATCAGCGTCTTGAACAGCAACTGCAATGTTTATTTTTGTTTTTTTCGCTATTTTTTCACATATTTTTGCTAGTTTCTCTGCAGATTTGCCTGTAGCTGACTCGTATGTTTTGAAATTAACAATTATTATAGGTGTTTTTAACCCCATAGTTTAATTTATTTGGTGAGAGAATATATAAACATTTCTATCAGTGTGGTAATTGACTATTTAAAACAAAAGATATTTAAAGCAAAAAGCAATTTTAAAGAGACATGGTAAAGGTAAAAGTTAAGATAGCTGGGAAAACTAAAAATTATGATAAAGGGGTTTCTATAAAAGATATTGTTAATGATTTAAATAAACAAGGAATTGTTGCGGCTACACTTAATGATAAATTAGTAGATGTTTCTGTAAAAGTGAATAAAGATTCTGATATTGAATTAATTGATTTTAATAGCCATGAAGGGAAAGAAGTGTTTCATCATTCAAGTGCTCATGTATTGGCTCAAGCAGTGCTTAGGTTGTTTCCTAAAGCAAAATTAACAATTGGACCAACAGTTGAAGGTGGTTTCTATTATGATATAGATATTAGGCCTTTAAATCCAGAAGATTTGGAAAAAATAGAAGCAGAAATGAAAAAGATTGTTGATGAAAAACTTGAAATTAAAAAACATGTTGTGAGCAAAGAAAAAGCGTTAAGGATGTTTAAAGATAATCCTTACAAAAAAGAAATGATTAAAGAACTACCTAAAACTGAAAAGATTTCTTATTATGAGCAAGGAGAATTCAAAGATCTATGTCGAGGACCTCATGTTCCCCATACACGAATGATTAAAGCGTTTAAGTTAACAAAGGTTTCCTCTGCTTACTGGAGAGGAGATGCCAAAAATAAATCCCTTCAAAGAATCTATGGGGTTAGTTTTCCTGACAGAAAATTATTAAAGGAATTTTTGATTTTGCAGGAAGAAGCAAAAAAAAGGGATCATAGAAATATTGGAAAAGAATTGGATTTATTTTCATTTCATAAAGAGGGTGCTGGATTTCCATTTTGGCACGATAAGGGGATGATTATATGGGATGGAATTATGGGTTATATGAAGAACTTGTTGCGTTCAAAAGGATATCAAGAGATAAGCACACCAATAATTCTTAATAAAGATTTGTGGTTAAAATCAGGTCACTGGGACCATTATCAAGAAAGTATGTATTTTACTATGATAGATAAAGTAGAACATGCTGTTAAACCAATGAATTGTCCTGGTGGATTGTTAGTGTATAAAAATAGCGTTCATTCTTATAGGGAACTGCCCCTTAAAGCAGGGGAATTTGGATTAGTACATAGACATGAATTATCTGGAGTGCTTTCAGGGTTATTTAGGGTGAGAAGTTTTACTCAAGATGATGCACATGTATTTTGTACAGAAAAACAATTAAAAGACGAAATTAAAAAATTGATAGGGTTGATTATTGAAGTTTATTCTGCTTTTGGATTTAAAGATTACCAATTAGAGTTAAGTACAAGGCCAGAAGATTCTATGGGTAGTGATAAAATGTGGAATAACGCAGAAAAATCTCTTTCAGAAGCACTTAGTGATTTAAAGTTGGATTATCAATTAAATCCTGGAGATGGTGCGTTTTATGGTCCTAAAATTGATTTTCACATAAAAGACTGTATGAAAAGAAGCTGGCAGTGCGGAACTATTCAAGTTGATTTTTCAATGCCTGAAAGGTTTGAATTAACTTATGAAGGAAAAGATGGAAAAAAACATAGACCTGTGATGCTTCACAGAGCTATTCTTGGAAGTTTTGAAAGATTCATAGGAATATTAATTGAACATTATGGTGGTCGTCTTCCTTTGTGGTTGAGTCCTGTACAGGTTAAGGTGCTTACTGTTTCAGATAGTTTCAACAAATATGCTAAAGAGGTTGTTAAGGAATTGGCTGGAGCAGGGGTTCGTGTTGAGCTTGACGAAAAAAGTGAGAGTATATCTAAAAAAGTAAGAACTGCTCAGCACCAAAAAATTAATTATGTTGTTGTGATTGGCGAAAAAGAACAAAAGAATAAAACATTGGCTATAAGAAAGGGTAATGATGTTGAAATGGGCGTTAAAGTAGGTACATTTTTAAAGAGGCTTCTGAAAGAGATTGATGATAAAAATTAAATTGATATTATAAGATTGTTAAATGGTATTAGAAAAACTCGGTTCATCTATTAAAGAAACATTAGCTAAAGTTGCTAGGGCTGTTTTTGTAGATGAAAAACTGATTAATGAATTAGTCAAAGAAGTACAGAAAGCGTTATTGCAATCAGATGTTAATGTGAAACTTGTTTTTGAACTTACTAATAAGATTAAAGAAAGGGCACTTAAAGAAGAACTGCCTAGTGGGTTGACTAAAAAAGAACAATTAGTGAAGATAGTTCATGAAGAATTAGTTGAATTTCTTGGTGGAAAAGGAGCTAAAATTAAAGTTGGCGAAGGTCAATTTAAAATAATGCTTATAGGTTTATTTGGAAATGGTAAAACAACCACTGCAGGTAAATTAGCTAAATTTTTCTCAAAAAGAGGGCATAAAGTTGCGCTTGTTGGATTAGATGTTCATAGACCTGCTGCAATGGAGCAGATAGAACAAATTGCAAAGCAAGCTAAAGTTGATGTGTTTTTAGATAAAAAAGAAAGAAATGCACTTAAGATATGGAAAAAAGTTAAAAAAGACTTAAAGAAATATGATATTCTTATTGTGGATACTGCAGGAAGGGATGCTTTATCTAAGGATTTAGTTAAAGAAATTGAAGCACTAAATAAAGAGATAAAAGCAAATGAAAATTTCTTGGTTATTTCTGCTGATGTTGGACAAACTGCACAGAAACAAGCACAACAATTCCATGATAGTTGTGGTGTTACAGGTGTTGTTGCAACAAAGATGGATGGTACTGCAAAGGGTGGTGGAGCTTTAACTGCTTGCGCTGCCACTGATGCACCGATTAAATTCATAGGGGTTGGAGAAAAATTAGAAGATTTAGAAGAGTTTGACCCTGCGCGTTTTGTTGGCAGAATGCTCGGTATGGGCGATATTGAAGCACTTCTTGAGAAAGCAAAAGATGCTATTAGTAAAGAAGATGCGGAAGATTTGGGGAAAAAACTGCTTAAAGGCGATTTTAATCTTATTGATTTATATGAGCAGATGAGTGCTATGAAAAAAATGGGGCCAATGAGCAAAGTCATGGAAATGATTCCTGGTTTTGGTCAATTAAAGATGCCTAAAGAAATGTTACAAGTACAGGAAGGAAAACTGGAAAAATGGCGACACATTATGGGTTCTATGACTCAAAAGGAACTTGAAGATCCTGAATTGATTGATGGGAAACGGGTTGAAAGAATATCTAAAGGTTCTGGGACTAGTGTTAGTGCTGTAAGAGAATTGATTAAGCAATACAGAATGAGTAAAAAACTTATGAAGAAGTTTAAAGGTAAAAAAGGGATGAAAGGTATGGAAAAAATGATGAAGGGTATGGGGAATATGCCCAATTTTAAATGATTTATTGATTTGATTTCTTGATTATTCGTTAATAATTTTATTAATTAATATAATTCATATCCAAACATAATTTCATCTTTTCCGTAATGGAGTTCTTTTATTTTTCCTAGTTCTTTAAAACCAAAATTAAGGTGCATGTTTATAGAAATCTTGTTGGTTACATCTGTACTACTCAATGCATATTTTTGTTTTTTAGGTTGTTTTTTTCTGCTTATTTCAATATATTTTTTTAATAATTCTTTTGCTATTCCTTTCCTTCTGTGCTCATCTGCTACAATTATATCTGAAAGATAATTTGCATAATGAGAATAATCTCTCCTGTAAGTGAATAACCCTAAAACTTCATTATTTTCAACCGCTACATAAAATTCTTTTTTTCTGAGTTTTTCTTTTAAAAATTCTTTTGCTTCTTTTAATGACTCAAAATATGCTTTTTTTAAAATTTCAGCAGATTGAGTTATATGTGCTGTTTTAGCTAATATTACTTTCATGATCTTGATTGAGTTGATTAAGTTGATTAAGTTGATTAAGTTGATTAATTAATTAATTAATTAATCTAATTAATTAATTAATTAATTAATTAGATTAATTAGTTAAATAGTTAAATAGTTAA
>CAZVVW010000009.1:0-1635 GCA_964630685.1 uncultured Methanosarcinales archaeon | reverse complement strand
TAGTTAAATAGTTAAATAGTTAATTGGATTAATTAATCTTTTTCTCTATATCTGGTGGAGAAGGGTGTTGAGGTATTTTGGATTGTAATTTTATTATTTTTTCTTCTTTTTCTTCGATTTGATCCTCCCTTTTTTCAATATTTTTTTCTTTTTCTTCTATTCTTTTCTCTTCTTTAATTATTTTTTCTTCTTCTTTTAGAACTGCTTGAATATTTGATATATACATGAACAATATAGCTATGAATACTGCATTAATCACCATTCCAAGTATAGCTTCAAAACCAACAACCATTCTTGCCCCTGGTGAATTTGGAGTTATCTCTCCATACCCTATTGTTGTAAATGTTATTATACTAAAATAGAGAAAAGTACCATAATCTATATATTCTCCAACTTCCATATTAAACGCATTTGGATGTACTGGATCTATTGCCATCTCAAAATAAAGCCAAGCAAATCCCATTGAATAAAATAGAACAATTGAAAGGTAAATTAAAATAACTAAAAGTTGTCTTGATTTTGAAAACCAAATTTTTAAACTTGTGTTAATTCCTAAAACTTCTGGGCAATATATGAATGTGAGTAAAATATAATTAGCTATGTAAAGAAATTGCATCAATAACATTCCACTATATCCTTTTATTAGAGAAGGTAGGGTCATAAACATTCCAAACAAAAAAAATCCTACTAATGCGTACCTAACTCCAGTCACATTTTCTCTTTTTCTGATGTATGGAACTAGAATCGAGAATATAATAAATGTGAATACAATCATCAATACCTGCATTGTGACATTAACTGAGATATCTAATTTTGGTGCTACGTATTTAGCCATTTGCCAAGAAATGAAAAGAGAAACTAAGACTGGAAAGATGAATAGGGCATAATATTTCAATAAGACTAATAAATCTACATCAGACCTCTTTTTTTCCATAATATATTGTTAAGTAATAATAATTATTTAAAGCTTTTTATTAATAGGGCTAACTAACTAAATAATTGCCCTACCATCTTACAGAAAATTTAATAAATAAAAAGGATTATCTTGGTGTTATGAAAAAGTGGATGCATAAAATAGAGGTGTTAGTGGATAAAATTATCCCTTATATGCTTGTTCTATTATTAGCAATTATTGTGATTGATTTGGGATTTCATGAAATAGCTGAACATTATCATACATATATCTTTATTGCAGATTATTTGGTTATTGGAGTATTTGTAGCTGATTTGGTATTTAAATGGATAAGGATACGAAAGATTCCTTTATTTTTGAAAAAGTGCTGGTTAGATATTATTGCTGTTTTTCCTTTCTTTTTAGTGTTTAGGGCTGTTGAAAGTATTGCTGGATTGTTCTCTAAAACATTTAGCGAAGGATTTTCAATTGTGCAAAGTATTCTTCATGAAGGGGTTGAGATAGAAAAAGAAGGTGCTAAAATTTTAGAAGGGGTTGAAAAAGAAGGAAGTAAGGTAGCTAAAGAAGCAGGTAAATTCGGCAAAGTTAGTAGAACTAATAAATTTGCAAGATTTCTGCGACCTATATTCAGAGCTCCACGATTTGTAAAGGCGTTGCCTTTTTTTGAAAGCCCAACTCCATCTACCCACACTGCAGTAACTTCTTTTCTTTTACCAGAATTA
>CAZVVW010000008.1:0-43298 GCA_964630685.1 uncultured Methanosarcinales archaeon | reverse complement strand
AACAAATTCATCATACAACAACTACCTGATCTACAACAACTCCCACGGACAGATTGAATGGTTAAACACAACAGGCCTAACAATCTCAGAATCAGGAACACTCGCACTTGGAATAAACCCAATAATAACCAACAACAACATAACATTAAATTCTGAATTATTGCCTAGTTTAAACGCTCTTGCTGATTTAAAATTCTACGACATATTTTTAAACAGTTTAGGGATAATTACTGATTCAGCAAAACCAAAAAGAAATAATCTACCTTGTGGAGAATTCTGCACCAATCTCCGTAAATTTGATAGTACTTATTACTTTACAGTCTCTCAATTCACAACATACAGTTTAGGAAATGACACAACTCCTTTTGTACAAGATTTAACACTAAATTCAACAAGCATAAACAACTACACAACAGACAATCTAACCACTTCATTCATCTCAACAAATATAGATAATAATAATGATTTAACAGGTATAACAGATTGGAGAAAAGAAGGAGAAAGTATTGCTTTCCTTAACATGCCTTTTGATATCAACTCAACCACAACAGTCAAAGACTACTCAACTAATGAAAACAATGGACAGTTAGATCTTTCTTATTCTCCTACATGGATTTCATCCGGAAAGGTTAAAGGAGCATATTCTTATAAAGTAAATGACAATATTAAAGTTTCATTTAATGAGAATCTATATTCAAAACATTCTTTTACATTAGAAGCATGGGTTAAATTCAACCATCCTTGGAGGGATTATGAAGGAATTATAGAAGCTAATCCTTTCTATGGATTAAGAAAAAGGTACTATGAAGGATCAAGATTTATTGAATTTGAAACAAATAAGTGGGATAATTCTGACCTATTACAAACAAATGATTTCAATTTAGTTAATAATAACTGGTATCACATAGTCGCAACATACAATGGAACTAATAAAAGTATATATATTAATGGAAATTTGAACGCATCAAAAGAATATAATAAAGAAATAGTTTATTATGATATCTCTTTTATTCAAATAGGTGCAGTCATCTATGGACAACTAGATGAAATCAAAATCTTCAACCATTCACTTTCACCAGAACAGATTAAAGCTCACTATGAAGCAGGATTGACAGAACATTCAGTAAACACAATAGTGAGCAATGAAACAGAGAAACATCAAAACTGGTCTGTTGCTGTAACACCAACAGACACCATTCAAGATGGAGAAACAAATTTAAGCAATATATTAACAATCCAAAACACCCCCCCAAGATTCACCCATGAATTAACAGTCCCACCAATTAATTCAGGAGAAACCTTACTTTATGATATAAACTGCACAGATGATGATAATGATAGACTCACATACTATGATAGCACTGAATTATTTAATATAAACTCAAGTACTGGATTAATCAACCATACTCCAAATGACGATAATGTAGGAATTCATCAAATAAATATAAACTGCAGTGATGGAGAAACCAACACTAGTGGAACATTCCTATATAATATAAAAGATCTCAACTCGCCAACATTCAGAAACGCAACAAATACATCTTTAGATTTCAAGAGATATCAAAACTTTACAGCAAATATAACTATAGAAGACGCTCAGATAAAAAACTACACTTTCTACACTAATGCAAGTGGAACATGGAAAAACATAACCACAATAGAACTTGAAGAGGCTCCTAACCAATTCAACGCAAGTGAACAAGACAAAATCTCCCTATCAAAAGACAGTAACATCTGCTGGTATTATAATGCAACAGATGTAAGTGAAAACGAAAACAAATCAGACACCTACTGCTTCACAGTACAAAACACAGCACCAACAATAAATTCAATTACAATAACAGACTCATCATCAACAATAGATGACCTCATCTGCACAGTAAACATATCAGACCATGATGATGAAGCAATTCTTTATGCTAAGTACACTTGGTACAAAAACAATGAATTCGATTCATCTGACTCTTTTGAAGTCACAAATGGAGCACTCAACTACACAACTCTTGGTTATACCAACACAAGCAACAATGATAACTGGACCTGTCAAATCACACCTTATGACGCAACAAATTATGGAACTCCACAAAACGACAGCGTAATAATAAACAGCTGTAACATGAACTTAAACACTTCATTAACACTCAACGAAAACCTTACCTGTCCAGGAACAGCAATAAACATTAAAGCAGATAACATAGTATTAGATTGCGCAGGAAAAACAATCAATTACTCCACAGCAGGAACACGAGGTTATGGTATAAACAACACTGACGGTTATAATAATGTTACCATCAAAAACTGTAATATCATAGAAGGAAATGCAACAACAAATAATAAATATGCCATCTATTTCGAAAGTGCTGAGAATGGAACAATAACGAACAACACAATAACAACAACAGGAGATTATGGGTATGGGATTCAGCTTTATTCATCTTCTAATTCAAACATAGCAAACAACAACATAACAACAACAGGAATTAGAGGGTGTGGGATTTGGCTTTATTCATCTTCTAATTCAAACACATTTTTAAACAACAACATAACAACAACAACTGCAAATATAATAAGAGATTTAACAAATTCATCATACAACAACTACCTGATCTACAACAACTCCCACGGACAGATTGAATGGTTAAACACAACAGGCCTAACAATCTCAGAATCAGGAACACTCGCACTTGGAATAAACCCAATAATAACCAACAACAACATCTACCTGAATAGCTCAGCTCTCACTAGTTTGAATGATTCAGCTAACCTAACATTCTACAACATACAACTAATAGGAATAACAAGACCATTCAAAGATAGTGTTGTCTGTCCAGAAGATATTTGTGATGATTTCCATAACATCTCTACCACTTACCACTTCAATGTAACTCATTTCACAAATTATAGTATAGGAATAAACACTAAACCAAACATCACATCAATAAACATAACTTCCAATGATGCTCTAAATAGAACAAATGGAACACTAACAGGAAGTTTCACCTACCAAGATTACAACTTTGATCCACAACAAGAAAACCAAACAAAGTGGTACATCAATGGAGAACACAACTCACAATTCGACAATGAAACAATCATCCAACCAGAAAACACCACTCACTTCCAAAACTGGTCTTTCTCAGCAAGAATTCATGATGGATTTGAATGGGGTGATTGGTTTAACACAGAAAACTTTACAATCCAAAACACTCCACCAGAATTTAACCAGCCATTAACAAACAAAGAAATAAACACAGAAGAACTATTCACCTACAACATAAACTGTTCAGACCAAAATGAAGACACAGTATACTACTACGACAACACTTCACTTTTCATAATAAATCAAACAACTGGATTAATCAATTACGCCCCATCAGAAAACCACACAGGAACACATGAAATAAACATAACCTGTTCAGACACCCATTCAAACACTTCACAAACATTCAGCTACACAGTAAATGACACAATAACACCCAACATAATCCACACAGAAGTAACAGGAACACTAAAACGTTTAACAAACGCAACTTTCTTCATCAACACAACAGACCAAGGAGCAGGAATCAAAAAGATACAGTTCTTTTGGAATGGTGAAGGCTCTTCTGTAACTCAAAATATAACTCTTTTTGATAATGAAAGTGAAGTTGAACATTATATCACTGCTGAAATAAATAAAACTAGAAATGAATTAGTAAATTGGTCTTTCAAAATAATAGATTCTAATGAAAATGAAAACTCCACAGGAATCTTCACTTTCTATGTAACAAACTCAGAACCACTAATAGAATTAATAGAACCACAACAAAACAGATATGAAAGAGAAACCTTCAATTTCACTTACGCAATAACAGATAATGACACTCTTGCTGATATTGAAAACTGCAGTATTTACAAGAAAAACCAAAGTGAAGGGGATTTCACTATAATCAACACAATAACTTCAGCAAACTTAACAACCTCACAAGAAACAGACCAACACAGCTTTGAATACCAAATAGTTAATGAACACATAGAAGACATAACTTGGTATGTTGAATGCCAAGATAAAAACAGCAGTATAGGCACAAGTCAAGAAAGAAACCTAAGCATAGATACAATAAATCCTATAGTGCAATTTGAACATCCAACACAAGGAAAAGTTCATCCCTACCACAACCAAACAATCAATATAGACATATTTGCAAAGAACGATCATCTCAATTTCACAAACCTAACAATAACAAATGAAACACACCAAATAGTAAATTCAAGTGAGAGTGGCCCAATAAGTGATATCCCTTACCAAAACGAAACCTATCATTTCGACTCCCAAATAAACCACTCAGAAAAAGGTTGGGATTCAGGAAACTACACAATTAATGTATATGTACAGGATATGGCTGGATTAAGCACCACAAACAACATCACTTTCACACTAAATCACCCACCAACAATCCAACCTTACATAAATCCAGCAACAGCTTACACTAACAACACTTTAACATGTAATGGTACTTACTCAGACACTGAAAACCACCAAGAAACAGATTCATCATACAAATGGTGGGTAGAACAAACACTTCAAGACATTAATACAAACACACTCTCTTCAGACTATTTCAACAAATCCCAAAATGTAACCTGTGAATACACTCCAAACGACAGCTATGATAATGGAACTCCAGAAAACACCTCAATAATAATCTCAAATTCAGCACCATTCAACACAACATCACTCACCTTTACAGACTTTGATTCAGGACACAGATTCAATGTTTCTGCAACAGCACACGATGAAGATGGCGCTGACGACATAATAGCAGAAATAACAATAAGTAAAGGAGAATGTCAAGAGCCAACTTACACTGAAACAGAAAAACAAAAAACAGCAATCTTTACTTGCAATGGAACAGCACTAGAAGAAACTCAAGCAAATATAACCTTCACAGATGGAAACCAAAAAACCACAAACATAACAGGAATCCACCGATATCCAAACAAATTGCCTGCAATAGAATCAATTGCAATAACTTCAGCAATAGATTCCTACACAGATTTAATCTGTAGCATAAATATAACAGATGTTGACCCAGAAGACAGTTTATCAGCAGACATAACTTGGTTGAAAAACAACCAAGTAAACGAAACAACAACCATAACACTAGAAACTGGAGTAACAAACCATACAACACTCCTAAACACAAAAACAAAAGATGATGAACTCTGGACTTGTAAAGCAATCGCTTCTGACCAATTCAACCAAAGTGAGCAAAAAAACACTTCAATAACAATAGATAGTTGCGGAATAAGCTTAACAAATCCACTAACCTTAGATTCAGATATAACTGATTGTGATACTTCAAATGGAATAAACATAAGTGCAAACAACTTAGTTTTAGATTGTAATAATTACCAAATAAATAACACATCTGAATATGGTTATGGAATCTACAACAACAATGCAAACAACACACTAATAACTAATTGCTCAATAGATTCTTTCAAAAGAGGCATCCATATAGAAGATTCAGAAAACATAACAATAAAAAACAGCAAAATAAACAACACTGAAAGAGCATTATTTTTATTCGATTCTAACAACACCCTATTAAAAGATTCAGTAATTGAAAATAGTAATACAAATGATATCTATTCAAATCAAGGAACTCACACAATATTAAACTCAACAATAAACAGCTCAAACATCGACTCACCTAGTTCATATATTTTAGTTCAATGGTATTTAGATTTCAACATAACAAACACGAGTTCAACTCCAATAAACAACACAAACATAATAGCATTTAATAAAAACAGCAACCAGGCATTCTCAATTTATACAGATGAAACAGGATTTACAACAACCCAAAATCTAACAGAATACATCAGCACAAACAGTCTCAACTACTTAACAAACTACACAATAAATAGTTCAAAAGAATTATTCCACACAGATTCAAGAGCACTAAACATAACAGACAACACACTACTAGAGATAATCCTTTACATTCTTCAGAATGTAACTAATGTACAACTAACCTCCTCAGATGAACTAAACAGAACAAACGGAACTCTAACAGGAACATGGGACATATCACACGACCCAGAAATTCCTGGACTCACAAACCACACTAAGTGGTATAAAAACAACACACAAATTCCAGGATTCAACAATGAATTAATTATCCAACCACAAAACATCACAAAACATGAAAACTGGACCTTCTCAATAAGTGTCTATGATGGGTTTGAAAACAGCGATTGGTTCAACAGTTCAGAAATAACAATTCAAAACACAATTCCTTGGGTAACAGACATACATCTAAGCGAAAGCAATCACGTAGATGAAAACATCACCTGCTATTTCACTGTTGAAGATAAAGACCAAGACTCTCTTTTAGTAAACCTAACATGGTACAACAACACAATAGCAAAATTCAACCAATTAATCTCAGTAACCAATGGAACAGAATCAAACCATACATTAGATGCAATTTACACTTCCTCTGGAGATTTATGGAAATGTAATATAACTCCTTATGATAATGAAGAATATGGAACTTCAAAAGAACTAGAAAGATCCATAGATAACATCTTAGCAAATACCTCTACACCTTACATTACAGCAGATTTAATAAACAACTACACAACAAATAATCTAAATTGTTATTTCAACATAACAGATCCAGACTCTGAAAATCTTCATATAGAATATATTTGGTATAACAACAATATTGAAAACAAAACAGGAACAAAACAAGTAACAAACAACACTTTAGAAAACATCACACTTGGTGCAGGAAACACAACCAAACACCAAAACTGGACTTGTAAAATCACTGCATGTGATCCAACATGTAACACAGACAACTCAAAAATAAGCCCATTAATCACAATAAGAAACACACCCCCAGAAGTAACAGATTTAGAAATAACAAACAACAATGAATACAACGGAACATTAGGAAATCTCATCCTCAACTATACTTTCATAGATGATAATATTGAAGACCTCACAGAACAAGATTACATAACGAATTGGTACAAAAACAATCAATATCACCCAATATTCAAAATAACAGAACAAGATGAAGAACTAGAAAACCACTCAACAGGAGATATATTCAACACAGAAAACGCCTATGATGAAAATTGGGATACATCTATCAACTTAACTTCATCAGCATCAGATATAGAAGACAAATACTCAATAATTTTTGAAAACTACACCTCCCCATCCAACATAAACATATCTACCTGGACACTTAAATATGGATTTAATGTAGATGGCCATGATGATACTAATGCAAAAATAGTTGGATATTGTTATAATGGAAATGGGTGGGAACAAATATTCACAAACAACACAGAAAACACAGAACAAAACATCCAAACATATACAGAAGAACACAGCATTCTAACTACTTGCTTACAAGAAGACAAACTACAAACAAAAATAAATATTAGTGCATCGGGTAGTCAAGTAGATATTGGAGAAATATATTTCTATGAAAGCAAAATAACTTGGAAAACATTCATCATCAACTCAACAGAATTGCCTTACACTTACACAAATAAAGGAGACTTATGGAATTTCAGCATCAGTGTCTCAGATGGAGAAGATTGGAGTCTAACATATCTCTCACCTGGAACCACAATTCAAAACACACCGCCAATAAATACAACAGCACAAAAAACAATTGATTTACAAGAAGATATCATACTAGAAATAAGCCTCATGGACTACTTCTCAGATATTGATAATGATGACTTAAACTTTACATCAACCACGCCCACAAACATAACAATAAATATCAACAACCAAACAAACAATGCAACATTAACACCTCAGGAAAATTTCACAGGAACTAACACAGCAACATTCACAGCAACAGATGGAATCAGCCAAATAACAGGTCCAACGATGAACTTAACAGTAGTAGGAGTAAACGATGCCCCAACACTTAATTTAAGTCCATTAAACAACACAGAACTGCCAGAAGACACATATAATGACACAATCAATTTAAGTGATTACACTACCGATGTAGATAATGACCCTATTAACTACAGCTGTACGAGTAATAACATCAATCTAACTGCTACAGCAAACAATCTAACAAAACTGCTAAATCTAACAGCCTACAACAATTTCACAGGAATAGTTCAAGTAATCTGTACAGCAATAGATCCAGATAACAATCAAAGTACTGATTCATTTAATGTAAATATAACTCCAATAAATGATGCTCCAACACTTAATTTGAATTCATTAAACAACACAGAACTGCCAGAAGAAACATATAATGACACAATCAATTTAAATAACCACATCATAGATGTTGATGATGAGAAAACAGATATCAACTACAGCTGTACGAGTGATAGCACCAATCTAACTGCTACAGCAAACAATCTAACAAAACTGCTAAATCTAACAGCCTACAACAATTTCACAGGAATAGTTCAAGTAACCTGTACAGCAGTAGATCCAGATAACGCTCAAGGTACTGATTCATTTAATGTAAATATAACTCCAATAAATGATCTGCCAACAATAATCCAGCCAATAACATTCACAAACTTCACAGCAGGTCACAGCTTTAATGTAACAGCAGCTGCACATGACATTGATGGCCTAGAAGGATTTAGTTCAAGTATAGATTCCCTAGGAACTTGCATCGCTAATCAATTGACAACTTATTCAAATATTTACAATGTAACCTACAATTGTACAGGAACTGCATTAACCCCAGATACAATAAACATCACTTTCACAGATTCAGCAGGAGAAACAATATCAACAACAGGAACAAACACTTATCCAAACCAATTACCGACAACCCCAACACTTACAGCTCCAGAAATGGTTATAACTTCAACAGAAACAACTCTTGAATGGGAAACATCAACTGATGAAGACCAAGACCCAATAACATATCATATTTACATAAAAAATACCACTGAACCAGAATACAATAGTTCAACACAAGAACTAAACAAAACATTCACAGGAATAGATGTAGAAACATACTTCTGGTACATCATAGCTGGAGATGGATATCAAAACCAAACAGCAAGCCAAACATCCAACTTCACAATAGATTCAAGCAATCCAACAATTGAATTCATAAATCCAACAGAAGAATCTAACACCTATTTCAGCAGAGAATGGATTTTTATAAACACAACAGTAATAGAACCCAATGAGGTAAACATAACATTTTACTTATACAACGAGACAGAATTAAAAGAAAATCAAACAAAATATCAAAAACAAAGAACTCATAATTTCACATCACTAGAAGATGGAATATATTATTACAATGTAACTATTTATGATTTTGTAGACCATCATGCCTCAACAGAAACAAGAAATATAACATTAGATACCACATATCCAGAAGTAACAACACCTCAAGTAAATGACTCAGACAAAATCTTAAAGAAAACAGACGCAATAACAATAAATATCACAGTAAATGACATCCATATTAACACTGTTAACCTCTCTAATCAAACCACTTTGAGTATGTCTCAAATTGAAGGAACAGATATTTGGGAAATCTCAACAACTCCAAGCAATTTAGGTTGCACACAAACAAATGATATTTGCACATTAACCTTCACTGCAATAGACCTAGCAGGAAACACAAACAGCACAACAACATTAGATTTAACAATAGATGACACAAACCCAGAAATCCACAATTTAGCATCAAATGACTCTGACAACATAACAAGAAATGATACAACATTGAATTTCACAGTTACAGCAACAGACACAAACACTCTATCCGTCTCATTAAATAATACTCCAATGAGTTTATCTGATGATGAAGCTACTTGGTTCACATTAAACACCACTTCAGAACTTGGATGTATAGAAGAAACACAATGCACATTAACAGCAACTGCAACAGATATTGCAGGAAACACTAATTCAACAGATTACACAATAACCATAGACAACACAAACCCAGAAGTAACAACACCTCAAGTAAATGACTCAGACAAAATCTTAAAGAAAACAGACGCAATAACAATAAATATCACAGTAAATGACATCCATATTAACACTGTTAACCTCTCTAATCAAACCACTTTGAGTATGTCTCAAATTGAAGGAACAGATATTTGGGAAATCTCAACAACTCCAAGCAATTTAGGTTGCACACAAACAAATGATATTTGCACATTAACCTTCACTGCAATAGACCTAGCAGGAAACACAAACAGCACAACAACATTAGATTTAACAATAGATGACACAAATCCAGAAGTAACACAAGAATTAAACAAAGCATTTTTAGAAACTCATACTCAAAATATCATAATAACAGCAAACGCTTCAGACACCCACTTAGATACAATATGGATAAACATAACTCAACCAGATCAAACAAATAATATAACCTACCGCAACGAAAACTTCTCATTAATCTACACCCCATTAATTCATGGAAACTATTATGTAAATAGTTATGCAAAAGATATTCTAGGAAACATAAATCAAACAGTAGAATCAACATTCAGAGCAGAATCTACAACAACAGCAACACTCACACTTTCAGAATCATCCCATGAAGTGAACTTTGTAGTGGAGGGAGGATATTCTTTCATACTTAATGCAACATTCAACAACACAGGAAATGTAACAGCCTACAACACTAATTTAGAATTAATATTTGATTCAACCAATCAAGATTGGGAAACCAATTATACCGATAACACTGCAGAATGTGGAAACATCACATCAAACCAAATATGTACAAAATCTTTCAATATAACACTTCCACCATACACAACAGGAAATACATATAAAATTTTCTTTAATTCAACATGGTCCAACCCAAATAATGAAATAGATTATGTTGAAACAGAAATGGATGTAAAAATTGAAGCTTTATTAGATATACAAATCTCTGATTGGTTAATAACTAAAGATATGTTACCAGGAGAACAAGAAACCATAGGAAACTTCACAATAAGCTCTTATGGAAATCAAGACGCATATCTTATTTTCAATATAAGTGAAGAAACTCTAGGAGATATTAATTTAACTTTCTCAAATACAGAAAATCAAATAATTACTCTAAAATCTGGAGAAACAGAAACAATCTTCTTAACAGCAAATATTCCAATTTACACTCTTCCAAAATCATACAATGCTACAATTGATGTATATTACTGGGATTCAGATGGATCACATTATGAATATAATCAATCAGTAAATATAAGTATCATAATATTAACAGATAATAGATGGAATCTTTCTGAAAACATCAGCCAAAATACAGAGATAATAGAACCTCCTGCACAAGGTCAATTAACAAAATATCTTGGAACAATCAACATTACAAACAAAGGAAACATAAATCAAACAATTAGATTAACAAAAATTTTGGGAACTGCAACTTATTTATACAATGGCAACCCCCCAATAAAAGAACAAATAGATATTGGAGAAAATTGGTTAGTTAACCTATCTGTAATAATTGAAACACACACTCCAAGTGAGGAATTTAAAATACAAGTTTCAAACCTAAATGATAGTACATTCCAAAATATAGGTGGAAACTTTATTGTAATGAATGAACCTCCAGAAATAACAAATATATCTTATTCTCAAATTCAGGAAGTATACTCTCCATTCACAATAAACGCAACAATCACAGACCCACACGGAATAAATAAATCATGGATAAATCTAACAAACACTTCTGGAGAAACTGAATCCATAGATATGTCAAAAATAGATGATAGTCTTTACTCCATTGGATATGATCCAATAGAGGCAGGAGAATACTTATTTACAATATACTCAAATGATTCTTATCCAATTGAATCATTAACATCTAATACCTCCTCACTAAACCTAAATTTCACAGCAATAGGTACCACAAATATAACCACAACTGCTTCACCCCTTTCAGCTACAATAGAAACAATAACTCAAACAACAAGCAAAACAATCCCAATAAATATAATAGTAAACAACACAGGACAAGCCACTGCTTATTCAGTACACATAGCTTGGGAAATTCCTGAAGAATTGAATATAACCCCTCTATTCAAAGAATACGATTCAATAAATTCAAACAACCTAAAAACCCAAGCATTCTCACTACCAGTTCCAGAAACAACATGGCCAGGAACTTACACTTTAACAGAAACCACAACATGGAAAAACCCAGACAATACAGAACAACAAGAAACAAAAGAAATAGGAATAATAATATCCTCTAATAAAATTTTAGATATTTCAGAATCAGGAATCTCTAAAATAATAGAACACAATTCACAAGGAACACTAAATTTCACTTTGAACTCGACAGGAAACGATAATCTCACAAACATACAGCTCATCTGCACACAAGAAGGTATGTGTGATTCCTTCAGCCCAACATTCAGTAACAACAGCATAGATCTTCCTGCAGGAGGGCAAAAAACAATAAACCTAACCTTTTCTGTACCAAAACATTTCCCTAATGGAACTTATGAAAATATAATAAACGCAACTTCAGAATCCAATGATTCATTAATTGCAACAATCATAATTCCCCCAACCAACACCTGGCAAGTTTCACCAACAAGCATAAACAAAACAATAGGCGCTGGCTCTTTAGATACATTACAAACAGTAAATATAGAAAACACAGGAAACACAGATTTAGAATTCTCTATAACAAGCACAAACCAACAAATAATTTATAGTGATACAGAAAACATAGAAATACAACCAGGAAATAATGAAAATATCTTATTATCATACAATGCAACAACAATACCCTCTGGAACAGAAAGGTTAGTAAACATAACTTTAACATTGCAAAACCCCAATCAAAATAATCCTCCCACAACAGATATTCAAATAAATCTAACCACAATAGATTATCATGTAAATATATTATCTCCAACAACAGAAAACAAACTTTACAATTTAACCTATAACGACTCAATAACAATCAATGCTACAGCATCGATGTCTGGAATAAATATCACAGAAAACATCACTTGGATCCCCACAATATCAGACAGTATTTGTCTAAATATAAACCAAAACTACTCTAACATTTCAGATACTTGGATAATAACATGTAACATTCCAAATATAATTGATGCCTGGACTCATGATTTAAAACTAAAAGGAATCTATGAAGATATGGAATACACAGCTATCCAATCAGATAGCATACACTACAAAGATATCTCCCCCCCAACACTAACAAACATAGATTCAGAATCAATAGACTTAACAACAGGTGATGGCTCTATGACTATCACTTTAAATATTACAGATAACACAAACATATCTGGAGAAGGAATTGGGGTAATAATAACTTATCCCAATGGCACAAATTCATCTGTACTCCCAGTAATCATAGTAGAAGAATATTCATTAATTCAACCAGGTCCACAAGAAACTGAAGATGATCAAATAGAACAAGGAATTTACACATTTACAATAACCAACCTAACAAAAGGAGATTATGATTTAACTTACTTCATTCCAGATGAAAATGGAAATTTATTAGAAACAACAGACTGGTTTGAAGTATTCACTCCAACAACTTTCAATGGGAATGTTCTAAATAACAACAACGAACCAATAAACACTAATTTCAATTTATACAGACCAAATAAATACATCAAATTAGCTTCATTCACAACAGAAGAAGATGGAACCTATAATATCACAAATGGAAGTATCCATAACAGAACTTATGATATCGAAATAAGGTCAATAAATCACACTATTTTCTTAAAAGAAGTAGAACTAGATGGAACAATCAACGACATCATAGATTTATATGAAATACAAAACGAAGAAATCACATTACCTGGAGACACTAAAGAATTAATAGGTATAGCAGTATCTTCTCAATTAACAAATCCAGTAGATATCCATCTTGATTATAATAACACTTTAGAAAATATAGATGAAGATAAAATAAAAATATTCAAATGTGCTGACTGGAATTTCACAGGAAAAACCTGCCCCTCATCATGGGCCATGTTAGCAGATTCAACACCTTACAAAACCCAAGACATTGTTTCTGCAAGTAGCTCCAGCTTCTCTGCTTATGCTGCAGGAGAATACGCCCCCCCACAAGAAGATACAACAACAGATCATGGAAGCTCTAGTGGTGGCGGAGGAGGCGGAGGTGGAACTCCTTTACCTCCAGGAATACTAGAAGATATAAATAAAACCCTAGGTAAATTAGAAGGCATAACACTTGATGTAAATGAAATAAGAGAATCATTATATTTGGGAGAAAATAAGTTAGTAACCCTCTACCTACAGAACAAATTAGATGAAGAAAAAGAACTAAACATATCTCTTTCATCCAATCTAAAACAATTTATTAATTTAAAAAATAAAATAAATATAAAACCCAACACAAGAGAAAAACTACTAATCAATATTTTCGCTCCAGAAACCACCACCCTTAGAACTTATTCAGGATTGATAACCATAACTGGAGAAGGAGAAACAGAGATACCTGTCACTCTAGAAATAAAGAAAAAACCAATAGAAGAACAACCAATCCAACTTATTGATGTAAAGATAACTCCTCTCAGAACAAAATTTAAACCAGGAGAAATAATAGATCTTCAATTGACAATCTACAACCTAAACATGGGAACTGCCCTAAACATAACCAGTACATTAGAAATCATAAATCCAAACAACAATGTAGCTTTATCTAGACAACAAGAAAAATTAACACTCACAAATATAATCAATTCACTCAAACATTTCCAGATTCCAATAGAAATTGAACCTGGAGATTATATCATCAAAGAAACAGCCACCTATTTAATTGGACAAGAAGAAGTATCCTTAACAGCCTTTGCAAACATAAAAATCAAAAAACCATCAATACTATCAAACAAAGTTTTTGGCATAACATTGTGGCAAACGCTATTATTAATTCTTCTATTACCACTTATAATCCTCATTACAGTCACTTATAGAAAGAGGCTCATCAAAAAGATGAAATATAGGTCTTTATTAAATATGAAATTCCTACCAAGGAAAACCCCTCAATCAATAAAAATAGGAAAAATAGCAGAAACAAATAAAGAATCTTATTTAGATATAGATGAATTAAAAACCCATACATTGATTGCTGGCTCAACAGGTTCTGGAAAAACAGTGGCTGCCCAGGATATAGCAGAAGAAGTGCTCAACAAAAATTCTTCTGTGATTGTATTTGACCCTACAGCACAATGGTCTGGATTCCTAAGAAAATGTGAAGACAAAACAATGCTTAATAATTACTTTAAATTCAAATTAAATACTTCACAGGCAACAGCATTCAAAGGAAATATTTACACAATAACAGATCCAAAAGAAAAAATCAATGTAAAAGAATTTATCTTACCTGGTCAGATAACTATATTCTGCCTTAACAAACTTCACTCAAAAGACATTGATACAGTGGTCACTTCAACAATCCAACAAATTTTTGATGCCAACTTAGAAGAATCAAAAACACTAAAATTACTTTTAGTTTATGACGAGGTACATAGGTTATTAAGTAAATTTGGTGGAAGTGGAAAAGGAGTATTACAATTAGAACGTGCATGTAGGGAATTCAGAAAATGGGGTGTTGGATTAGTCTTAATATCACAAATGCTTGGAGATTTCATGGAAGAGATTCACGCAAATATTGCCACAGAAATTCAAATGAGAACAAAACACTTAGCAGACCTTGAAAGAATCAAGAAAAAGTACAGCAAACAAATCTTAAAAATAGCCCATGAATCTCCAACAGGAGTTGGAATGGTTCAAAATTCACAATATAACAAAGGAAAACCTTATTTTATAGAATTCAGACCTTTACTTCATAATCCATCAAGATTACATGATTCAGAATTAGATAAATACAACAAATACAATCAAAAATTAGACAACATTAAATATCAAATAAAACAATTAAAAGAACTAAAACAAGATATTTTTGACTTAGAATTAGAACTAAAACTAGCATCAGATAAACTTCAACAAGGAAATTTCAAAATAACAGATATCTACCTTGATTCACTAAAACCTAAATTAAATGTTTATTGGAAAAAACTAAACAAAACCCCTAAAGAAAAAAAGAAAACAAAAATAACAGAAGAATATATAGAAAAAGGAATAAAAGAAGCAAAACAACAAAGAAAAGAACATTTAGAAAAAGAAAAAGAACTTCACAAATTAATAGATAACGCAATTGAAGAGGGATTTACCAAAGAACAAATAGAAGAGTCATTAAAAGAATCAAAACATCCAATGGCGCACATAAAAAAAATACTTGAACAAAAAGAAGATAAATTAACTAATTACATAAAACACGCATTAAAACAGGAAACATCCACAAAAAAAATCAAACAAGAGCTCTTAAAATCTGGATTTAGCGAAAAAATAATAAATGAGAAAATTAAAGAGGTAATTAAAAGAAGATAAAATGTTATGGAAAAAAGAGTTGAAAGGAGAACCATCTATAGATGAGCCTAGTAATAATTCTAATGATCTTTCTATAGCTCAACTTACAGCCAAGGTTGAAAAAGTCAATGCTTTGATGAATTTCTTAATGGAAAGTAAAAAAGGAGATACTGAAAAAATAGCTAGAGTAAATGAACAAATAGGTGAATTAAGAAGTTCTATTGCAGAAAGAGAAAAACAAATCAAAGACCTTGAGGCAGATGCAATAAAATCAATAGATTTAGTAAAAGAAGTCAAACCAGAAAAACTTCTTTTCGAAGTAAGTAAAGTTGATGTAAAGACACAGGCCATTCAAGCAAAATTAGAAAATTATGAAAAAATATCAAATAACATTATAGGAGAAATCAAAGATGTAAAAACAAAAATTAAGGCATTTAAAGGAACAGAAGAAGTACTCAAACTCAACCAAGAAGTAAAAAAAGAATTAATAGATATAAAAAAAATTGCGTCAAGCGTTGATATCAACACAAACAAAGTTGAAAACATATTCACCAATATCCAAAAAGAATCTGCAGATCTAAGGAACATAAAAGAAAACTCACAAAAATTAGAAGAATTATTAGGAGATGTAAGAAAAGAATTTAATGATATCAAATTAAAAATCCGGGAATTAAAAAAAATTGAACATATGTTAGATATTGATGCAGAAACAATTAAAAGAAAAGACCATATTAATCAAATCTTATCAGAAAAAGAAGAGTTAAAAAAACTCAACCAAGAAATAAAGGGAATCTGGCAACAGATGAAAACTACAGAACTGAAAATTAACGATAAATCAGATAAGATTGAAAACCTTTTCTTAGACTCACAGCAAAGACACATAAAATTCCAAGATAAACTCTCAAATTTTCATAAACATTGCAACTACATAAAAAAATTAAGTCCTCACCTACACATGCACGGTAAAAAGGAGATAGAATCTTTAAAAAATTGGATTCATGCACAGCTAAAAAATCAAACAACTAAAGAAAAAATAAAAAAAGAATTGATTGAACAAGGTTGGCCTGAAGAAACAATTAATATTTACCTTTAGAAAGTTTTTTAAACTAATAAATCAATAAAAAGAAAATGAACATAAGTGACAAATTAAAACATAAAATTTTACCCCATAAAATAACCCCTTCTAAACTAAATATAGGTCAAAGAGCATCCGATGGTATTGCAAAATGGGGTGGCTCATGGGTTTTTGTACTCAGTTTAATTGCAATTTTAATTGTATGGATGATCTTTAACACTACATTAATTCTTCTAGGTGTTTGGGATCCTTATCCTTTTATTCTTCTAAATCTCGTTTTATCTTGTTTAGCTGCATTTCAGGCTCCAATAATTTTGATGAGTCAAAACAGATCTGCAGAAAGAGATAGAAGAAGATCAGAATATGATTATGCTATAAATAGAAAAGCAGAACGTGAAATAGAAGACATTCAGAAAGATTTAGAAGAGATTAAGAAATTAATAAAGAAAAGAAATAAGTAATTCTAATTATTGTTGTGTTGGTGTCTTCAACAGTTTGTCAGAAAAATCTTCCAAACCATAGAAGACATTCAGAAAGATTTAGAAGAGATTAAGAAATTAATAAAGAAAAGAAATAAGTAATTCTAATTGTTTACCTTATTGATTTTAAATCAAAAGTTTTTTAAATCATATAATTCTTATGCACATTATTGCGGGGGTAGCCAAGTGGCTAAGGCGATCGGCTGCAACCCGATTATTCGGGGGTTCGAATCCCTCCTCCCGCTTTTTTTCTTAAAATTTAAATACTAGATAAGCACATTAACATTTATGCTAAAAATATACAACACCTTAACACGAAAAAAAGAAGTATTTACGCCAATTAACAAACAAGAAGTAAAACTCTATACTTGTGGCCCAACTGTTTATGATTATGCCCACATAGGCAATTTTAGAAGTTATATTTTTGAAGATATTCTAAGAAGGTATTTAGAATACCTCAATTATAAAGTCAAACATGTAATGAACATAACAGATGTAGACGATAAAACCATTAAAAATTCAATCGTCCACAACACCTCTTTAAACAACTATACTAAAAAATACAAACTCTCTTTTTTTGAAGATTTAGAAACATTAAACATAAAAAAAGCACACATTCTCCCAGAAGCAACTAAACATATAAAAGAAATTGTAAAAACAATAAACATTCTCCTAAAAAAAGGTTTTGCTTACAAAGGAAAAGATGGTTCTATTTATTATTCAGTCTCAAAATTTAAAAACTATGCAAAACTAGCCAATCTAGATATGAAAGGATTAAAGGCAGGGGCAAGAATAACTCATGATGAATATGAAAAGGAATCCCTTTCGGATTTTGCTTTATGGAAAGCATGGGACTCGAGCGATAAAAATGTTTTTTGGAAAACAGAACTAGGAAAGGGGCGACCTGGATGGCACATAGAATGTTCAGTCATGTCAGCTAAATATTTAGGAGAAACATTTGACCTCCACTGCGGGGGTGTTGATTTAATATTTCCTCACCACACCAATGAAATTGCTCAAAGTGAAGCTGCAACAGGAAAAAAATTTGTAAATTATTGGATGCACTGTGAACATCTTTTAGTTGAAAATAAAAAAATGTCAAAATCTCTTGGAAACTTCTATACTTTAAGAGATTTAATCAAAAAAGGATATTCAGGAAAAGAAATTAGATACTTATTACTCTCATCCCATTATAAACAACAATTAAATTTTACTTTCAAAGCATTAGATGCTGCAAGAAACACATTACAAAGACTTCAGGATTTCATAGATAAAGTAAAAACAGCGAATGGAACTGATTCAAACATCAAATCAATCTTAACCAAAGTAAAAAAAGGATTTGAATCTGCAATGGATGATGACTTAAACACCCCGATCGCACTCTCAGAAATATTTAATTTCATAAGAACTATCAACACTTTAATCTCTCAAAATAAAATAGGAAAAGAAAACAAAAAAGAAATAATATCATTAATGGAAAAATTCGACAAAATATTGGGCATCATTGATTTTAAAGAAAAAACAATTCCTGAAAATATAAAACAATTAATAGAAAAAAGAGAAACAGCAAGAAAAGAAAAAGACTGGAAAACTGCAGACAAACTCAGAGACAAATTAAAAGAAAAAGGTATACTCCTTGAAGATACTCGACAAGGAATTAAATGGAAACAGATTAATTAATTATACAACATCTTATTTTCTTTTTTCGCTTCATCTAATAAAGAATGAGCTTTTTCTGCAACCCTATACATCACAAAATTCTCTATAACTCCATTCTCCTGCATTTTCTCAAGCTTTTGAAGATACTTATTTATCTCTTTATGCCCTTCCTTAACTTTAGAAATTAATATATCTGCTTCTTCAAAAAGCTCATCAATACTCTTTCCACTATATTTAATCTCGTGCATGTTCGTCTTCCCAAGCATGATCGAATGGCTCCCAAAGGTCATGAGTTGATCCACCATACTTTAAATTATTTATCTTTTTCTGGGTTTGCTTATCAAGATCACATATAGAAATTATATCAGTTTCTAAAGGGGAATTAGTTTTTACTTCAACAAAACCTTTTATGTCTTTCAAAACATCCTCATCCTCATAATTTGCAAGAATATATTTTTCCATATTAGGTTCATGCCCTAAACCTTCAACAACTGAATCAGAAAATGTACTAATTAAATAAATTCTACCTTCAGATATTTTTTGACTAACTTGACATTCATCAAAATCCACAATTAACTTCTCTAAAGGATAAACGCCATACTCCCTTTTAATGCCCATAATCTCCCTTATGGCACTTGGAGTTGCAATATAATTTGCATTAGGTAAATTATCTGTTTTTATAATTTCATTATATTTTTCAATACCAACATTAAATTCACCATCATTCTTTTTTTCATAAGAACTATTTACAGAACCAGAAGAATCTGGAAGTGCCACACCAATATTTGAAAGCATTTCACCCAAATCTTGTTTTTCAGCATCAAAATAATCAAATTCCTTATTTATTTGTTCTCTTTTATTCATAACTGGTTTTTTTCTATTCATCTAATCGCCTCCACTACTACCTTCACCCCTAATACAAAGAAATATATAAAATATATAAAATATAAAACTTATTTATTAACTTTTCGAAAAAACCGTAAATCATTCGAAATTATTCAGAAATAGAAATCTTAACTTTACCTACACCCTCTTTAGCTTTTCCAAACTCTATCTTTTCGACCTTCAAAGTTCCTTTCAAATCATCAAATGCTTTTTCAAGATTCTTTTCTATTTTCTTATCACATTCTATCACTAATTTACTTAATTCTGTTTTCAATGATAATCCTTTTCCAGTTTTATACTTCCTAACAGCAGAAACAATATTAATAACAATTCCGCCAATATCTTCAGCATTCTTATCAACAAACTCTTCATCATATTTGGGCCATTCACTTATATGAACACTTTTATCTCCTTCTTGTTTAGCATAATATTTCTGATATATCTCTTCTGAAATATGAGGTACTATTGGTGCAATTATTTTCAATACATTAAGTAAAGAATAATACAGAACATATTTAGCTGATTCTTTCCTAGCACCCCCTTTTTCATCATACAATGCACTTTTTACAATCTCTAAATAATTATCACACAAATCATGCCAAAAAAACTGTTCAACTGCTTTTTTAGAAACACTAGTATTATATTTCATAAAATTATCAGTAGCTTCTTTGATTACCTTATTCATTTTAGATATCAGCCATTTATCCATCAATTCTAATTCTACTTTCTTAGGCGAATAATTCTCAAGATGCATCAATACAAATCGTGAAGCATTCCATAGTTTAGTTAAAAACTTCCTTCCAGCAATAAGATCATTCTCTTTAAATGCCAAATCCTCTCCCAGAGTTGCAGTTCCAACCCAATATCTAAGTGTATCTACATCATAATTATCAAGCACTTCATGTGTCCACACAACATTTCCTTTACTTTTATGCATCCCCCTTCCTTTATCATCCAAGATATAAGTTCCTAAAGCAATATCTTTCCAAGGAATTTCATTAAAATGTAAATAAGATTTTAGAATAGTGTAAAATGCCCAAGTTCTGATTATATCATGTGATTGAGGTCTTAAACTTGTTGGAAATCTATTCTTAAATTCCTTTGGATTCTCAAGCCATCTTACTGAAATTTCAGGACTCATACTTGAAGTCATCCACGTATCAAACACATCATCTTCTGCTTCAAATTTATCAGAACCACATTTACATTTTTTAGAAGGTTTTTTAATAGTAGGGTCAATGGGAAGTTCAGATTTTTCTGCCACGACTTCTTTGCCACAATCTTTACAATACCAAATAGGCATCGGAACTCCATAAAATCTCTGTCTAGAAATACACCAATCCCATCCAAGATTTTTTGTCCAATCTTCATACCTAACACGGTAAAAATCAGGATACCAATTAATTTTTCTTCCTTGTTTTATTAATTCTTTCTTAAATTTCAATGCTTTGATAAACCACTGTTTTGTAACTATAAATTCAACAGGAGTATTGCATCTCCAACAAGTATTAACATTTTGTTGTAATTTTTCTTGTTTTATCAACAATCCTTCCTTATCAATATCTCCAATAATGGCCTGTTTTGCTTCTGCAAATTTCATACCCTTGTATTTTCCACCAAGTTCATTTAATTCTCCATTTTTAGTAACACAAACTTTTAAATCCAACTTATATTTTTTCCACCATTCAATATCTGTTGTATCTCCAAAAGTACATATCATAACAATCCCAGAACCAAATTCCATATCCACATGTTCATCCTTCATTATTTTTACTTTCTGACCAAATAAAGGAACAACTACTTTTTTACCAACTAATTTTTTATACCTTTTATCATCTGGATGCACAAATATGCCAACACAAGCAGGTAATAATTCAGGTCTTGTTGTAGCAATCTCTATTTTTCCACCATCAACAAGTTCAAAATAAATATAATTAAGTGTGGTGTTTCTATCCACTCCTTCGAGTTCTGCTTGTGCAAGTGCAGTCTGATGATATGGACACCATAAAGTTGGCTCTTCTGCCCTATAAACGTGCCCTTTTTCATACAAGTCAATAAAAGAAAACTGTGAAACCTTCTGTGCCTCTGAATCTATTGTAGTATACATTAAATCCCAATCATAACTATGTCCTAATCTCTTAAACACTTTATCAGAATATGCTTTTTCAACATCTCTTGATTCTTTTAAACATAATTTTCTAAATTCAGCCCTAGTAGTATCTGCTTTAGAAATTTTAAACTTCTCTTCTACATATTTTTCTGTAGGCAATCCATTATTATCAAAACAAGGAGGGAAATGGACATTAAATCCATTCATTCTTCTGAATCTTGCTATTATTTCAAACTGGGTATAATGTAAAGCATGACCTATGTGTAAATGACCTGAAGAAGCATATGGTGGAGGAGTATCTATTGAATAAATTGGCTTTTTACTTTTAGGATTAAACTTGTAAAATTTATTCTTTTCCCAAAAATCTTGCCATTTCTTTTCTATCTCTTCCGCATTATATCTTTTATCAAGCATAAGAAATAAACTAAAGGCCATAATTTATAAAAGTTTCCACATAATAGCTTAAAAACATTAAAAATACTAAAAAACATAAAAATCTAAACTCTCTAATCAATCACAACAAACTTAATAAATAAACTTCTCTTATTCTAACCCATGAAACCTTGGGTTAAAAAGTATCAGCCAAAAGAATTATTAGATATACGAGGCCAAGATACTGCACTAAAACAACTAAAAGAATCTATAGCTAACTTCAAAAAAACTAAAAAAGCTACATTGATTTATGGCCCAACTGGTTCTGGAAAAACAGCCACTGCACATGCTTTAGCAAAAGAATTAGATTTAGAAATAATAGAAGTAAATGCTTCTGACACAAGAAACAAAGAAGAAATAAATAGCCTAATAGGTTCTGCCGCTACTCAGATGAGTTTGTTCAACAAAGGAAAAATAATATTGATTGATGAAGTAGATGGCCTATCAGGCACAAAAGATAGAGGGGGAATTTCTGCAATAACTAAAATAATAGAAAAAAGCGCATTTCCAATAATTCTCACAGCAAACGATCCTTGGGATTCCAAATTTAGCACATTAAGAAAAAAAGCAAACCTCATACAATTCCACACTTTAAACTACCTTTCAGTCTTCGCAGTACTAAAAAAAATATGCACCTCTGAATCCATAAAATACGATGAATCTACATTAAAAAGCATGGCAAGAATGGCTGGTGGAGACCTCAGAGGTGCAATAAATGATCTTCAAATGACTTGTCAAGATAAAAAAACACTACTTAAAGAAGATATTGAACAAACTTCTCAAAGAAATAAAACTCAAAGTATGATTAGCGCACTTATGAAAATATTCAAAACAATGGATCCCAAAATAGCACTAACTGCGTTTGATGATGTTCAAGAAGATTTCAACAAACGATTTCTCTGGTTAGATGAAAATATTCCAAAAGAATACACTAAACCAAAGAATCTTGCCAGTGCATACGACAAACTGTCAAAAGCAGATGTATTTCAAGGAAGAATAAGAAGATGGCAACATTGGCGTTTCCTCTCACATATTAACGCACTTCTAACAGCAGGAGTAGCATTGAGCAAAGATGAAAAATACAAACAATTCATAAAATATACCCCCACAAAAAGAATCTTAAAATTATGGAGGGCAAACATGACTTATCAAAAAAGAAAATCAATAGCAGTAAAAATAGCTGAAAAAACTCACACTTCCCTAAAACAAAGCATAAAAAACATGCCATATATTCAAACAATATTCAAAAAAAACAAACAAATGGCAGAAGAAATCATCCAAGAATTCGAATTAGACTCTCAAGAAGTAGACTGGTTAAAAAAATAAAAAAGAAAAAAATTAAATAAAAATCTATTTAATTCCTTCAACTAACCTAATTATATCTACACTATTTTCATTTATAAATATATGACAAGAGGTATATGAATTAGTATATTCACAATTATCATGGCTGAGTACTTTTAAAAAAGTAGAACTGCTTAAAGGTATTTCTTCTCCATTTTTTAAATCTACTAGAGCTCTTCTTATGGATTCATATAAAAATTTTGCTTCTTCAAAATTATCAAATTGCGCCATAACAATTTTTGGACCTTGGAGCTCAATAACGCCCTCACTTAAATCAGGATAAAGAATGGAATTACTTTTATAATTTTCATTCAGATTATCTAATCTTACATCTATAACATATTTTCCATTTTTATCGAATTGAAACTTAATCGTTTGAATATCATCTAAATAATAACTACTACTCACTAAACCTTCAACAATTCCTGTTTCTTCTTCATAGACTCCACATTCAGGTATTTGTTTTGTGTCAGAAAATATTTCTTGATTGTTATGATACAATTGAACTTGTGCCGAATTTCCCAATTCTTCTGAACTTGTACAAAAAATCCTGCTTTTTAAACCTGTTAATTTAAAACAAGAATATTCGCAATTTCCATCTACACAGATTTTATAATCATCTTCATCTTGAACTTCTGAAGGGTACATTTCAAAACCATAATTTACTGCTCCGCCAATATTACAAGAATAAGAATATAAAGATACAGTTAAATCTTCATTTTCTTCTTCAATTTCTTCCTCTGTTTCTCCTCTTCCTGCATCTCCTCTTCCTGCATCCTCTTCTTGATTAGAACCCATACGTTCTGTCTCCCTAGTAAACACATCTCTCCAGCTAAAAGCCATAACTAAAGATGTACTAAGAAAAAATATAATAACCAAAATAGTAAACAAATAAATTAATTTTTTCATAAAATCACCTCATTTTATAATAAATTAAACTTAATATCGTTTAAAAAAGAGAAATAGTATTTATATTTATCTTTTTGACTTTTTCTCAACGATAACTATTTAAATCCCTCCGACTTCTAAATTTTAATGGACAAAAAAATATCTATAGAGGAATTAGCAGCTTTTTGTAGAAAAAAAGGATTTGTGTATCAAAATTCAGAAATATATGGTGGACTCTCTGGTTTTTTTGATTATGGGCCTTTAGGTGTAGAATTAAAAAACAACATAAAAAATGAGTTCTGGAAAGCTTTTGTAACCTCAAGAGAAGATGTTGTCGGGATAGATGGCGCAATTCTTGCAAAATCCAATGTTTGGAAAGCATCAGGCCATGTTGATTCCTTTGTAGATATCACACTAAAATGTAAAAAATGTAAAGAAATCGTAAGGGGAGATGCTTTAATAGAAGATAAATTAGGCATAGCTGCAGATGGAATTTCCCTAGAAGAAGTTTCCACAATCATAAAAAAACACAAAATAAATTGCCCTAAATGTGATGGAAAACTAGAAACAACAAATTCATTTAATCTTATGTTTAAAACAAATATCGGACCTTTAGAAGGTTCAAACTTAGCTTACTTACGACCAGAAACAGCTCAACTAATATTCACAAATTTCAAAGCAGTACAAGAAAATTCAAGACTTAATCTCCCTTTTGGTATTGCCCAAATAGGAAAGGCATTTCGAAACGAAATTTCTCCAAGAGATTTCTTATTTAGATTAAGAGAATTTGAACAATTTGAAATAGAATATTTCATAAATCCAAGAGTGGCTAAAAGTTGCACCCAATTTAAAGATATCCAAGCTCTAAAAGTAAACATACTAACAGCAAAAGCACAAAAAAAAGAAGGAAAACATGAAACCTACAGTATTAAACAATTAGTTGAAAAAAATATAATGAAAGAAAAATGGCAAGCTTATTGGATTGCATTATTCTACAAATGGTTCTTAAAACATGGAATTAATCCAAAACATCTTAGGATCAGAGAACACTTAAAAGAAGAATTAGCACATTATGCAAATGCTTGTTTTGACATAGAATACAAATTTCCTTTTGGTTGGAAAGAGATTCATGGTAATGCAAATAGGTCACAATTTGATTTAAAACAACACATGAACCACTCAAAAAAAGATCTTTCAATATTTGACCCTCATACTAACAACAAAATAATTCCTTATGTCGCTGCAGAACCTTCTCAAGGAATAGAAAGAGCAATGCTTGCTTTCTTATTTGATGCATACACTCATAAAACAGAAAAAAGAGATAATGTTGTATTAAAATTACATCCAAGTTTAAGTCCTACAAAAATAGCAATATTTCCTTTAGTAAAAAAACCAGAAATTACTAAAAAAGCAAAAGAAATTTTAGAAGAACTAAAACAAGATTACTCTGTTTTCTATGATAAATCGGGTTCTATAGGTAGACGATATGCAAGGCAAGATGAAGTGGGAACTCCTATCTGCATCACAATTGATTTCGATGGATTAGAAGATAACACAGTTACACTAAGAGAAAGAGATACAACACATCAAATAAGAGTAAAAACAACCAAATTAAGCGAAATTCTTGGAAATTTTCTAAAAGGAGAAAAACTAGAAAATTTAGGTAAAATAATAAATAAGTAGTAAAATTTATAAACAGACTTAATCTTTTCTAAAAAAATGGAAATCAAAGATTTACAAGCAAGACAAGGCAATGTAGAAATAGTTGCCACAGTAAAAGATATCTCTGAACCAAGAGAATTCGAAAAGTTTGGAAAAACAGGAAAAGTAGCTAACGCAACAATTGCAGATGAGTCTGGACAGATAAAGTTAACTTTATGGAATGAACAGATTGATCAAGTAAAATTAGGCAATAGAATACATATCAAAAATGGATATGTTGGCGAATGGCAAAGTGAACTTCAATTAAGCACTGGAAAATTCGGAAGTTTAGACGTTCTTGAAGGTGAGGAAGCACCAGCAGAAACTGCAGAAGCACCCTCAACTGAAGAAGAACCTACACCAGAAGAACCAGCAACAGAAACTCCAACAGAAGAACCTGTTGAAGAAGAAGTGATTGAAGAACCTGTTGAAGAAGAACTTGAAGAATCAACTGAAGAAGAGAAATCAGAATAACTTCCCTTATTTTTTATATTTTTATATTATTGGGAACATAGCTCAGTCTGGGAGAGCGCTACGCTGAAGACGTAGAAGTCCCGGGTTCAAATCCCGGTGTTCCCACCTTTTTTCTTTTTAATTTAAGTAATCAATTAAAGAAATTACTATGAGTGGAATTGAACAAAGTAAAATCCCTCACTAATCTCTGTAGCGGTTAAAAGTTTACTCTTAACTCTTTCAGACTTTTCTAAACTCTGACAGTACAGCCGAAACTGTAATCACAAAGTACTACTCATAATAGTATTAGCTATCAAATTAAATATCATCATAATCACAAAAGAAATAAGACAATAAAGAATTATACTCCTAGTTAAATCATTTCCAATCCTATATTCTGCATTTAATTTATCTACCCCATTTTCAATACCATTAGATAAAATAATCAAAATAATCCCTAATTGAACAACATATATTCCAACAACAACTTGAAAATAATAAGTTGGGATTCCCACCCCAAACATATCCATAACTCCCCCACTAGCCATCCCCCCTCCAGATTCACTAGCCATATTACCTATATGCCCTTGTAACCTCCCCAAAATTCCAGTAATCATGGAAGTAATTCCAACAACAATCCCTGAAATAACAGGGGTTAAAAATTTAACTTGAGATTTCATAGAACCAACAACATCACCCATCAAATCTTTAAGTCTTTCATCAACCCTGTGGAGTTCTTTTATATATCTAGCAACATTGGATAATGCTTGTGAAGCAATTTTAGGCCCTTTTTTAGCACTTTCTATAAGCACTTTCATTGAACTTTCAATTATATGTGAAGGAAAATTTCTTAATGCTCCATGCCTAGAATCAAAAATAGCACTTTCAACACCCATTCCAAGTCTTTTAATATTGGTATCTACAGCCCTAAAAAAATCACCTGAAGTTGTTCCTTCCATAGATTCTGCAACATTTCCAAAAGCCATTTCAGTAGGAATACCATCACCCAGCCTACCACCTAATTGAAACAAAGCAGAAGCAAACTCTTTTTCCAATTTTTTAGATTTATTTCTTATAACAATAAGTTTACTTGATCTTCTTTTATAATAAATCGCAATCGCAAGTCCAACTCCCAAAGGAATAAACACACTAAGTAAAGAAGCCCCCATACCATAAGGTCCACGAATATCTCCCCCACTTGTTTTTTTATAATCCAATAAACATATACCCTTTACAGAACCCGCTTCCATATCCGAACCCCTAACAATTCCACCCCTATCACCCATACAAAAATCCAACGTCATATTTGATCCACCTGCAACATAGATCATTGTAGGAGAAAGTCCAATCATAATAAGTAAGGCCCCAACCAAAATACTAAACATAATTGGATTTACAGAATATTTAGCAAAACCAAGATTAATATTTACATTTCTATATTTTTTTAATTCTGGATGTTGTTCAGCTATATCTGTATCCCCATAACCACTCGGACGTGTAGATAATATCTTTTTCCCAAGATAAAATACTCCAACAGGTAAAGCAACATTATACAATAAAGAAATATGATACCAATTAACACCTTCTGAAAAACTAACAACTAAAGGCAATATAACTAATCCTAAAATTGGTAAGATAACCCCCATCATGTGGAGCATAGTAATGGGCCCCTTAAGATTATGTGCATAATGAAGCATTTTTTCGTAAGTTTCTTCAAGAATAACTGTCAAAGATTTATCTAAAGTATTTAACCTTCTTGACTCTTCTCCCTCATACAAAGAAGACATAATCAAATGCATCCCTTCTACAAACTCTCTGTTATGTTCTCTCCAAGAACTCAAATAATTTTCTAAAGACTCTTTTATATTTTCATATTTTTCTGTTTCAACATTCCAAAGCACTTTTTTCAAATCAAGAGATAATGGAGGACCTAAATGTTCTGCAGCAAAATCAATAGCATTTTCTAAATTAGAAGTGTGCCTCATATATGTAACAATATAAAAAACACAAAGCACCATCTGGTTACTTGCTTTCATACGCCAAGCATTAGCCATGAAAGTTGGAGCTTTTTGTAAAGCACTCATCATTGCTAATCCGAAAAATAAGAAAAATATAATAAAAAAAGTATCTTGTATTAAAATAAAACTTATCAAAGAACCTGCCAATATAATTGCAAGTGGACCCAAAACAGAAAAACTCATTGCACCAGTAGGAGTCATTTGTAAATGACAAGAAGTTATTGCTTTTTCAAATTCTTTGACTTTTTCAGTGGGTGGAGGAATTTTAAATATTCCTTCACTATAATTACATGCTTTTTCATACCAACTAAAATGTGGAGGAACTAACTCTTTTCTAAATTGATGGTACTCTGTAGATTGTATAGGTCCTTCTTTAACTGCTTTACCAGTTAATTCAGATTCAATTCTCCTTTGATACTTTTTTAAAAATTCAGCATCTTTTTTTCTAATAGGCATTTATCTTACCTTATTTTCCTTCTTTTTATCTCTTTTCTAAGCCACTCTTTCCATTCAAAGAATATCTTTTTGGAATCTAATTTACCAATTTCTTGTTGTACTTTTTCGGAAGCTAGATGAAATTGATCATTTGATTGTATCATAAATGGAGCCTCAAGCATATCTTCATCTTTTTCTTCCTCTGCAGCTTTAACAACTTCTTCTTTAATCTTGCCCCTTAATTCAATATTCTCCCAAACACCACTCCAATCTCCTGCTAATTCTTTTATATTTCCAGCTATGGCTTTTAATATTTCAGAGTCACCATTAATTAGTTCAGGTGTTGGTTCCAATTGATCATTTTTGACATTATATTTCATTAAAGTAATAAACCCACCCTCTACTAAAGGGTCTTCTTCCCAAGTTTTAGTTACTTCGCATATTTCAGTTACTCTTCTAAATTTATGAATCCCATCAGCACTTTTTACAGGGTTAGCAACAATAATTATATCTGTTGCCTTAAAACTAGTTTTGGGCACTCCAATGTCATTAACCATCCTATCATAAACACCATAAGGAGAATCTGCGTGTGTTGTTCCTGCAACTACATTAGCCGCACCACCAGCCCTCATAGCTTCAAAAAGAGCAATTGCTTCTTTACTTCTAACTTCCCCCACAATTAAAGCAGAATCACCTAAACGCAATGTTGCTCTAATACCATCAGTTGCACTAACTTCTCCACTACCCTTAGCCAATGCACTTGCAACTTTTAGTGGTTGAATATTATATCCCATCTTCCTCATAGAAATTGTTGGAAGTTCAAAAGTATCTTCAATAGTTATAACCCTATAACGTCTCATAATTTCAATTAAAATACTCCCCAACAAACTACTTTTACCTGAACTCCTTGTTCCAGCAATAAGCATAGTTCTAGTACCATCAACTAAAAAACTAATTAAACCGGCAGCTAAAGGAGTAATCATTTTATATTTAACAAACAAAGATAAAGTCCATGGTTTATCCCTGTGCCTCCTATATGAAAATGCTAAACCAGTTGGAGTTAATGGTGCTGTTGTGGCAGAAACTCTTGCTGTTGCACTAGGTAATGTTATTTCAGTATCGAGCAAAGGATTAGCTTCATCTAATGGACGACCAGAAATCATCCTTAATTTAGAAGCCCAACTCTCTGCTTCTTTTTTAGTTGGAAGAATATTAGTTGTACAATCACCAAATTCTCCATGTACAATATAAATTGGAATCTGACCAAGAGGACTATTAATGCTGACATCTTGAATTTCTTCATCTTCCATTAAAACTTCTATAAGTCCAAAACCAATAGTATATCTAACCAAAATGCTAGTTAATTCTTCTATATCTTTTTCTTTTAATTTAATTCCCCTATATTCAATTAATTCTTGAATAAGATCTGAACCAACATTGTAAAATATTTGCCTCATTCTTTCTGGATCAACAAACTCGGCTTTTGTTGGTTTATGTTCTGCCATAATACCTCTAGCCATATCTAAAATCTGATATTTTTCTTCGGTCAACTTAAACTCTGGAGGAGTCATATGATACATATACTCAACGCTTCCAGGAAGTTTAAACACTACAATTTCTGTAGATCCAACACTATAATTAGCAAGTTCTTCTGCATTTTCAGGATAATTAGCCATTAATTTTGTAAACATAAAATCTGGTTTTATTGTTGGGGTAAATATTCTTCTATATACTTCTCTATCACTAATTTTATAGCCTGCAATATATGGTTTAGCAATTGCAATCAATCTTGTTTTTCCAATTAATCCTTGGACATAATCTAAAATAGAAACATATTTTTTTTCACAAGTAACGCATCTTTTATCGGTAAGATTGAATAATTTAATATTCTCATGCCTAATCATCCTTCCAAGCTCAACATAAGCCCCAATAGGGTCACTTTTCAATAAATTAAATATAACCATTCTAAGTTGATTATACCATCTAGTAGAACATTTACCACAACTAGGATCAGCAATAGCCTGCATAGTAAACATATCTTTCTCTTTACTTAATTTAGTGTAAACTTTAGCTATCTCGACTAATATTTGAGTCTGGTCATAATCATACTCAAATTCTCTTTTTTGATAGAAAACTATTCTTGTTACATTTTTAGCTGCAGCTAACTTCTCAATAGTGCTAGCCATACAAATAGAACTATCTTCAATAGAAGGAACATAACTAGCATCTTCAGCATTAATACTTAAAGTTACTTCAGCACCCTCTCTTAAGATTTCGTAATCCTCTTCTTTTGCCCCTTCAGGGGCCCCTCTTTTTTCCTCTACCATGTACCATTTTAGTAAAATATATATACCTATTTAAATATTATTATTTTACTGTTATTCAAAAATTGTTAAATGAGCAAAATATCAAAAGAGGAATAGAATAATGCCTGTACAAGAACCTGCACCAGAAAAAAAAGGATTATTTGGAGGATCTTCTAAATCACCAATTGCGCCTTCAATAGACCTTAATTTAATTAATCAAATAAATGATGTAAGTAGGCGTTTAAGAATTGCTGAAGAAAATTATTCTAATTTAAGAAAAAAAACACAATTGACAGACCAAAATATGTTAAAATCTCACAAAAGAATAGATGTAGAGATAAAAACAATAAATGAAGATATAAAAGAAGTAAGAAGAGATATTAACGAAATAAATGGAAAAATAGGTCAAGTTGCAAAAGAATTACAAATTTTTGCCAAAAAAGATGATGTAAAAACCCTTCAAAAATACGTTAATTTGTGGGAACCAATTAAATTTACAACTCATGACCAAGTTGAAAAAATAGTAAGAGATATCATAGAAGAAAAATAATTATTGTAATATAGCGAAAGTTTTTTATAGTTTATAACTGTCAAAATATAATAGACCTAAAAAGGGGAGAAATGGGATTATTTAAAAAAAGTGAAGAAACGACTGCTTCTCCTACTGAAGGAACACCAACTGATCAAGTGATGAACCTAAGGGGGCAAGGATTAACAGATAATCAAATTATCCAAGCCTTACAAAAAGATGGTTTCGCCTCTGACCAGATATTTAATGCAATGAGTCAAGCAGATATTAAGGGAGGAGTTGAAAATGCTCCAGCACCTGCAGCTCCAGAAGCAGGAGGCATGCCTCCACCACCACCAGGAGCACCAATGGATGCACCGCCTGCACAAGAATATGCTCGAGCACCACCCCAAGAATATGGAGGGGGAATCGGCAGTGGAACAGAAAGGATAGAAGAAATAGCTGAAGCAATCATTGACGAAAAATGGAGTGTTCTAGTAAAAGATATTAATAAAATCGTTGAATGGAAAGACGAAATGGACAGTAAGATCACAACAGTTGAAGGTCAAGTTAAAGATTTAAAAGAAGATTTTGACAAACTCCATAAAGCAATTATAAGTAAAATAGATGAATATGATAAAAACCTTACAGATGTTGGTTCTGAAATTAAAGCAATGAATCATGTATTTGAAAAAATATTACCTACATTTACTGAAAATATAAATGAACTTTCTAGAATAACTAAAAAATTATCCCCTTCTAAATCAAAAGTAAAAGAATAATTTAACTAATTTTAAATAAATTAAATTCTAAGAAGATTGAGTCATATATTTTATAGTGAAACTAGCTATAAGTAATATTAATATTAGTCCGAGCACTTTTGGATGAAAAATTGTATTCCACACATTCTCTTCAAAATCTCCAGAAGCAACGCTTCCCTCTCCAGTGCTTACCACTTTTCCGTCTTCGCCAACCTCACCTTCTTCAAGTAATCTCTGACCATGCACATTAGATAAAGCAGCAATCATTATGACTACTGAAATTATTCCTATCCACGTAGCAATATATTTAAATTCTTTATTCCTCAATACCCCTATAACATCTGAATCTGAAGCCCCAAATGCTTTGAAAGCCATTATTGTAAAAATAATAAACATAAAAAGCAATACAAACCAAGGAGAAGCAAAATTAAGTGCAGCTACTGCATCCTTTGATAAAATAAAAAGAAAAGCCAATGCTAGGCCTATTATAGCATGTATTCCTTTATTGTCTCCAAAAGATTTTGTAGCACTTAAAATTCCAAATACAATTACCCAAATCAATAAAAAAGGGAAAATAATTACAAAATGTTCTAATAATGCTACATCTAATACAGCCATTTTTTATTTTTCAGATTTATTTTATTTGAATATCTTTCCGATTTCTTTAAATCCTTTATTGATCCTTCCTTCTGTAGTTTTCTTAGGCTCTTTAGTAACAAACCAAATTAATAGTCCAAATACTAATAAGATAATTACTAATGCCTGTGTATCTGGATCATCAAGCCATTGGAGCCAATTTGGTAAATATTGAAACCATCCAGCTGCTCTACCAAATATATAGCCTACAATTAAGAGTGAAATAAGTGCTATCCACCCAGCAAGAGAAGTTCCTGCAATATCTATTTCAGAACCAAATACTCCCACTAAAATAAGCAACATAATTATAGATATAAGTATTAGAGATACATTAGGAATAGCATTATTCATAATCTCTACAACATCCCCTCCAGGAGGATAACTATTAGTGACATGAGGAATTACAACTAATAATCCTATCACCAATGCGAGAATCACATTAATATTTCTTTTATCTTTTCCAAATATTTTTACTTTTTGCAAAATTGCAAAAACCACTGCAAATATCAATAAAAAGGGCAACAAAGCATCTGTAAGCCCATAGCTTTCTAGTGTGTACACAAATTGAGTAAAATCCATCTTAATTAACCTCCTGATTTACCTTTAGTTTTTTCTGTGGCAGGACTTTTTGTAATAAAATACATCAATCCAACAACAACTAATAGAAGAATGATTGAGGCAACAGCGTCACCTTGCCAATTTTCTATCATAAAATCCCATGTATATTCCCACCAACTTCTTCCATCTTCAACATGGATTGCATTAAGGAATATCAAAACAATTCCAATGAACATTAAAACCATAAAAAGAATCTTCCATCCGCCTTCAAGAAATACTCCTTCCCCTTCTTTATAAAATGAACCAACCAAGATTAAAAAGAATATAGAAAGTAACAATAAAATAACCATTTGTGAAGATACTGTAGTAATTATCTCTACTAATTGGGATGAAGCTATAACTAAAAAAGATATCACAAAAGAAGCCATAGCATTAAGATTTTTTTTGGTATATTTGGTGCCATCTATCTCTTCAGTTCCAAAAACCCTTGCTTTTTCTAAAATTGCAAAAACAATTGTAAATATGAGTAAAAAAGGTAGAATTACATCATACACTCCCAAGTCTTGAAAGAATTCAAGTACACCTCTAAATGTTGACACCATTTTTAAAGAAATATAAAGAGGAATTATATATAAATCTTTCTAAAAGTATTATCTTTTAGAAAGATTTATGTTAGTAAAGAGTTTTTTCACTCTTCTCTGCTTAAAGAATCAGTCTTTTTGTATAAATGTTTCGAAAAAACTAAAATAGTTTAGTAAAGTTTAAATAATTCTATTAAATAGAAATAATATGAGCAAAAAAAAGGTGTCAAAAACAAAAAAAAGAAAACACAATGAAATACTTCAACTTGAAATTAGTTTTATTGCTATCCTTTTAGTATTTGGTATATTTGCAATCTTTTCTAGTTTTCTTAATATTGCACCCCTAAATCCAAATATAGCAGGACAAGCATCAACAGTATGCACTGATTCAGACGCAGGAATAGCTCCAATGATGAAAGGCATTACAAAAGGAACATTCAACCAAGAAGAAGCCACAATGATTGACGAATGTGTAGGAGATACCCTAATAGAATATTATTGCGATTTCAGTGAATGTCCTAGGTGTATCAACCAACAAGAAATAACTTGTCCAACCGGAACTTTTTGTAATAAAGGATTATGTTCTTAAAATGAATAAATTAAAACAAGCTTCTTTAGTGATTCTAAACACTTGTATGCAAGCAAAGGAAAATGAAACAGTACTTATCGTAACAGATAAAACAAAAAAGGATATAGCTGATTCTCTAATAAATGCTTCAGAAGAACTTTCCCTAAAACCCACTTTAATAGAGATACCTGAACTAAAAATAAATGGTCAAGAACCTCCAGAAAACACAGCAAAAGAAATGACTAAATTTGATATCTGCATATTAGTAACTTCAAAATCCCTAACGCACACCCAAGCAAGAAGAACTGCATGTAAAGCAGATTCAAGAATAGCTACAATGCCTAATGCAACAATTGAGATGATTAAAAGAACCATTCCCATAGATTATCAAGCACTGCAAGAAAGAAACAAAAAACTAGTAGAGTTACTAAAAAAAACAGAAATTGTCCGAGTAACTACTCAAAAAGGAACAGACATCACAATGAATATAAAAGACAGAGATATCCATGGAATAGGTGATGGACTTTACATCCAAAAAGGACAATATGGGAATCTTCCCTGTGGAGAAGTTTGCTTAGCACCAATAGAAGGAACATCTAATGGAAAATTCATAGTTGATGCATCTATGGGAACAGGAAAATTATCAAACCCTTTAACAATCACTGTAAAAGATGGTTTCGCCACTTCAATCAGCGGGGAACACGCACAAAAAATAAAAGACATGTTCAAAGACTTGCCCAAAGAAGCTTACAATATAGCGGAGTTAGGGATTGGCACAAATCCCAACGCAGAAATAACTGGTAATGTTCTAGAAGACGAAAAAGTCCTTGGTACAGCACACATCGCATTAGGAAACAACAAATCTTTTGGTGGAAATGTGGATGTTCCAATCCATATTGATGGAATATTTCAGGATCCAACAATCTATTTAGATAATAAAATGATTATAGAACACGGAAAATTCTTAATATAATATTTAGATAACATATAAATAACTAATAATAACATATAAATAACTAATATAATTCACCAACACAATCAGTAATCTTTATATAGAATCTAATTTTCTCAAAAAACATGGAATACAACAATATAACTCTTGATTGGTTAGGTCATGCAGGATTCAGAATCAAATCAGCTGAAAAAGTAATCTATATAGATCCATTCAAAATAAATTCAACAGAACCAGCAGACTTTATCTTGCTCACCCATGAACATTATGATCATTGCAGCAGAGAAGATATTGAAAAAATAATAAATAAAAACACAGTAATTATCACAACACCAGATTGTCAAAGCAAACTATCTAATTTAGATATCAAAGGAGTAACAACAATGACTCCTGGAAATAAAATCAATGCAAATGGATTTCTAATTGAAGCAGTTCCTGCTTACAACACCAACAAACAATTTCATCCCAAAGAAAACGAATGGTTGGGTTTTATAATCACAATAAACAACACAAAAATTTATCATGCGGGAGATACAGATAATATACCTGAAATGCTCTCTTTAAAAAATATTGACATAGCCCTAATTCCTGTGAGTGGCACTTATGTAATGACCTCACAAGAAGCAGCACAAGCAGTTAACACTTTCAAACCAAAACTAGCAATTCCAATGCACTATAATGCCATAGTTGGAACCACTGAAGATGCAAACAATTTTAAAGGATTATGCACTACAGAAGTAAAGATACTAGAAAAATGTTAAAATATTGGGATATTAAAATATGGGAATATTAAAATGTTAAGAACACACACTTGTGGAGAACTGAACAAAAAACACGACGGCAAAAAAGTAAAACTTTGCGGTTGGGTAGAACAGATAAGAACTTTTGGTAAAATTGGCTTTCTAACAATAAAAGATAAATATGGTTCAACTCAAGCTTTTCTAAACCCTAAACTAGCAAAGGAGTTTGGACAATTAAGAAAAGAATCAGTTATTCTATTAGAAGGAAAAGTACAAACAAGACCTCAAAAAGATATAAACAAAGATATGTCAACAGGAGAAATTGAACTATTAGCAGAAAATATAGAAATCCTCAATGAATCTGCACCAGTTCCACTTGATCTAAATAATATACAATCAACAGAAGAAACCAGATTAAAATATAGATATCTAGATTTAAGAAGAAAGAAAATGCAAGAAAATTTAGCAATGCGACACAAAACAGCAAAAGCAGTTAGAGATTTTCTTGATAAAGAAGAATTCCTTGAAGTTGAAACACCCATGATTGCAAAATCAACTCCTGAAGGTGCTAGAGATTATCTAATCCCTAGCAGAGTTCAAAAAGGGAAATTCTATGCATTGCCTCAATCACCTCAATTATTTAAACAATTATTAATGGTATCTGGATTCGATAAATATTTTCAAATGGTGAAATGTTTTAGGGATGAAGATTTAAGAGCAGATAGACAACCAGAATTTACTCAAATAGATATGGAAATGAGTTTCATTGAAGAAGAAGATATTTACAGTCTATTAGAAAAAATGATAAAACATGTATTCAAACAAGTGTTAAATGTAGAATTAAAGACCCCTTTCCCAAGAATCACATACAAAGAAGCAATGAATAAGTACCACACTGACAGACCACACTTGAAAAAAGGTGGTCATACATATTCTTTCCTCTGGGTTGTTGATTTTCCATTATTTGAATATAGTAAAGAAGAAAAAAGATTGACTTCAACACATCATCCATTCACAATGCCAAAAGAGAAAGATATCAAATTATTAGAAACAGAACCAGAAAAAGCAAGTTCAAAAGCTTATGATTTAGTACTTAATGGAGAAGAGATTGCAGGGGGTTCAATAAGAATTCATAAAGCAGATATCCAGAAAAAAATCTTCAAAGCATTAAAATTAAGCGATGAAGAAACAAAAGAAAAATTTGGATTCTTATTAAATGCATTCAAATATGGTGCTCCACCACATGGTGGAATTGCTTTTGGATTTGATAGACTTGTAGCCATAATGTGTGGAGAAGATTCTATCAGAGATGTTATCGCCTTTCCAAAAAACAAAGATGCAAAAGATATAATGTTAGATGCTCCTTCTGACGTAAGTAAAAAACAATTAAGTGAATTGGGATTAAAAACAAATTAAAAAAGATTAAAAACAAATTAAATAAACTACATTATTAATTTAAAGCAAACTCTCAACATAATCTTTTTTGGACTTAAATCCATTCCTCTTAGCTAATTTAGCAATCGCTTTATCTGCTTTACTTCCATACTGTGCTGCTTTTTTCTTTCTCCAACAAAATTCTTTTTTTAATTTAAGTTCTTCGGCAACATGTCTCAAAATAATTTTTTTATAATCTCCATCCATTTTCAATGTAGAATCAATACCCATTGCAGCAACGATTAATTCATCATCTAAAAAAGGGAGTTTCCACTTCAAATCAAGATTCTCAGCAAGTAAAAAGTCTCTTGTAAAATCCCTTTGCCACATTTTCTTCAAACCATTCCAACATTCTTTATTGATATCTTTAGATTCTTCGTGTCTTTGATACCCAGCAAAAATCTCTTCTGAACCAAGACCAGAATAAACATACCTCAAACCATCTTTTTTAGCTCTCTCCATCCCTGGATAAAGTGCGGCTCCAACACCTATCTTAACAACATCTGATTCACCAAGAATTTTTGTAACCTTCCTAACAACTTCCTCGAATCCATCGAGATCTAATTCAATCAATTTCAATTTAAATTTATATTCTTTAGCAACTTTTTTTGCCCATTTTAAATCATCAGCGCCTTTCATACCTACAGAATAACACACAAAATTCTTTCTATATTTTTTAGCAAGAAAAGCAATCAAAGTACTATCAATCCCTCCAGAAAACAAAATCCCTACTTTTTCATCGCGCTTAAATATTCTAAATAATCTTTTAGTTCTACTTAACTCTTTTTGTTCATACTCTTTCTTATCAAGAAAACTTTTTTTAACAGCTTTAACAAAAACATCCTTCACAATCCTCATTGCTTTCTTTTTACCCTTAATAATTTCTCTTACTTCTTTCTTTAACAAACCTATATTTTTTATCCAATCTTTTTCAGGAATCAATTTTTTATCTTTTACGATATTCATTTTAATAATTTAAATTTTAACTTATATTTATTATATCTTTTATATTTAATAAATTTGCCTATTCATATTTTATTTCATATTTAACAATAAAACACCCTCTTTGATCCATAACATTAACAAATTTACCTAACCTATTCTTTAAATTATCTAAAGAAATTCTAGCATTTAATTTTTTTGAATAATTAAGCTGACTAAAGTTTATTTTACTATAACATGATTTTTTAGAAAGATTAGAAAGCACATATTTATTAGTCAATTTAATAGTTCCACTTTCATTAGCAAGATATCCTAATTTTATCAATTTAATCAAATGAGCTTTAACACCCATCCCAAATCCAGTTTTAGAAATAAAAATAGGGAGTGTAAAATTTTTAAGTCTGAATGCTGCCTCTAAAGTTTTCAATTCATGTTTAGATAATTTACCTAAATCAGGCAAAGACGCCACCCTCAATGTTTCTACATCTAACACTATTCTACCATGAATAGATTCAACCAGAAGATTGAACTCTTTATTTTTTTCTTGGCATAAAAACAAATGAGCCGGAATCAACACAGTATCAACAGATTTTATTTTTCTTTTAGACATCAACTGCATATCTTTCAGACTAGTTTTAGGTTTAATCACAGGCAATAATCCTTTATCTTCAAAATTCTCTATTTTATCAAAAAAATCTCCATCTTCTGCACCTGGTAAAATATCCACGGCATGCCCTCCGTGTTTTGTCATCCTGGGTCTTATATCAACAAACAAAGGTATATCGACAATTCCAGTAACCAATGCAGTTCCAATAGGTAAGTTTTTTATCTCTTCTTGAGCTTCAAGAGTTATTCCTTCAACAGAATTATAAACTGCTTTCAAATCATTAGGATTAGTAACTTTCAATATTATCTGAGTAGTACATTGACTCAAAACAGATTTATCAATTCTAGCAGGTCTTTGACTAATCACACAAAGTCCTAACCCAAATTTTCTTCCTTCAGATGCAATAGTCCTTATTATTTTAGAACACCTGGTTTCTCCAAAACTTCTTTCAGGACAAAAGTTATGAGCTTCTTCAACAATCAAAAAGAATGGTGGAACCTGATCTTTTTTTCTTGCTTCAAATAAATCTTTAAGCATTTTATATGCAATTATCTCCTGGACATCCGGGGTAATTCCTTTAAAATTAATTATAGAACACCTTCCTGATTGCACTATTTCATTGTAAGATGTAAAAGAATCAGAAAAAAGATTAAGATTATGCAAATAATCAATATTATTCATTAAAGTAAATTTGGCATTATTTTCTTCCATCTCTAAATTTAACAGCAACTCATTAAATTTCACTTTACTAATATCTTTAGCTGCATTGTACAATAAACCAGTTTGAGTGCTACTCATTTTAGGCAATAAATGTAATAACTCTGATTGACTTAATGCACTATTTAGCCTCAAAGGAATTGCATTAGAATTTAAATCACTATCCCCATACTCCCTTACATTCGCATACGCTCTTGGCTCAACCCCAAACTTTTTCATCAATTTTTTGTCTTCTGTATTCTTGTATTTCAACTGAGAATATTCTCCATGAGGATCTAATATCACTAATGGAACTTTTTTGTCCATTATCTCTTCAAGCAAAACTCCTGCAGCATAAGATTTTCCAGCGCCAGTTTTTGCTAAAATAGCAATATGTTTAGTCAATAATTTCTTCAAATCAAGATATACCTTGATTGATTTTCTCTCTAATAAACCAATATATGCGCCATCTTTACTCTTATATAATTGGATTATTTTAGAAATAAATTCGTCTTCTGCTTTTAACACTTCCATTCCTGGCTCAAAAGGCACTCTAGGTCTTTTTATCAACCCATCATCCATATATCCTACAACAGTACATTTACCAATAATATTATCTTCATCCCTCTCTAATTCAGAAATTTGGCAAAGCACATAGTCATAATCTTTATGATAAACTTGGACAAAATCGAATTTTTTAGCATTACCATTAGCTAAAAACTTAAAATTAGTAGTTGTGGTTTTACCAAATATCTTTCCAAGTATCATATAAAAAAAGATAAAACAAGAGTTTATTAAGATTTTGATACAGAAATAGGTATAATAGCCTTATTGTTTTCAAAACTTTTTTATATTCTCTATTTATATTCTAATATATGGCACTTGAAGACTTCATGAGGCTTTCCATTCTAAAACACAAGTTTATGGCCTCTTTTTTTCTCGGCATACTTTATTCAATCATAGGTATCTTTAGTGCAAAATTGATTTTTGGCTCAAATCCTGATATGATGTCAGTTGCTTTTGTGTCTATCCTCCTGATTCCGGCAGTAAATAGAATCCTAAAAGTAGAAGAAGAAGTAGAAGCAAGAGAAGAAAAATTCTCTTTCAAAGGACTATTTTCAGAACACAGTGATATATTCCTCATCTACATCTTTCTTTTCTTTGGAGTTTTCTTTACTTTTCTGTTCTTTTCTGTATTCTCACCAGAATCCACCATATTTTATTTATTCAAAAGCCAATTAAATGTTGCGGGAATTACCGGACAAGCAACAGCTGGAAGTGCAATAAGTCCAGCATTCTTCAGCTCCTTAATGGCAAACAACCTAAAAGTGTTATTTGCTTGTTTAATTCTTTCTTTAGTGTATGGTGCAGGCTCAATATTATTTATTACGTGGAATGCTTCAGTCTGGGGAGTTGTTTTTGGTTACAGTATTAAAATGGGTGCAATAGTAGAAGGACAAAATCCTTTGATAACTTTCTTAGTAATTATGATTCCAGTACTTCCCCACTTATTCACAGAAGCATTAAGTTATTTCTCAGCAGCAATAGCTGGAGGGGTAATGTCAAAAGCAGTAGTTAAAGAAGAATGGTTCTCAAAAAGATTTAATCATGTAGCAACAGACAGCTTAATCTTGTTTGGTTTAGCTATCTTTTTCGTTATACTCGCAGCACTCTTAGAGGCAAGATTTTAGTTAGGGATTCTCAACCAATAACCAATTTAACCATTTTCCACCCACAGTATCAGACACTTGAGATGTAGCTTTTTGAATGTATGTTAACTCTTCCTCTTTAGGTTCATTTCCACATTTACCTAAAGTATCTATATCGCCATCTAGACAAAAACCTCCACAGCTGTCTAGCTGTCCACATAATTCATTACAATTAGGAACACATTTAGCAGAAACCATCCTTTTCATCTTCTTATTTAAATCTCTAACAGACAAAGTAGGTGGTTTTGTATTAAGTAATTTTACCTCAGCTCCATCTCCCCCTTTATCTTTTTTCTTTTTAGTTGATGATTTTAATTTTTCTGTAATTTCTTCTTTGATTTCTGCTTGTTTTTGTTTTTCTTTTTCCTTTAATTTTTTTTCAATATCTTCTTGAATCTTAA
>CAZVVW010000007.1:0-44323 GCA_964630685.1 uncultured Methanosarcinales archaeon | reverse complement strand
AGTGTCCTTCTCGGGGCTACCCCTCTCAGGGCCCCTACGGATCGTTGGTTTGGTGGGCCATTACCCCGCCAACAGCCTAATCCGCCGCCGACTCATCCTTAGGCGTAATCTTTAAAGAAAAAATCATTCCAGAAATAATTCCATATCAGGTATTATCCTCAGTTTCCCAAGGTTATTCCCGACCTAAGGGCAGATTATCGACGTGTTACTGAGCATTTTGCCGGTTCCCGAAGGAGCCTGAACTCGCATGGCTTAATCGAATCCTAATAGCAGCGATCTTCCGCAGGATCAACGGAAATTGGTTCGCAAGAATTTAAACTTATAGTTTTAGTTAGGTTTCTGCACTAACAAACAACACTAATTCACACTAGATAGTTCTATCAAGTGCACATGTAAATGAAAATTAGATATCCCAACTGTTAAAATTGAGAATTTGGAGTTGATATGAGTGTAATTGAGGAGTTATGGTTCTTTTATAAATCTTATGTTTTTTATACTTATTTCTTCTGCCTTCTTCTCTTTTCCTTCTTCATTCTTTTACGTTGCCATTTCCAACGCATTTGCCTAGGCTTTTTCCATCTTCTTGAACTTCTCTTCATGATATGTTTTGGATTTAGTAATCATTTAAAAAAGTTGTGTTTTTTTTAGTTGTTATTAGTAAGTAGTGAAAATAGAAAGATTTATATATTGATTTAATATTATCAATATAAAAATTATTAAATAATCACTTTTTCATATTATATAAGATTTTTCTTAATTTATCTTCTTTGTATATAGAAGCCCGTCTCCAGTACTCTTTAGGATTTTGTATCAATAAATCTTTATGTTCTTCTTGGAATTCTTTGTAAATTTGAAGAGTTAATTTATCAATGGCCGCGACACTTTTAGAATAAATATCATCTTTGTCAACCATCTTTTTATAGGGCTGTTGAGTTTTTAATAATTTGATATATTTTTTCATATCCTTTTTTATTTGGATGTAACCCATCTGATAATAATTCTTGGTAATTTAATTTTATTAATTCATCAAAAATATCTATAAATATGGCTTTATTTTCTGTTGATTCTTTTAAAATTTTATTATATTCTTCAATTATATCATTCACAAAATAAGTATCTTCAAAAGGGTTTGTAATTGTTTCATCAACAGGGGTTAACCCTAATATAATCACATCTTTAGTGTATTTTTTTGCTATTTTAATTAATTCTTCTATATTTTTTTTGAACTCTTGTTTTTTAGTTTGGTGTTTAGTTGGAGAATCGATTCCTCTGGAATCGTTTATTCCTATAGCTATCATAATAATAAATTTATCTTCAGGATATTTGTATTTAATTCTAGATTGGATTGCTGTTTCAAATCTATTCAAAAGGGTGGTTGAAGTATCTCCAGGTATTCCTAAATTAAACAAGCAATTATATTGATCTTTGGACTCAAAATCTTTTTTTAGTCTTCCCGCCCATCCAAGATTTAGAAATTCTCCCCTACCATAAGAAATACTATCTCCTAACACTAATATCCCATACATACCACTAATTATAACTGATTTGTATATAAAATTTGTGTATGTTTAAATTAAAAATCTGAAAAAAGAAAAATGTATTTAGTTCGATTAGAAAAAAATAAAAAAAGAAATAATTTACTAATTAAGCACTTATATCAACAACTTTAATCTTGAAATTCAAAGTTTTTCCTGCTAAAGGGTGGTTTAAATCAATTGTTAACTCTTCATCGTCTACTTTTGTAATTATTGCTGGAAATTGTCTTCCATCTGGAGACTTTAATCCTAGCACCATCCCTGGTTTTGGTTCCTGATCAGCAGGCACTTGTTTTCTTGGTATTTTCTTGATAAATTGTTCATTGCGTTCACCGTATGCTTCCTCTGGTTTCACTGTAATTTCTTTTTCTTCATCCTTTTTCATTCCAATTAGAGCTTTATCTAAACCAGGAATGATTTTACCTGAACCAACCTCTAATTCTAGTGGTTGACCATGCTTTTCAGATGAATCAAATACTTTTCCGTCATCCAATGTACCTGTGTACTCAATCTTAATTTTATTGCCTTTTTTGATAGACATATAGAATTCCTCGCTTATTCTGCTTTTGATACATTAGTTGCTTTTGGTCCTCTGTCGCCATCTTCTACATCAAACTCGACTACGTCGTTTTCGTTTAAATTAACTCCTTCTTGAAGTCCAGTTTGGTGAACGAAATATTCTTTTCCGTCATCAGCGGCAATGAATCCAAAGCCTTTCATATCGTTAAAAAATTTAACTGTTCCTTTCATTTTTACCTCATTGTTGTTTATCAGAAAAAATTTGTTAAAACTCAACTCAGAAATAACAAACATTAATATTCTCTGATATTGAGCAGGAAAAGAGCACCCTTTTTAAGTGTTTCTATTTTTTAGGTTTTATTTAGGAATGATTAATCATTTAAATTAAAAAGTTTAAATTTCTTTAAATCTTTCAAAAGTTTTTTTATGGGCATAATCATAAGCTTCTTTAAAAATATCATAATTTTTATTTGAAAATTCTTTTAATTTATCTTGGACATATCCATCAAAACAATTATCAACATAATTGATGTATTCAACACCTCCCATTTAATACTTTATTTTGAGAATAATTAATAATGTTTTTTAAATATTTCTTCAATCATATTTATTTTTTCTTTTTTGATGGGTTTTTTAATTCAAAAGAAAAATGTGAAAAGTAGTGCCCCTGCCGGGATTTGAACCCGGGTCTTCAGATCGAAAATCTGGAATGATTGACCGGACTACACCACAGGGGCGTGTTAGTGTGGGTTTATTGATTTATTTATAAAGATTACTAAAAAGAGATTATTTTTTCATATAATACTTTCTTTTTTCCTCGCTGAATCTCTCAATTGAATATCTTAACATAGTTCTTGGCATCTGTTTGTAGTATTTATTTAAGAATCTTTCTTCTACTTCTTGATTCTTTTTTCCAACTTCCCTTAACATCCACCCAACTGCTTTGTGTATTAAATCGTGCTCATCTTTTAGAAGCATCTGAGAAATACCTAATGTTTCTCCGAATCTACCTTGTTTAATAAAAAAAAGTGTTGAAATTATCGCAACTCTTCTCTTCCAAAGATTCTTTGAGATAGCAAGTTGTTGCAATATTTTTTTTACACTGATTATTGGTTGAAAATAAAGATAATTTCCTACAATATTGGGGCATGAAATATCAACTAAATCCCAGTTGTTTATATTTTCCAGATTTTGAATATAAAATTCATAAACTTCTTTTTTTTCTTTTTCAGTTGAATTATTATATTTATTAATTAAAATAACTAATGCAGTTAATCTATATTCATGTATATTTGTATCTAAGAGTTCTTGCAATTCTCTTAACGAAATTCCCAAATAATTTTTTGCTATTTTTCTCTGTATTGGAACTTTTATTCCTAGAAAAACATCTCCTTCTCCATATTCTCCTTTACCTGTTTTAAAGAATCTCTGCAATATCTTTGCTTGTTCAGGGGTTGCCTGTTTTCGTAATTCCTCTTTTAGTTTGGTTATCATTGTGAGAACATTAATGTATTGGAATAATTAATTAATATAAAGGTGGGCCTGGCGAGATTTGGAACCTACGTTTTCTGCCGTAGCCACAGAGAAGCGATGTAAATCAACTGCATTGATTTAATCACTTTGTAATTTTTTTGATTAATCTCATTAATTTAAAATAATTAATTAATATAAAGGTGGGCCTGGCGAGATTTGAACTCGCGACTTCTGGCTGTCTTAGGTGCTTTTTGTTTAAAGCGTAGTCATATAAGACCAGCGCTCTAACCAGACTGAGCTACAGGCCCACAATCACTGTTTAGAAGATTTAATTTGTTTATAAATATTGCTTTTTTAAGTAAATTTTCGACAATTTTATAAATTTGGCTCTTTTAGGCTATCTTATGGTAAAAATACAGTTCTATCCATATGACATGGACTATAAAGAAGTAGATAATAAGTCTGTGGTTTATTTATTTGGAAGACAATCAAATAATAAAAGGATTACTGTAATTGATGATACATTCACTCCTTATTTTTTAGTTAAACCTAAACGAGAAAATGATATAGATAGTTTAATAATTAAAATAGGGAAATTAAAACTAGAAGAAGAAGGAGACCTGGAAAAAGAAAACAAAAATAATTATGAAGTAATTAAAACAGAAAATATAACCAAAAAAAGACATGGAAAAGAACTCAATCTGATTAAAGTTTATGTAAATGTCCATAAAGCAATTTCAAAAATTTCCAAAGTGATACAAGAATGGGATTCTATAGAGAATATATATGAAGTAGATATTCCTTTTTTAAGAAGATATCTTGTCGATAATAAAATAACCCCTATTACTTTAGTAGAAGTAGAAGGTGAATTTGTAAATCAAAAATCACGAGTCGATGTGTTTAAGGCAGACAGTATTAAACAATTTAGTGAAGATGCACTAAAAGAACCAAGAATGCTTGGTTTTGATATTGAAACCTATAATCCTGCCGGAAAAGGAATTGAGCCTGAAAAATATCCCATCATAATGGTTAGTTTTTATGGTAAAAATTTTGAAAAAGTCATCACTTGGAAAAAATTCAAAACAAATGAAAAATATATTGAATTTGTAGATAGTGAAGTAGAACTTATCGAAAAAATTAAAGAAGTAATAGGACACTACAAACCAGAAGCATTAGTGGGTTATTTTTCTGATGGGTTTGATATGCCTTATATTGAAACAAGAGCTAAAAAATATAAAATCAAACTTGATTTAGGGTTAGATTATTCTAATTTAGCTGTAACTAAAAGAGATATATCTAATGCAAAAATTAAGGGAATAATGCACCTAGATATTTTTAGTTTTATTAGAAGAGTTATAGGCAGAACAATGGATACAGATAGGTATGATCTTGATTCTGTATCTAAAGAATTGCTAAATGAAGAAAAAGTAGATGCAGATTTAGATGGGTTGGCAAATGCATGGGATAATAAATCCACAGAGTTAGAAATTTATTGCAAGTATAACTTAAGAGATTCTTTACTAGTTTATAATTTAGCTAAAAAATTAATGCCTAATATATTGGAACTAGTAAAAATTGTGGGAATGTTACCCTACAATGTAGTAAGAATGGGATTTAGTCAATTAGTAGAGGCGTATTTATTGAATCAGAGTTATAATTTTAATGAATTAATCCCCAATAAACCAGGCCATGAAGATATAAAACAAAGGAGGATGTTAACTTACAAAGGTGCTTTTGTATATGAACCCCAAGCTGGTATGTATGAAAACATTGCAATTTTAGATTATAGAAGCCTATACCCAACAATAATTAGTTCCCATAATGTTTCTCCTGAAACTTTGAATTGTAAATGTTGTGGTGGACAGAAAGCTCCAGATGAAAAATATTGGTTCTGCGAAAAGAAAAAAGGATTTATCCCTCTTGTTGTAAATGATTTAATCACAAGAAGAATGAGGATAAAAGAGATGATTGCTAAAAAAGGAAAAGCAGATGCTATTTTAGCTGCAAGAAGTGAAGCATTGAAAGTGCTTGCCAATAGTTTGTATGGGTATTATGGATTTTTCGCTGCAAGATGGTATTGTATGGAATGTGCTAAGAGTATCACTGCCTGGGGTAGATATTATATTCATAATGTGATAAATAAATCTGAAAAAGCAGGATTTAAAGTTATTTATAGTGACACTGACAGTGTATTTTTATTGATGGGAGAAAAAACCAAAAAAGATATTTCTAAATTTATTGGAGAAATAAATGTTGAACTTCCAGGATTAATGGAATTAGAATATGAAGGTCTATACACTTCAGGAATATTTGTCCCTATAAAGGGTAAAGAAACAGGGGCCAAGAAAAAATATGCCATGATTTCTGAAGATGGGAACATGAAAATAACTGGGTTTGAAACTGTTCGTAGAAACTGGAGTCCAATTGCAAAAAAGGTTCAAAAGAAAATTCTTGAAATAGTATTAAAAGAAAAAAATGTTGAAAAAGCATTAAAATATACTAAACAAATTATTAATGATTTAAGAAAAAATGAGGTCGATGTTGAAGAAGTCGTAATCAGTACCCAATTAAAAAAAGAAGTAGATGATTATGTTCAAATAGGACCACATGTTGCTGTAGCTAAAAGAATGAAAGGAAAAGGAATGGATGTTGGTGCTGGATCTAATATTAGTTATGTAATTATGAAAGGAAAAGGAATGATAAGAGATAGGGCTAGAATGGTGGAAGAAGTAAAAGATCAAAAATATGATGCAGATTATTATATAAATCATCAAGTAGTTCCAGCGGTCGAGAGTATTTTTTCTGTATTTGATATAAAAAAATCAGATATTTCTTCTGAAAAAGAACAAAGTGGTTTGAACGAGTTTTTCTGAAAGGCTATTTATTTAGAAAAGTATTTATATTAGCTTTACTTTATATAATTAAATTCTATGGAAGATTTAAATATATTTAATTCTGTTGAGGCACTAGAACCTAAGTGTCCAAAATGTGGTGTTAAAGTAGACTATGGAGTAACAACCCAATACAGCGACAAACATGAAACTCATGTATGCCAGTGTGGTTATATTATTAAATGATTATTTTAATTCTTCTTTTTTAATTCTGGATGAGAATAATTTGGTTTTTTCATGTCAATAAATACTTTTGCAAGAGTGTAATAATTTTTTGATAACCTATTTATGAATCTAGATTTCAATTGTTGTGTTGCGAGTTTTCTTTTTACTGGTTTTAATGTTAGTATAAATCCTAAAAGCCTTCTCATTGCTTCATTGGTCCATAAACTATAATTATCAAAGATTAAATTTTGTAATTTTCCATTATTGATTGCAGTGAAGATGTATCTTTCAAACCCATCTTTTGGAACAAATGCTGTTTCTTTTCGCCTTTCCATAACTATTGTTTTCTTTGGGCAGAATCTAGTACATACACCACAACCAAAACATTTGTTCATATCAACTACTGCGGTTTTTTTTCCTTTTTCTTCTTTGAGGGTTATTGCAGACACTGGACATTTTTTTACACATATTCCACACCCTATACAACTATCAGTTTTTATTTTAGCATAAAAATTTGTTTGGATTTTCATATTATATCTTAATCTTTTATAAGCGAGTATTGCTTCACAACAACAAGAACAACAATTACAAATCCAACATACATTGTTTTGAACATTATCTCCGATTTGAACAAGACCTAATTTTATACATTTATCTAGTATCTTTTTTGCTTCTTTTTTTGTTATCTCTTTTGCAACTCCATGTTTTGAAAGACTCTTTGCAGCAGATTAAATGTCAAACATACATCTTGAGGCATATTACAAGCAAGTCCTTTGTGTTCCATTTTATGCCTACAATAACAAGTACCTACAGTTATGCAAGTTGCAGTCTCAATTATTTTTGATGCTCTTTCATAATCCAAAATTTCAGATTTATGTTTTTCCTGCAATGAACATTCGTGGACCAACACTCTTGCAAGTGAAGGATCTACCGCCATAACTTCATTTAAAAAACCTGATTCTACATTGATATATTGATGAAATAATTCAGATAAAACTTTTCTGTCAAACTTACCATCTGTTCTCATTAATGAAAACTCAAAGAATCCCGTCATTGTCGGAGGAAGTACATAAGTTTGTTCTTTTCCATTAAATATATCAAGAAGTAACCCTTTATCTGCTAAAGTGTTTAGTATTTGTTTTGCTTCTTTTGTTGATTTTTTCCATCTTTTAGATGCGATTTTAACTGTGAATGGTTTAATGGGCAAAGTAGAAACAAGTTTTGCTTCTTTTTCTGTAAATAGCACTTCTAGAATTTGAAATAGGGCTTTTGATGCTGGTGCCCCCTGAGGTGCATCGTTAAGTCTTTTTTGTAAAGAATGGTAGTTCTTTGAGGTTATATGTCCCATTGTGTTAATGGGGATTGAAAGAAAGTATTTAATCTTTTTTGTTTGATGTTTTTTTGTTTTTCTGAGAATATTTCAAAACTTTACATTAATAAATTTAGATTTCTAAGATTAACAACAGCCTTATCCAATAACCCAATCAACCCATCATGATTCTCTCCAGACTTTTTTACCTTCTCATGAACACCAATAAGATGAATAACCAATAAATCCTACAGCCTCTCCTGTATATCATTCTCAATCTTCTGCAGATAATTCAACTCACGATTATTTTGATTCATCTTTAGCTTTCTCAGCTTTCTTCTCCCCATCATATTGTTCCAAGATAGCTCTCTTCAAAGGATCATCTTCTCTGGCCCTCTTTAAGTCTTGGAAGAACTTATCCACATCTGCCCGCCAAGACAACAATAACTCAACCCTTTTCATTGCAGTACCAAAAGCAGACTTAGCAGGAGGAGTGCTATCTAATTTATATCTAATCTTTCCATCATGCACCATCTTTTTCAACCCAACATAACCAATAGCTACCCAAATATTCTCAAGAGGAACATTCTCAGAAACAGAAAATAATTTCTTATACACTTCCAACTGTTGCCTATGACTCGAAGCATACTTTTCACTCCAATTAGTTTTCCAGTCAACAATCAAGTACCTCTCACCATCTTTAAACACAGCATCTATCAATCCCTTAAACAACAAACCATGATCATAACACTTGTTGGACATAGAAAAAATATATATAAAAAATAACTACTAAATCTTGACTTTCTTAATTAACTCTTTCTTTAATTCTTCTTGTCCACGACCATAAACATCAGGAATCTCTAAACACAATATCTTTTTCTTAAGATATTCTTTTGGAAAGCGCTCACTAATCCATTTTCTTTGATGTTGTTCCATCACAAAAACCAATTCAGCCCATTCCAAAAGTTCAGAAGTAACAGGTTTAGCTTCAGAATAAATTCCAGCAGATTTGGTTTCATGTTTCAATCCAAAAATCTCTTCAGCTGTAGGACTTCTATCAATACTTTGATTACAAATAAATAAAACCTTCATATACAAACTAAGACTATCAGGATTCTTTAATGTTTTGGTTTAAACCACCTCAAACAACAACTTTTATAAATAAAAACTCATCTAAATGGAGTTATGAAAAGTTATGATGCACAAAAGATAGAAGAAACAACTTTGAAGTTTTGGGAAAAAAGAGAAGTTTACAAGAAAGCCAAGACTAAAAACAAAGGCAAAAAAGATTATTACTTCTTAGATGGTCCTCCATATACAAGCGGAAAAGTACATATAGGTACCGCATGGAATAAATCACTAAAAGATGCAATTCTAAGATATAAAAGAATGAAAGGTCTTAATGTATGGGATCGTGCAGGTTATGACATGCATGGATTGCCTACAGCTCATAAAATCCAAGCTAAACATAAATTAAAAGATAAAGAAGATATCCAAAAATTTGGAATTGCTAAATTTATCAAAGAGTGTAAGAAGTTCTCAACAGATAATATGAAAATAATGAATAAGGACTTCTCAAGATTAGGGGTTTGGATGGATTTTGAAAATGCTTACCAAACCATAGAAAATAGCTTTATTGAAGGGTGCTGGTGGTTGGTGAAGAAAGCGCACGAAAAAAAAAGATTATATGAAGGAAAAAAAACAATGCACTGGTGTGCGGAATGTGCAACAGCATTAGCAAAACACGAATTAGAATACCAAGAAGTAGAAGATACTTCAATTTTCGTAAAACTACAAGTAGTTGGAAGTGAAAATGAATTTTTAATCATATGGACAACAACTCCTTGGACAATCCCTTATAATTTGGCTGTGATGGCACACCCCAAATTTGAATATATTAAAGCAAAAGTGAGGGGTGAAACTTGGATTTTAGCTAAAGATTTAGCAAATATCTTGATTAGTTCTGTTGCCAATCAAAAATTTAAGATAATTGAAACATTCAAGGGGAAAGAGCTTGAGGGATTAAAATATCATCATCCTTTTGAAAAAGAAATTCAACCATTTAAAGATATTGACTCAGATAAATTACACACCGTGGTTATGAGTAATCAATATGTTGATTTGAGTGCAGGTTCTGGTTTAGTTCATTGTGCTCCAGGATGTGGTCCAGAAGATTATGAAGTAGGACACAAAAATAAATTACCTGCATTTAATAATTTAGATCATAAAGGGAAATTTCCAAATACTATGGGAAAATTTTCAGGATTATTTGCTAAAAAAGACGATAAACACTTCATAGACGCATTAGAAAAACAAGGATCATTAATTGGGGCAAATGAAGTCAAACACGATTATGCTCATTGTTGGAGGTGCAAATCACCAGTTATTTTTAGAACAACAAAACAGTGGCTTTTCAAGATAGAAGATTTAAAAGAAAATATGAGGGAGCTCAATAAAAATATAAAATGGGTTCCGGATTGGGCTGGAAACAAACAATTCGATTCTTGGTTAGATAATTTAAGAGACAATTCAATTACTAGACAAAGATATTGGGGAACTCCTGTTCCTATTTGGAAATGTGATGATTGTGAAAATTATACTGTAATTGGGAGTATAGAAGAATTGAAAAAACATGTAGAAAAAATACCTGATGAATTACATATTCCATGGATAGATAAATTAACAATAAAATGTAAATGCGGTGGAATTAAAAAAAGAATTCCAGATATTTTAGATGTTTGGATAGATGCAGGAACAACTTCATGGACTTGCTTAGATTATCCACAAAAAAGAGATATGTTCAAGAAATTATGGCCTGCTGAATTTATTTTAGAAGGAAAAGATCAAATTCGTGGATGGTTTAATTTATTATTTGTTGCTTCTATGATTGGAATGGAAAAACCGAGCTATAAATCTGTTTATATGCATGGTTTTGTACAAGACGCTAAAGGAAGAAAGATGTCTAAAAGCTTAGGAAATTATATCCTCCCTCAAGAAGTCATTGATAAATATGGTGCAGATACTTTAAGATATTATCTCATTGGTGCCGCAAATCCAGGGTTAGATGTTAATTATAATTTTGATGATATGAAATTAAAACACAAAAATTTAGGTGTGTTATGGAACATTCAAAATTATTTAATTCAATTATCAAGAGAATTAAAGAAAAACCCTAAAAATCTTGATGAAATATTAATTAAAAATACATTATCAGTTGAAGAGAGATACATTTTTTCAAAATTAAACAGCACAATAAAACAAACAACACAATTTTTTGAAAAATATGAACTAAATGAAACTCCATTAATTATAGAAGAATTATTTTTAGATTTAAGTAGAACATATATCCAATTAACAAGAGATAAAATCCTCAAATCTAAAGAAGAAAAAGAAGTTGTAATGTATACTTTGTATAAATGTTTGTTAGGAATTTTAAAATTATTTGCACCTATTGCACCTTTTATCTCAGAAGAAATTTATCAAAATTTAAGAGATGAATTCACACTAAAAGAAGAAAGCATCCATTTATTTGATTGGCCAGAATATGATTCTAAATCTATTGATAAAAAATTAGAATCAAATATAGAAATTATTGGAAATGTAATTCAATCTGGTTTAGCAGTCAGAGAAAAACTTAATTTAGGTGTAAGGTGGCCAATAAAAGAAGCAATAATTGTAAGTAAAGAGAAAGATACCTTAAAAGCAGTTGAATTGTTAGGAGACATAGTAAAAACGCAACTTAATTTTCAAGAAATTAAAGTAGAAGAAGATATGCCCTTAGTAAAAAGAAAAATCAAAGCAAATTATGCCAAATTAGCACCAGTTTTCAAAGATAAAACGCCAATTATTGTATCTAAATTAGCTTTACAAAGTGCAGAAACGATTCTTGGACATTTAGAAAAAGGAGATAAATATGTACTTAAGGTGGGCAAAGATAAATTTGATCTCAGAAAAGAATATATTATTGTGGAAAGAGAAGTACCTAAACCATTTGCTGAAGGAGAATTTAAAAAAGGGCTAATTTATTTAAATGGAGAAAGAACTGATGAATTAGAAGCAGAAGGTTATGCAAGAGAGGTTATGAGGAGAGTACAATCTCTAAGGAAAGATGCTGAATTAAGAAAACAAGATAATATTTCTTTATTTGTAAAAGCAAATGAAGATTTAGTTAAGATGTTGAATAAATGGGAAGACCAAATAAAAGAAAAAGTTGGCGCAGAGCATATTAAGATTTCTGAATTAAACCCTGGAAGAAAACATAAACATCATAGTAAAGAGAAAGTAAAAGGGGAAGATTTTGAGTTATTTCTTGATAAGATCTGATTTTGGTTTTTCTATTTCAAAATCAATAACAGGATATAATCCTGTATGATAATTCAAGTAAGCTAATTCCCATATAGCACTTTCTGGAATGCACATTCTTTTTGCAGTTGAATTTATCTCATTAAAAGTTATTTTTGAAAAATCTTTTTTGTTTTCTGGAAAATAATCTTGATGATATCCTGCAACAAAAGGTGTTTTAGGCCAGTATTTCTGTGCTTGGGCAGAAATCACTAACTCTAATGGACTTGCCATGTTTATCAATTCTGAGCGATCATATTTGCTTGGAACCATATCTTGCTCGCTTATTGGGTGAGTGTGATAACTGAATATTTTTCCATCTTTTTGATTAAATTGATGTTGAGCTAGATTGAAATATTCTGTTGTTCCTTGATTGAATGCGCTGATTAAATCTAAGAGATCTTGATTGTATTTTAATTGATTTTTATTGCTTTTTTCTATTGTATCTGCAGGAAGCTCATCTAATGAGATAGAAGTTAAAATCCTATCTTCAGAGGGTAAATACAGCCCAAAAGAGCCCAATTCTCGCCCTTTTTCCTTGGATTCAGCTAAAATATCAAGAAAATTATTATAGCTTTTATAGTCTATTTTCATACTTTATAGAGAGAATATGAATGGATTTATAAACCTTTTTATTTTTCATTACTTATGGGTGGTAAATAATCGAAACATTTATAAAGAAGTAGTGCTAAATAGGATATATTCAAACCGAAAGGGGGTGTAATAAAATGAAAAAATATTCTAATTTTAAAGTTGGACAAGATGCAATGCCTTATTTGAATAGGCAGAAAAATAAAAAAAGTTTTGGGAAAAAAATAAGGGATGGAGCAATCACTTTAGCAGCAATAGTTGCTATTGGTGCTGGTGGCGGATATCTTTTAGATAAAGCAGATCCATATAAATCAGAGGTTGAAAAAATCTACAACGCTCCAACTATTGAAGCATGTGTTCCTGGTAATGAAGTGTGGGGCAGATTTCAAAGAGAAGATATCCTACATGGACAACCAACATACCACGAATTCTTAAGAGAACTTAAAGAAAGAAACGAAGGGAATATGGTATTTTACAATAATTGTATGGATGTTTTTGATTTCAAAAGTCAACCTATAAACTGGCCAGATATTGATGGAGACGGTTTAGCTGGCAAATAATACTATTATGAGTTATATAAATTGCTACAACTTAAATTTATATGCGTTTGATGTGTTAGTTTAGAATAATAACTGAGGTAATAAAAATGACATATGAAGAAGATCAAGCAAGAGAAGAATTAAGAAGGTATGGGGAAATTATAGACTCAAATCTCCAAAGGAAATTGGGTTATAAGGGTATTGAGGATGTTACTATTAATTATTACGAAGCAATAAAAAAAGAAGAAGAAAGGAGGGATTTAAGTTATAAGTTAAACAAGTTAGAGAAAGAAAAAAATACCTATAAATTAAATAACTCAACAGATATTTTTTCTTCAGGATTTGAAGGTAATGATGAAATAGGTGAATTAAAGACGACTTTAAATTTATTTTATGACGGGAAAAAAACAATGTTTTAATTTTCTCTTTTTAATCTATAATCTAAAAAAGTTAGGTACCAAGGGAAATCTATAAAGATTTCTTTTGGTTCTAGTTTATTATTTTTTTTATAAAATTCTACTTTTATCTCTTTTATTGGTAAAGTGTTGTAATCTATTGGTGCTGTTAGTGTTACTGTTGAATCTGTTTCTTGTTTGTTAATATAAATATCTCTAAATGCCTCATCCACTAAAATTTGGTGAGTCCCTTGTTCAAGATTATTGTTTAGTGCTTTTTCTATAATATCAATGAGTGAATTTACAGAAGGGTTATTATGGATGTCTCCCGATTCTCCATTTTTTCTCATCCAATGAATGTTTTTTGTTTGTTTATCCCAATCATAAACAGAGGTATCTTCCATTGTTTCCACTATTTTTACTCCGTCTTCTGTAGGTGTTTGAGAATAAAAAATATTTAAAGATTCATCTAATTCTAAATTTACGCTATTACTATCTGCACTTTGATAATACTCAATTTTACAGTCGGGCAATAACCAATGGTTTGCACTAAATTTAAATGTATCCTGAGCTTTTACTGGAGAAAGTAAGTAAAGAGAAGTTAGCAATGTTAACGCGGAGTTTTTAAAACTCATATTTATTCATCTTTTTTTTCTGTATCTTTTTTTGGTGATTCTTTAGGTGATTTTTCTTTAGATTCTTCTTTGCTTCCTTTTTCTGGAAGTGCTGAAGAATCTTTTTTAGATTCTTCTTTGGTTGAAGAATCTTTTTTAGATTCTTCTTTGCTTCCTTTTTCTGGAAGTGCTGAAGAATCTTTTTTAGATTCTTCTTTGGTTGAAGAATCTTTTTTAGATTCTTCTTTGCTTCCTTTTTCTGGAAGTGCTGAAGAATCTTTTTTAGATTCTTCTTTGGTTGAAGAATCTTTTTTAGATTCTTCTTTGCTTCCTTTTTTTGAAAGTGCTGAAGAATCTTTTTTAGATTTTGCTTCTTTAGTCTCTTTTTCTTCTTTAGGTGTTTCTACAGGAGCTCCAACGAGTTCTGCATTTACCAACCCTTCTTTATCTTTAGTAACATTAACTTTGACATGGTGAGGAGGACTTTTTATTCCCCTTTTCCATATTTCTTTATTAACATAAGCACCCACTTTAATGTTTTCTGATTTCATGTGCTTAACTAAGAATTGTTTTAAAGCTGTAACTGCTTTTTTTGCCCTTTTGTGTTTAGGAACTTTCAAGAATTCTTTTCTTAATGGAACATTATATGTTCTTTCGATTGGTTTTTCGTCTGCCATCATGCTTTGGTGTTAGTTCTTCTCCATGATCTTTTTACGCTAGTGTGCCTTCCTGGGTGGATTCTTCTTCCTAATCCATATATTTTTGGAACTGTCCAAAAAGGAGCCCATCTAGTTCGTCTTCCTTTTTTTGCCAATCTTTTCTTTTTGCTTAAGTGTGTGAATGTTGCCATTTTGTTAATATTATTTTTTTGATTTTTTTATTGCTTTAGTTTGAATATCTTTTACTAACTCTTCAACTTTTTTAATTTCTTCTTTATCCTTATCTTTTTTTGTTTTTTCTTGAGGTTCTTTTTTTTCTTTTTTTAATTCTTTTTCTTTAATTTCCTTGACTTCTTTTTCAACTTCTGCTATTTTTTTAGAATCTGAATCTTTTTTGATCTCTTCTTTAACAGCTTCTTTAGGTGTTTCTCGTTTACTTTTTTGTTCTTTTTTTGGTTCTGCTTCTTTAACCATTTCTTCTTTGCTTCCTTTTTCTGGAAGTGCTGAAGAATCTTTTTTAGATTCTTCTTCCTTAGCTGGTTTTGGTTTAACAGCTTCTTTAGGTTGAGTTTCCGTTTTTTCTTTCTCTACAAGTTTTGGTTTGGGAACTGTAGATGTTTTTGGTTTATTTTTAAGTATACTTGCTGCAGTTTTATCTAGTAAAGATTTTCCTTTTGGAGTAAGAATTCTTCCTTTATGAACTCCTTTTTCAACTTGTTTTAATAATCCAGCTTTTTCTCCTTGTTGAAGAATTTTCCTTAGAATATTTCCTGAACCTTTATAGAAATGTGAAGGTCTTACGCCTCTATTTTTTTTACTACCATATTTAGTTCTTAATTTTGAAACGCCGACAGGCCCTAATTTATATATTGACCTTAATACAGCTGCAAATCTGATATACCACCAATCTTTTTCAACTGGAGGTCTTTCTTTGGAATGTCCTGTTTTAACAAAAGAAGCCCAGCTAGGTGCTTTGATCTCTTCAAAGCTTTTGAGCTGTTCAGCCACTTTCTCTATCAACTCGTTTGGGTTTGTGTTATATATGGATGCCATTTTATTTTATGTTAGAACCCTCTAAACATTTAGTTTGGAGATAAGAAGTGCTTTATAAAGTTTTCTTTTTTGAAAACTTTATGTTTGTGAAGACGAAATATTCTCTGCTTTAAGACAAGCGAAAGCGAAGTCTTATTGTTATTTGTGAAGATGAAGTCTTTTCTATAAAGTTTTCTTTTTTTGTGCGTACATGTATTTCTCTTGTTGCGTCTAATTTTTGTTTTAGTTTTTTTGCGCGTTCTTCAAGTTGAGCATAGTTGTGGATATAAATCATTTGATTTTCCTGGAAATACTTACAATAATAGAATTTATCATAAAATTTAATAAAAAACTAATCTTTCTTTTTAGGTTCAAGTGTCTTAACATCAATCACTTCATCTTTTTTTAAGAAAGAATCTACAACAACACCAACATCTTCTTTTAAATCTTTTAGTGATTGGTCAACAGTCTCTAATTTTTCTGTTGTTTTTCTTTTCCATTCAAGAAGATCATCCATTGTGTCTTCTAAATCTTTAGTTTTCTCATCTACAATGGTTTTAATCAAATCTTTTGTTGTCTCGACCATAACTTCAAAAAGGTAAGAAGAATTTATATAGTTTTCCTTATTTGAATAAAAGCATGATAACAGCAACACATTTTTACAATTATGTGCAATGTCCAACTAAGATTTACCTCAATCTTCATGGAGACAAAGAAAAAAGAGTGCCTTATTCTGAATTTATACAGAAAAAAATGGAAGATGGTGTAACTCACGAAAAAGAAGTAATTAAAGACCAAAATTTTGAAGAAGTAAAAATTAAAGACACCAAAGCTGCGTTCAAAAAAACATCAGAATTAATGGAATTAGGTGTCGAACGAATCTACCAAGGAGTTTTAATAGAAAAAGATATGCTTGGAAGGCCTGATTTGTTAGAAAAAAGAAAAGGAGATTCTAAATTTGGTGATTATCATTATGTTGCATTAGATATTAAATCTGGAAAACGATTAAAAGAAGAATACAAAATGCAAGTAATGTTTTATTCATTACTTTTAGAAAAAGTACAAAAAAGATTACCTAAAAAAGGTCATGTAATAAACATAAATCATGAAACTCTAGATTTTGATGTAAAAAAAGCGCTTGGAAAATATAATCACAACCTAAGTGAAATAAGAAAAATAGTAAATGGAAAAAAGATACGCCCCACACATGTTAGTAAATGTGCTGAATGTGTATGGAGAGAATATTGCATCCCTTATATGATTAAAAAACAAGATATTTCTATGATTCCTAGGTTAGGTAAAACAGCCAAAGAAAAACTGAGCAAGGTTGGAATCAAAACAATAAGAGATATTGCTAAATGTAAAACAGACAGATTGAATGGAATTAATATGATCAAATTTCAAAGGCAGGCTGAAGCTATAAGTGAAAACAAAGTTATTGTGCTAAAAAAACCTGAATTTGAAGAAGTTGAAACAGAGATATTTTTTGATATTGAAGGAGAAACTGAATTAGGAATAGATTATTTGTATGGATTATTAGTTAGGCAAAAAGGTAAAGAGAAATTTTATGGGATTTGGGCAGATAAACCAAAAGATGAAGAAAAAATGTGGAAAGAGTTTTTAGATTTTATGGCTAAAATTAGAGATTTTAAGATTTATTATTACACTAGTTATGAATTGAGGTCTATGAGAAAACTAAAAGAAAAATACGGCGCAAATAAAAAATTATTCAATAAAATAATGAGTAACATGATTGATTTGCATAAAGTAGTCACACATTGTGTCGTGTTGCCATTATATTCTTATTCTATCAAACCAATAGCCAAGTATCTTGGATTCAAATGGAGAGATTCAAAAGCTGGCGGTGCTCAATCTATGTTTTGGTATAGTTTATGGTTAAATACTAATCAACATAAATGGAAAAAGATAATTCTAGAATATAATGAAGATGATGTTATAGCTACAAAAGTGCTGAAAGACTGGTTAAATAAACTAGATATGGATTAATTTAGTAAATTATTTATACTTCAATCACTTAAATTATTTAAAATGCCTATAATAAAAGGTATCTGTGAGTTATGTGGTGGTAAACTCGAAGAAGCTAGTAGAAGAGATGTTGGTGGAACTTTATACGTAATTCTCAAATGTAAAAAATGTAATCATGTTGTTGCAAGAAGTAGCATAGCATAAAAAATGAAAATATACAATAAATTAAAAAAAGAGATGGAATTAAGATTGGCTGCTTCTGGGTTAAAAGAAAATCCTTCTATGATGAAAAGATGTCCTAAATGTGGAGAATTGGGTTTAAAGATAAATATGGAAACAGGAAAAATTCACTGCGAAAAATGTGGATTTGAAGAAAACTTACCAGTATTAAAGAAATAAAGATTAATTTTCAATGAAATTAAAATACCCAACAAAACACGCTTTGCTAATTATTTTATTATCATTAAGTTTGATTATAGGATTTATTTTTCTAAAAAATTCTTTATTTTCTGTAGATTATGGTGGAGATGTGTATAGTCAAAGTGTAAAATATCTTAAATTTACTATACTTCTCATGTTTTTACTTGGTGCAGTCTTTTTGTTCAAAACAATTTGGCCCATACTATACAAAAAAATTTAAAACCAAACGTATTTATACTCTTAATTATATTAGATAAATTATTAAAATGGGAAGAAAAACAAAACATAGAGCTTTACTAAGATCTGGAAAGAAGAAGAAAAGATCAAAATCTTCTCAAAGAAAAGTAAAAAGGGGAAAAAAGTAATTATGGATTTAACATTAAAAGAAGTATTAAGGGAGCTTGAGCCAGCATTAATGTCTTTAACTATTTTCTATGTTTTTGCTTTTTATCCTTTAGCAATTTATTTTTGGTCGCAAGCAAACTATCATTTCATTTATTACTCTTTTATGGGTGGAATTGGGCTTGTATCTGGTTGGTTATTGCATAGTATTTTGAAAGATTATCTGGCACAAAGAAGAGCTATGCTCACTGAAATTATGGCTTTATTTAATATGATAAATATAGTGATAAGTGCTGTGTTTATTGCATTTCCTTTGAAATTTTATTATTTGAGTTCTAAATGGTTTTTGAATTTATTTAAAGATGCTTCTGGGATGGTTTATGTAGGTCCGGATGTTATGAGGGCTGTTGTGGTCTTTTTTTTAGTGAGTAATATCTTTTTCTTTATTTATGTAATAAGATATAAGCCCCAAGAATCAGAACAACAAACACAAAACCCTAACACACAAATTCCTCCAGGATACAATCTATATCAATAAAATTATTGGATTATTTGGACTAAGATTAGATTAATAATCAATTAATAATTTGCTAGCCATAAACTATCAGGTAACTCATATTGTTTCTCTATATTTATTCTAACATGTGTGCCATCTTCTCTAATAAATTCTACATGATCTTCATTATTCTCATTTGCTTTTCTTAATTCTGATATTAATTCATAATCTTTGACCATAAGTCCAAAGTTATCTTTAATAAAGTCGTCCTTCCATCGCCTCGGTCTTTGTTGATGGGCGGGTTTTCCTACTGAAACAAAATCTTTCATTTTTAAAAATACATCTAGTTCAATTTAATTTTAATGGATAATATCTAGTTAAAAGCTAAGGATTGAAAGTCTACCAGCCTTCATCGTCTGCTTCATCCCATCCATTCATAAATGCTTCTTCTGCAGCAGAAATTTCATCGTTTTCCAACAAGTGATCAGTTCCGTTTTTAGAGTAAACACTTGTGGTGTCAAAAAAGTCTTCTGCTTCTATTTCTTCTTCTAGCATTATCATCTCTTCTTTTGGATCCATCATGTTCGCACCCCCAAATTCACTCCGGACAAAAAACTAACTAATCCGGAAATCTTACATATTAAAGGTTAAATATAATATATATAACTTTTCCTTATATTTTATAAATTCTATATAAAAAACGAAAAATTTAAATAATTTTAAAATATTTCTATTTTTTGGAGGGTATTTCAATGAGAAGAAAAGTTATACAAATTGCTGGAAGTACTAAAATGGTTTCTTTACCACATAAGTGGTGCAAGAAATATAATATTCTTAAAGGAGAAGAAATTAATCTTCATATAAATGAAAATCAAATATTTATTAGCCCATTAAGTGGCTCTAATATAGAAAAGGCAGAGTTAGATGTGAGTGAATTAGAACGAATGTCTATTAGGGCAATACATGCAATGTACAAGCGAGGAGTGGATGAATTAAGAGTAAACTTTAAAGACCCTGAAAAGATAAGGGATATACAATCTGCTATTGGTAAGGAGGCCATGTCTTTTGAGATTGTTGAACAAGGAAGGGATTATTGTATTATCAAGAGTATTGCAGAGAATCTTGAGGAATTTAGTCCAATCTTAAGGAGGACTTTTCTTTTGGTTGTTAATATGGCAAATGATATTGAGCTTGCTTTATATAAAAAAGATTTTTCGCGATTGAAAGAGGTTGTTTTTCTTGAAGAGACTAACAATAGGTATACAACTTTCTGCAGAAGATTATTAAATAAAAAAGGTGCTAGTGGATATAATAAAATAGGGCCAATCTATTATATTGTTGAAGAACTTGAGAATATCGCAGATTATTATAAATTTATATGTAAATGGTATATGGATTTTAAGAATAAAAATAATCGTAAACTTAGCAAAGAAGCTTTTGAGATATTCAAAGAAGTTAATGCTTATTTTAAAGAATTTTATGAGTTGTTTTACAAATTTGATGGTAAAAAAATCAATGAATTGTATGAAAAAAGAAAAGTGCTAATTGATAAATGTTTAGAACAGATTAATAAAAATACTGAAGAATATTGTACTGTGCTTTTATATAATTCGTGGACAATACTTCAACACACTTTTTGTATGATTGGGCCTTATATGGTACTTAAAGTAGGCAGGGTTGTTGAAGAAAATTAAATATCAAATTTATCTGAATATATTCTGTTTGTTTTAACAACTTTACTAGTTAATGTTTCTAGTTTAACTAAACTATCCACAATATCTCTATATTCTTCTTTAGAACCCCCTTTTGGAAGGTCTCTAAGATATCTTACTTTTCCATGAGCCCGATTCACATTTAATAGAAAATTCCTATTTTTGTTTAGTGTGTTTTCTCTTTCTCTAAAATTAAAGAAAGAAAATCCATTGTAAAGGTGAGTCAATGCTTTTTTAATATAATGAGCCATTTTTGCTTCATAATTTTCTAGTTTTTCTTGATGTTTTTCTGGAGAGAGTTGATGATACTTGAACATCTTTTCATTTCTATAAGCATATTTGACAATATTTAAATGTCTTTTTCTTATATTTCTATAAAAACCAACAAGGAAGTAATCCAACCATAATTTAGTGTTGTTTGAATCAAATTCTTTATTTTTTGCAGAACACTTCATAAAAGAAACATAATGAGCTAATTGGTCTTCTAAGCTCAAATTGGCTTCATAACTATCTGTGATATGGAAAAAATCTTCTAAAAGATGTCCATCCTTATTGGATTGGTCCCAGTGTATGTATAATTCATTTATTTTTTCTTTTATCCTATTAGATATTTCTGGAAGATTTTTCTCTTTTTTTATGTATTCGTTGTGTGTGCTCAAACCTAATGCGCCCAATATTTCTGGAAGATTGTTGCTCACTTTTCTTAAATCCCATCCAGAATTGCCTGGACTGTTATCAATCACTCTTACAAATAAATTGTGATCTTCTAAGGTGTCAAATATTTGAAGATATTTTTCTAGTTGAACAAAATGTTGATCCTTCAATGGAGCTATACTAGAATCTCTAAACAAATATTCATTGAAATCTAAGAATGCTTGTAATAAATTTTCTTTATATGTTTTGATCACTCTTTTTGCTGTTGATTCATTATTAGTTAAAGAAGTTTTATCTTGCCATAAAAGAAGGTGGTCTAGATTTACTTCTACTATTGAATTGATTGTATCATCATACCATTGATTAATTGATTTTTTGTGATGCTTACTTTTTCCTTTTGTATTTAATATTGTCAACACATCGCCAATTGTTGGCCCTATGTTAATTTTAGAAACACCATACCTCACTGTATCATCTTTTGGAGATTTACATGAAAATATAATTTCAGGCAAGATTATTTTGTTTTTAGTGTCTTTTTTGTTGTGTTTTTCGAATAACTTCTGATCTTCCCTGAATTGAGTTATCTCTTTAGAATCTGCAAACTCTTTGATATAATAAGATTCAAAATATTCACCATATTTTTTAGTTGGATCAATATCACTCAATACTCCTGTTGCGCAATCTTCTGTAAAAATTGCTAATTTGCCCATAAAATGTCTATCATATAAGTATTGAACACAATTTTCTAATGCTTCTTTATTTTCTTGGTTTTTGGTTTCCAGATAATCTTTTAGAGTTTTGTTAAAATGGTTGATGATATACTCTTTATCTTTTTGTTTTTCTGTTAACGCCCTTTCTATGATGTTTCCTAATTTATTATGGCTGAATGGTTTTCTATTAAGATAACCATCAACAGAAAAAGAACCCTCTAAAAATTTTTTAATATTCATATTTTCTTGAGTCAATTTTTCTTCTAAATCTTCTATCCCTTCAGACATCACGATTGATTTAAGATAAGGGTCTGTTTGTTTTAAGATATTTATCAATCTAAATACTCCATTATCAAAATTTTCTTTATCCAAGAACATATCTGAAAACACTAAATCTATACTATACTTTTTGAATTTATCAATTGAGTCTTCTTGATTAGTTGATACAAGCACACCATAATTAAATATTTCTTCTAATGATTTTTTCAGACTATCCCCTCTTTCTTTACTATTGCTTATAATCAGCACTTGTTTTTTTCCATGTTTTTTCAGGTCGTCAACCTTTTGAATATATTCTGCGCTAGCCATTTTGAAATTTAAATCGTTATTATTTGTGTTGCTGTAAGAATAACTCCGTAGTGAACCTTAGTTAATTCAAGAGTGTTTGAGCTATTTAAGTTTTTTGACATTTTAATTAACCCCTTGTTATATAGTGTTACTTAGAAGTAGTGATATATAAAGCTTATTGTTTTTTGTGTAAGGGGAAATTTAAAATGAATTTGATATTTTTTATAATATCACAATAAATCAAATTTCTTTAAAATAACAATGTACGCGTCTCTTCTAATTGTTAAATTTAAATCATATATTTCTTCAGGAGATATCCATTTTAATTCAGAAAATTCTTCTTTATCATAATCAAACTCATTGTTTTCAGTGTAATCTATTAAAAATGCATGTAAGTTCACTTCAAATTCTGGGATCCCTCCATTATCTTTGAAATAATAAGGCACTGTTTCTTCAAGTTTAGTAATTATATTTTGTTTATTTAATTCATAATTCAATTCTTCTTTAAGTTCTCTTACTAATGCTGTTGTAGCTGTTTCTCCTCCATCTATTCCCCCTTGAGGAAATTTCCAAGAATGACTATCTATATTTTTAGAATTCCCAGAATTGACCCTTTCAGAAAAACCAATCAAAATTTTCCCCTCTTTATTTTTCAATATTCCCATTATTGAATTTCTACTTTTTATTGCCATTTTTATAAAGGTATTTTTAGTTGTTTAAATCTTTTTAGTTTTCTATAAAACTAGTTAAATATTCATTCTCAATAACTCCTTTCACTTCTTCATGTATTTCTGATTTTTGTTTAGTTCCATCTAACTTGTAAATATTCAAGTGGAGGGGTATTTTTCCAAAAGTATTTGTCCAATCCTCATAACCTGTTAAAATATTCTTCCCCCTAAATTCTGCTTTGATGGGGCTGCTATTGGCATTCCGTTTTAACAAATGTTCTTTGGGAACTTCTAAAATAAAGTAAATATCTGGTTTTAGGGTAAGTTCTTCTAAACAACCACTCAGGGGTGCACTAGATTCTTCTTTTCTCAACATATACCACCTTGAAAGATATGACCTATCTAATAATATTATTCCTTTTTTTTCTTCTTTTTCTGCTTGTGTTTTAACTTCTATAGCTCTCAAATAATTTTCAGAAGTGAGTACTTTCGCAGCATATTCCCAATCATCAAATGATTTATCTTGAATTCCTTGCCATTGTTTCCAAAAACATGATTGGGGATCATAAAATCCTAAAGATCCTTCACCAGGTCTGCTACCATCTCCCCTCAAAACTTCTACAAGATAATCTTGCGATTCCAAATGTTGTTTTAAGTAATTGATTTGGGTACCTTTACCTGCACGATTCAATCCATCAAAGGATATTATTAATAAATCTTCTAAGTTCATTTTATTTTTATACTCATTTTAGCATTTGAATTTTCATATTGTGCTGTAATTGATTGATAAATTAAAGAAGTTATCAGAGAGCCCATTCTATGTGTTAAAAAATCCGAAGTCATATCTTTTCTTTTTCTTTTACCTTCTAAAAATTCCACAAATTCCAAAAAACCTTTTGCCCTAGCATCTTCTTGATGCCCCCTAGATTTCTCTTCCATTATGGTTTTATTCAAATTTTTAATACTAATCTTTTCAAATGTTTCCCCCCCAATAACTTTTGAATTTTTAAATATATAAATATCTGAATGATATTCTCCACCTACATCATACAAATTATCATTGGTTTTAGTTGGATCCACTTCTTTAGATTGATAACTATGGTAATGGACTGCTTGGAAAGGTCCTTGTTGAATAATGTGACTTTCCTGTCTTACTCTTCCATTCCCCTTGTATAAGTCTCTTCCTTCAGCTGAAATCCAATTTCTTTGTGCGAATCCATTATGAATTAAATTAATACTCGCGAGAGTTATTATATTGTTCCCTTTCTTGAATTCTAAATTAGTAAATGCATCAATCTCTCCAAAATTTCCCATAATCTTTTTGTAATCTTTTTCAGAATATTTATTGTGATTACTGAATGATTTTTTTCCAAATAAATTTTCATAATCTTTCAGTTCTACTTGTTGTAAAAAATCTAGAGGCCTAACTGCTGTTGAATATGCTGTAAGATTATCATATTTTTTCTTTTTTGAATAACTTGAATCTATTAAAAATGGAACTATATCAAAAAAATGATATCCTGAATGTGAACATTTACCATACCCTTGACAATAAGGGTGGTATATCTGTTCTACAATTTCTGTAGGCATTCTCCATTGACCATCACAATGAAATGATTGGATAGAGGTCACAGGACAATTTGTTTTTTCATAACAATCCCCTATTAATTTTTTTATTTTTTCAAATGCTGGGTGAAATCTTCTTTGAGACATTAAAGAAAAGGATATCTTTGTTTTGGGTTTATAGATTTTAGCTAAATTATCATAATCTTTCAATATCTTCTTTGCTAATTCTTTCTTAGTGGATATGCCTTTATAAGTTGAAACTGGTTTGTCTAAAAGTATTGATAAATTCTTTTTTAATGCCCACTTAGAATACATTACGTGTGTAAGTGGCTCTGTGGCGATAATGACTCCTTTAATCTTATAATCTTTTACAAATTTATTTAATTTTTTTTCTACCTTTGAATTTAATTTATTGTAAGTTAATTGTTTTGTATCTATAAAATATCTATCACATTTTAAAGAGTTTAAAAAACCATTAACATCTTTCTTTTTCTCTCCAACATCTACAACACACTTAAGGTCTATCCTTTTTTTATATTTTTTAAGTAAAGGTACATAAATCCTTTTGGCGTGGGGACCACACCCTATCAATAAAACATTGGTGTTATTTGTTTTGTTTTTCATTTTTGGCCTCTTTATCTATCGCTATTTTGAATAATATCAATCAATTTCCTTTTCAGGAACTCTTACATCTTAAGCGTATATTTGCTATATAAGCCTGCGCTGTAGTGTTTAATACAACATTTTTTTTAAAAACAGTTTAGGTATAATAACCAAAATCTTATTGATTCTTTCGGAAATTTCATTGGTTCTATTGAAAAATTTTTGTTAAATGGCATATTTTCTGAAATCTTTTTGGTTTTTTTGAAATATTTTTTGCTTCATTTCTCTATATTCTTTTTCTGTGATAAATCCTTTAACAAAACCTTGTTTCAATTTTGCTAATTGTTCTAAGGGGTTCATTTTTGATTTAAACCAATTCGATTAATTCTGGGTGGGCTAAGAAAGATTCTCTCTTAATATCTTCTACCACAAAAAATTCCTCTTTCTTTTTGATATTAAATTGTTCTAATTGGTCTGAAAATATCTCCAATTCTTTTAGATTCCTGAATATTGCTTCAATTAATAAATCAAATCCCCCTGTCACAGATGAAATTGAATTAACACTCGGACTATTAATTAAGTGATTAGTTAATTCTTGTTTTTGATCTTTAGCTATTTTTAATAGTGTTTTCACTTTCACATCAAACCCTAATTTTTGGAAATCCAAAAGAACAGTCTGTTTAGTTATAACTCCTTGTTGGTATTTTCTTAATTTATCAAATAATGTACTCACAGGTATTCCTGTCTGCTTTGATATCTTGGTCAAATTTTTCCTTGAGTTTTGCCTTAAGTGGGACAAAACGATTAACTCTTTTTTGTTTAATGACATTGAATTACCCCCATACTTTTCGCATAGTAAACGATTGTATCGGAATAAATTTAGAATAATGTTTCAGTTATTATAAACGTTTTTTAGGAAAAAAAGTTGAATGTTTCAGTAAATTCCTGAAACATTTATAAATGAAAGATCTCCGTATTTATTTTTTAAAAAAAATACTGAAACAGAAAAGTTTATATATCTATTTTCTTTTAATCCTCAATAGAAGACCTATAAAAAAACTCGTCTTCAATATTCAATAAAAAGGAAATTTTCCAGAATAATGCATTCAACTGAATATAAAATATTATCTATTTTTAAGAGAAATCCTGAAACAGAGGTATCTACTTCTGAAATATTAAAAAAAACATATCCTAAAACATATAGAAGAATCGATGCTAGTTTTAAAAGTAAAATAAGTGATAAAGAAAAATTATTAATTGCAAAAAGAGATAAAGCAAGACTACATAGAAGATTATTATATCATTTGAATAGAATGATAGGGGAAGGGATATTAAAAGTAAGTAAAGAAGGTTCAAAAGGAGAAAAATATTTTTCCCTCGCATTAGAAAAAGGAGAAGAATTAACAGTTGAAAAACATAAAAGAAAAATAATTATTTCAAAACCTTTAATGCCTGCAATGCCAATAGAAGGACATGAACAAAAAGGATGGGTTGCCAAATTTGAAACTGCAACATGGATCGATAGGGTAAATTCAATCCTTCTTGAATGTAAAAATCTAAGAGATTTAGAAAAATTAAATAAAGCTATTGAAGATTCTTTTTCTTGCGTCAATGATGCTATTGGATTAAATAATTTCGAGTTTATTATTGAAAATTGTGATGAAAATGAATTAAAATCACTTTTAAAAAAAATAAAGTCTGAATGTAGAGATTATGGAAAAAAGATAAGTTGCATAATCGAATTAAGTAATCTAACTAATAAAAGTCGACTCTTAGAAATAATAAGACATTATACTAAATTAGGCATTGATGGACATATTGATTTTGTGTTTGGAGTTAAAACTAAATGGATGCAAGATAATTTAGATTTTTTTAAAAAATTAATAGATATATTTTCCAATAAAAGGAGATATCTATATATAAAAAATAATGATTTATTAAATGCCCCATATATTGTTGGAAAAGCAGGGGGATATACATTTGATTCACAAGAATGGGAGATATACCAAAATGAACTTCAAAAAGAAAGTTATGGAGTGATATGTAGTCAATCTTCCATTGCTATAGATGTTAAAAGATATTTAGAAGAAAATAAAACAGCAAAGTCTTTTAAAATATTTGTAAGAAAAATGGCAAGATCATTATTATCTGCCAATTCCCTTCAAAGAAGAAGGGCAGAGGAATATTTTAAACCTATATTGTGGTTGATGAATGACCCTAAAGAATTATTTAGATTTGGTAGAAATTATATAAGGCTTTGGAATTATGGTTGGAAAGAGCCAAAGATGGATCAAGAATTCGTTGTAGAACTTCTGAAGTCTACAAGGGGGTCAATCGATAGATTTTGCATTGTTGAGGAAATTATTTACAAAAGTTGTGGCATGCCTACAAGATTTAGGATTGCTTTTTCTTCTGCTTTTAGAGAATTTAAAGAGGATCCTTACTTTAGCAAAGGCAGTTTTCCTAAAGTAGAAATAAAAGATACAAAAGATATATACTCTAAGGAATTAAAGAATGTGCTGGTCGGAAAAGAAAAACTATTTGAAATATTTTCTGGAGGGGATAGAGCAAGATTTTTTAGAAGTGGGGAAATAGACCCAGATGATGTATGTAGAGAATTTAACATAATCATGACTAGTTATAGGTTACCTTTATTTTGTTATGATTTTGGCGAGGTGAAAGGAACTAATCTAAAACTTACTAGTTTTATTCAAGATTAAAAGATAAAATGATTAAAGAAAAAACAGCTTTAGAAGTTTGGAAGAAAAGCCTGAAATTGATACTTGATAAAGGTAAAGATTTTATCGATGGAGATAAAAGGATATGCAGAGAAGTATTAAATTTTTATATTGAAATATCTAATCCATCAGAAGGAATTTTAAAACCAATAGAACTTCTTGAAGATTTTAAAAAATGGTTCTATCCACCTAGAAGTGAAATAGCAAATATTATGCTATTAAAAAAATTAGCTCCTGGATATTCCTATACCCCTGGAACTAGGATTTTTTCCTATCAAAGTAAATTAAATCAAATTGATGATTTTGTGATTCCACTATTAAAAAATAATCCAACTAGTAGGAGGGCAGTTATCTCATTATGGGATCCAATAAATGATGCAAATATACATAGAAAAGATACTCCAAGTATGATGACTATAGATTTTAAATTAAGGAAAGGTAAACTTAATTTGACTATGATGATCAGGAGTAATGATATCTTTATGGGTTGGCCTGCAAACATATACCAATTAAGCATTTTACAAAAAGATGTATGTAAAAAATTAAATGTTGAACAAGGAGTAATTGGCATATTTTCCAATAGCGCCCATATATTTAAAGATAAATTTGATGAAATTAAAGAAATAATTGAAGGTAAACATGATAAAAAAAGAAATTGAAAAACTCAAAGAATGGTACTCTAAAGAGCTGAAAAAGAGAGATAGACAGATTGATGAGTTAAAAGAGAAAAATATTTTATTGATGAAAACTTCTTTGAAACAATCTCAAAGACTTGAAGAATTTAAAAAAAGAATGATGGGAAAATTTTAATTGTTTCTTTCTTTTTTTAATCTTTCTTCCATTTTTATAAATTCTTTTTCAGTAATAAATCCTTTAGCAAAACCTTGTTTTAAATTCGCTAATTGTTCTAATTTGTTCATGTATGCATCCCCCTAATTTATATGTATATGTGCGCGAGTATATATAGCTTATGTTTAATAGATTATAGCTACAACAACACGTTGTATTTGGTCAAACCTGATTTTTCCAGGATCTTCAAAATTATTGTTATCTCCCTTTAATTTACAATACCAACCTTGTTTATCTTGACCTATTTTAATTACTCTGTGGATTATTGAACCATCAGTGTAAGGAGAATTATAGGAAATTATGTCTCCTAAGTGAATTTGATCTGTAGTTTTAGGGATTATTTCTATTGCGTTAGCTCCTGCATCAATAACAGGGTCCATAGAGTTAGTATCAGTGAAAGTTGCCCATTCTGGGTCTTCTATATCAATTATAATTTTATCGCTAAAAACCTTGATTTGTGACTCTTTAATATGGTCGTATGGAGAGTTTCTTTCTCTTGCACTATTTGCAGAAGGCTCTTCATAAATCATAAAAGTTTGAAAAGGAGTAACTGAGTTAGTCAACACAATGGGGTAAGTAGAATTAGCTAACCAACCCAGCATAAATACTCCTAAAATGAATATAATTTTAATTGTTTTTTTAATCATTTTTACCCCTTAATTACCCCCTATTAGTAGTACTAGTAGAAATAGTATATAAATGTTTCTGTTTTTAGTACTTATTAGTGGTGATTATTAAGAATATTACTATTTAGAACTAATTATTAGTATGTTCATCCTATGAAAAGAAGATGTTTTTCATCGCCAACTATTTCCTTAATTATTCGATTAGTTAACACTTTCTTAGGATCTGGCATTAATTTTACTCTTTTCTTTAAATCTTCAAAATCTTTAAATGGCTCTATTCTTCGTTCTTCTATAATTTCCCACATGTGTTTTTTACCTAATCCAGGTAAAAGTTCAATCTGGTGCATTCTAGTGGTCAAAGGTTGAGCTTTATTGAAAAATTCAACAAATTTTGTCTGGTTTCGGTCTAATATTTTTTCAATAACAAATTTTAATTCTTTTTCAGCAGTTTTAGTTAATTTTGGGGTTTCTAATTTTCCTAAGATATGATGAATCTGATCTCTTTTTCCTTCACCAATATAAATTTCATCTCCAATTTGTAATTTAACATCTTTTTTAGGAACCAATTCTAGTAAAATTAAATGCTCTTTCCCTATAGCTTGCACTATTGAAGTCTTTCTATGACTTGGAGTGTTATCAAATGGGTATCCATTTGGTAAAAAATCCAATACAATTGCAATTTCTTCTCTTACTGGTGTTAGTTCCATTTTTTTACCTTTATCAATTTAATAATATATTAGTATTTAAACTTTCTTATAGAACACTACTTCTTCTTGGGGATAAATTTAGATGATACGTTAGCAATTTTTTTCATGTTATCATTAGTTACTGTTAACGCATATCCTTGTAGAATTGTTTTTACATCATTAACAGTGGCAGGTAATAAATCTGCTATCTTAATTATGTGAAGTTCTTTTAATCTTGGAATATCTAATTTAGTTAATTCACCAATTAGTTTTTTATATTCTTCTGAGCTTAATTCAGTGAACTGATTAACATATTCTTCTAATTTTTGACTTCTTGGACTCAGTTCATTATCTCCCTTTTGGATTTTTGATAGCTCTTCTTTTAGTTGAGTTATCCCAACAGGAGTTTCTTCAATTATTTCTAGTTTCATTTTATATAAAAACTACTTTAATTTTTTGAGGTGTACTGGATGTACAATAACTGTTTTTTCTTTTTTAATATCCTTAATAGCAACTTCATAACATCTTCCTTTTTTAGCTTTAATTAATCCCGAATTTCCATGAAATCTTGGAAAATACATTCCTTTTTGGACTGCAGAATCTAATTTTAAAACAACTCTATCCCCTATCTTAAATTCTTGAAGATATTTAGTTATACTAAATTTCCCTCTAGTAGAAGGTTTTTTAGTCATCTTCTGCCTTGATTTTCTTCTAAATGTACCTATTCTTGTTACCATAGTAGAATTTGGAATTTTAACTGGTTTAAAAAACTTTCTAAAAATAATCTAAATTTAGGGTGTTAATTTTAAATGTCTAGTGAGTTGTTCTGTATAGAAAAGTTTATATAGATAAAGGCTATTAAAATTTGTATAATTATACTTATGAGGAGGGGTTTATAATGAAGGATTTCCTTTCAAAAATTAAAGAGAAGATGGCTGGCGAGGATTTTGAAGAAGAAGCTAGTGAAGAATATGTAGAACTTGACACTGTTGAAGCTGGTGGAGTTTCAAAAGTTACTGTAAGACCTTTTGTTATAGAAGATTTTTCTGATATCAAACCAATATTAGATTCTTTAAGGGAAGGGAGCACCATAGCTCTTGTTAATATTAAACCATTAAAAGATAAAGATCTAATTGAATTAAAAAGGGCAGTTAATAAGTTAAAGAATACTTGTGATGCTATTGAAGGAGATATTGCTGGTTTTAGTGATGATTATATTGTTGTTACACCCTCATTTGCAACTATTTACAGGAGTACTGAAACTAAAGATATTAGGGAATAATAAAATAAATTTATTAATAATCCTTTTTCTTTTTAAATTTTAAATTTATTAGAATAGCTTATCTTTTATTTTAATTATCTCTTATTTTAATTATCTCTTATTTTAATTATCTCTTATTTTAATTTACTATAAATAAGCACAAATTTATCATGAACTAAAGGGTCATCAATTGTAAATGTTGAAGTTAATTTTAAATTTTTAGGTTCCATAAATTCACCCATAAGATTTACCATTAATTCTTTAAAAAATTCAGGCATATCAGAATAACCTTGAGTGGTTGCAGTTAAATTTCCTTTAGGTTTTAACATTCTTCCAACATCTCCATATGCACCATTTTTTCCAACCATATATCCACTAAGATAAAAAGATGTAACCATATCAATAGAAGAATCTGGAATTTCACCTAAATTTCTAGAATCTTTTGCTGAAAAATATAATTTTCCAGAAGCATTTACGACAGAAGACAAATTATTAGTTAATTCAAAATCAATACCTAATTTACCCCAATAATTCATCCCTTCTTTTAATTTAGGGCCATTAATTTCAACCCCAATAACATTATAGCCTAGCGCATTTAATAAAACAGCACCATAACCAGTTCCGATATCTAAAATGGTTGAATGTTTAGGAATATTAATTCTACTTAGTATACTAGAAATAGATTTGACTCTAGATTCTGGATTAATTTGATGGATATCTTCACTAAATCTATTAAAATCTACAGGATTATCTTGTACTAATTTTAATATATTTTCTAGTTTACTTTTCATTTTAATGCAATTATTAAAGGTATTTTTAAAGTTTTGCCCATTATGTTTTTAAGAGGATATAAAAACTTTTATATATCTCAACAAGATTATAACTAACATGCCCAAAAAAGTTTCAAGAGATACTCCTTTATCTGAAATAACATTAAGGAAATATGAAAAACCTTATGAGTTAGAAGATAGAGAGTTAGTGAAAAAAATATGTCTCTCTATAGGTTTATTACAACCAGGGGATAGTAGAGATGTAATCAGCGATATTCTTTTAATTTTAATTCAATCAAAACATAATCAGGAAAACCTAACTTCTAAAAAGATAGAAGAAAAAGTAATAAAATCAAGAACAGAAAATAATCTTCCACTTGTAGGTATTGCATCATCAAATATAAGGAGACAATTAAAAAGGTTAAAAGACATATATCTCATAGAAAACATTGAAAACAGCTATAGAATTTCTGAATTTGAGCAATTAAACAAAATTTTTGAAGAAAAAATAGAAGGTTTCTATCTAAAAAATATCTTAGCAAGAGTAAAAGAATATCTTCAAGCATTAGAACAACCAAAAAAAACAGTGCAAGAAGATCAAGAAGAATGAATTCTGTTTATGAACCAAGAGAAGACTCTTTTTTATTAGAAAAAGCAGTAACCAAATATGCATTTGGAAGAGTGTTAGACTTGGGAACAGGCTCTGGAATACAGGCAATTGCAGCAGCAAAAAACAAAAAAGTCACTTCTGTTTTAGCTTCAGACATCAATAAAGAAGCAGTAACCACTACATTAGCAAACGCAATAGGTAAAGGAATGCCTATAACAGTGGTTCAGTCAGATTTATTTCAAAACATAAAAGAGAAATTTGACACAATAATATTTAATCCACCTTATCTCCCAGATCAAGAACCAAAAGATTTAGCTCTTGATGGGGGAAAACAAGGATATGAATTAACTGAAAAATTTTTAAAACACGCAAAAACCCACATCAACAAAAATGGAACAATACTTTTACTCTTTAGTTCTTTAACAAATAAAGAAAAAATAAATGATATATTAAAAACCAATAATTACACTTTCAAAGAAGTAGATCAACTAAAACTAGATTTTGAAGAATTATATATATATAAAATTAATAAAAAGTAAAATTTAAATAGCTTCAAAGATTATTTAATTCTATTATGGTTGAAGAACAAATACAAAAAAGAAAAATTTCTTTAGAATTCTTAGTGGGATTAATAGCAATTGCTTTAGGAACATATAATCTTTTATTAATATTCAATATAATAGATTTTAATGTTATATTACCACAAACAACCGCTAATGTGATCTTAATTATTGTGGGCATATTCTTATGGATTACCGCATTTAGGCTTGCAAGACACAAATACCATTCAAGAAGTCTTTTTTAAAAAATAAGATGGAAATAAAAGGGAAAGAGTTCTTTGCAAAAGGTAAAAGGGGGTTTATTTACACAGCTAAATTAGGCAGGAAAAAAATAGCCATAAAAGAAAAAAACCCTAAAAGTAAAGCCCACTCAAGAATAGAAATTGAAGCATACTGGCTAAAAAAATTAAATAAATACAAAATAGGGCCCAAATTTATTTCTTTTGAAAACAATTCTTTAATTTATGAGTTTGTAGATGGGATATTTATAGAAGAATTTATAAAAAATTCAACTAAAACCAAAATTAAAAAACTTTTAAAAAACGTCTTTGCTCAGATGTATAAATTAGATGAGCTAAAAATCAATAAAGAAGAGATGCATCACCCATACAAACATATACTTATAACCAAAACCAATAAACCAGTATTACTCGATTTTGAGAGGGCAAACAACACAGAAAAACCTAGTAATGTAACTCAGTTCTGTCAATGTATAACTTCAAGTAGCCTTACCTCTAAATTAAAAGAAAAAGGATTCAATATAAATAAAAATAAAATAAGAAATTCAGCTAAGAAATACAAAAAAGAAATAAATAAAAAAATTTTTGATGAAATTATTAAATTAATTCAATGAGTTTAAAATATATTTTTAATCATATACCATAAACTCGTTGCCTTTTTCTCTTTTAAGTGGTCTATTTCCATTATGATTCCATTATTAATAGAATCAAGTTTAGTATCTACGCCCATTATAGCAGTAGCTAAAGAGTCATCCACAATAATATTTTGTTGATTATATAATTCTAATTCATTGTTTATTTTATTGATATTTGTTTTCAAACTATCTTTTAATAAACTTATTTCGCCAACAACCTCTGTTTGGTATTCATCCATTTGAGAATTTGTTTGACTTAATTTAGAATTATAAATTTTCAATTTATCTTCTAAAGTACTAATTTTATTATTTTTATTAATAACTTTTTCAATAAGAATATTTAAATCTTTTAAATAATCTTTTTCAGATTGTTCTTTAGTCAAGTAAGATATCTTCCCCAATTTTTCTTGCACGTTTCCCAATTCTTTCTCTACAGTTTTCATCTGTTTATATCCCTCATTCATAAAATATCCACCAGCGCCAATACTTGCAACTAATGCAGTGTAAAATACTCCTTTGAAAAATTTATTTGTCTTACTTGGTTTTTTATATTCCATTTTAGGTTCCTCTTGGCTCAGTTTATTCGAGTCTTGAAGAGTTTTCAACCCTTCTTGTTTTTCAACATCATCTTTTGACTCTTTTTCATTAATTTTAATTTCTTCAGCAGTTCTATCAACTTGTTTTTCTAATTTAGATTCTTTCTCAATGGGGTTGAGAGTTTCAATTTTAGGTTTTTCTTTGGAAATAGTCTCATTAGTTTGTAAAACACCTGAAATAGTTCTTAGTTCTCCTTGTTTTACAGCAGGATCATAATTAGAAAGTCCTGCACCTTCAACTTCATCAGGAAACCTTTTTTGGTCTACAGCTCCCCTTAATCTACAATAACTATTTCTAGCTAATTTAATATTTCCGCTATCAATAGGAGCTCTCCCAAACCATGCATCTTTAGCAAAATCTGACATTCCTTGACCAGAATTAATATTGAAGAAATAATTTCCATCACCATTAGCTACATACTCTTTAACATTATATTTAGCAAGTAATTCTTCAATTGTTTTTCTTTCTGCACCATCATACTTAAAGATTATCTGGTGCGAATCACCTTCACTTTTTCTACATATTATTTCTAGTTTTTTCATATAAATGCACCCCACATGTAAGTTTTACTACTTTATGATAGATTGTTATTTAGATTTTTAGGTATAAAAACTTTTCTATATACGTTTCGGAATTCATCCGATAAAAATAAAATCAAAAAGTTTATAAAAAACAGTAACATAAAAAATAAAAAAAGAGTTCTTGGGAGGATAAAATGGATATAGAAAAAATAATACACGCATTATCACCAAAAGAGGCAAACGAAATTTATGATCTTAGAGACGACCACGCTCTATATTTGAAAAACATGGCATCAAACGCAGGTATATCTAAAAATGTTTTAAATTATTATTATAACAGAGTTGCAGATATGAGAATCAAACAACATGTAAATAAAGAAGCACCATATCTAAAAACAATCTTGCAATGTTATGAATCCGCATATAATTCTGCAATAAGTTATGTAGGAAAAGCAATAGATAATAAAAAAGAATAAAAGAAAAAGAAATTATTTTTTATTCTTTTTCTTGATTTTCTTAATATTTTTTTCAAGATTTAATTTAGCAAGCAATTCCTTGTATCTGTTTCTGATAGTAACTTCTGTCACACCAGCAACATCTGCAACTTCTCTTTGAGTTCTCTTTTCGCCATGAATTAATGCACTCACATATAATGCAGCTGCAGCGATTCCTGTTGGACCCCTACCAGAAGTTAATTCTGCTTTTTGTGCTTTTTTAAGAATATCAATTGATTTTGATTGAGATTCTGGGCTTAATTTTAGTGCAGAAGCAAATCTTGCTATGTATTCTTCAGGATTACTTGGTAGAATATTCATTCCCAATTCTCTTGTAACAAATCTGTAAGTTCTTCCAATTTCTTTTTTCTCAATTCCACTAGCTTCACTTAATTCATCCAAAGTACGGGGAACTTCGTGTCTTCTGCATGCAGCGTATAAAGCTCCAGCAACAACACTCTCCATACTTCTTCCCCTTACTAATCCTTTCTGAACAGCCATTGTGTAGATTCTTGCTGCTTCTTCTTCTACAGATTTTGGTAATTTTAAATAAGAACCGACCCTTTTCAATTCAGCCAAAGCCAGTTTAAGGTTTCTTTCAATGGCAGTTGAAATTCTGTTCTGCCATTTTCTTAATCTAAAGAATTTATTTCTGTCTTTCTTACCAAGACCATACAAATCAGAAGATGTACCAACTCTAGTACCTAATCCTTGGTCATATTGAGTATAAGTCATTGGAGCTCCAGCCCTTCTTTTAGATTCTCCTTTTTGATCAAACTCTCGCCATTCTTGACCAAAGTCAATCATTTTTTCTTCGACCACAAGGCCACAATCTTTACAGATTATCTCTCCTCGGTCACGATTCCAGAACAAGTTTATACTGCCACATTCAGGGCATTTTTTAACATATTTTTCGTCTGCCATATTTACCACCCGAAAGATTTAATAATTGAACATTAAAACTTAACACCTATTGATAGATACAATAGTTTTATAAACAAAGCACACAAGTTATATATAAAGGTTCCTATTTTTAAAAATTTCTCGTCGATAAACTTTTCTAAATTTTATTAATAAACCTTTCGAAAACCTTAAAAAAGGATATTAAAATTGGATTTTGAACTAACAATAACTTTTATAAATCACTTAATTATCTAAACCATTATGCCAACGTCGCATAACCTGGTATTGCGCCGGCCTTGAGTGAAAAAAGAAAAAGCATTTGTTTTTTCCAAAACAGCCGGTCCCTTTGGGATTCCCGGTTCAAATCCGGGCGTTGGCGTATTTTTTTATTTATTGTGTTTTTCAATTAAGATAATCCATTAAAGAGTGTGCTATGTAATTAAGTTAACGAAGTTAACTTATATTGCATCTGGGGGGCTACGACCCAAAACGTAGGTTCCAAATCTCAGGCGTTGGCGTATTTTTTTATTTCTTTATCATCACTTAATAGAATCGATTTTGATAGTTACAGAATCACTATATGTTTCATAAAGTTTATTTACTAGATTCTCTTTTTTTTATATCCCCCATTACTTTACAAATAATCTCATGCACTTTTTTTAATCATAAAAAAGTTTTTGAATATTCAACATAACCTTTTTAGGCCATTTTGCTTTTTGATATGCTGCCTTTTTTTTAACATCCTTTAATGCAAAGCGTACCCCAATGTCATTTATCCTTGATTTTTCCATAGCTTCCACCGCCTCTTCATATTTTTCTTGTTCGTATAATGCTGCTGCTTTACCTATGTATGCTGAAGAACGATATTTAGAATATCCTGTTTTAATAATGTTATCAAAAGAAGTTATAGATTCATCCAATTTCCTTAAATAAAGTAATGAATTTCCTTTATTTAACCAAACTTCCAAATTGTCCCGATCTTCCGCTAGAATTTTATCATAACACTCAATCGCTTCTTTAAAATTCTCTGCCCCATAAAAAGCATCTCCTTTTTTGATTAAATATTCTACTTCTTTTCCTTTGATCTTTCCAACAATTTCTTTAACCTTGGTTTCCAGGTTTTGCGAGTTTTTATCTTTTTCTTTCATTTTTCATTTAATTCTCCTAAAACAATTCTTCTATTATTTTTAGCAATATCAAATTCAGGATTTATTTCAATTGCCTTATCATAGCATTCGATTGCTCGTTCTAATTTTCCTTGTTCGTCTAAAGCATTCCCTTTATTATTCCAAGCAGAGCTATATTCTGGATTTATTTCAATGGCTTTATCATAACATTCTATTGATTCACCATAATTTCCCTCAAAATATAATTTTTTAGCTTTTTCAAATAAATCTTTTTCTTTTTCTGAAACATCTACTTTTATCTGTTCAACAATCCCTTCAAGTTTTTGTTCTAAATTTTGGTCATCTTTCATTTTTTATCAGGACCATAAATATTATCTACTTGATTGTTAGATACATTATTATCCAATTTAATTGAGTCTCCACAAAGATATACTATTTTATTTTTTAACCAACCCAAACTTTTTGGTTCTGAACCCCTATGAAAAACACCTCCACCTTTTTCAGCAGTATTATAATTTATTAAGTTCTCCCTTATCGCTAATCGATCGCATTTATCTATGCACATTCCCCCACCAATTTTTGCTTCATTATTCTCAATTATTGCATTTTCTATACCAATATCAGAAAGTCGAGCATATAATCCGCCACCACTTCCTTTTGTTATATTATCCTCTATTACTGAATTTTCTATAGTCACGATTGATTTGTAAAACCAAGCACCACCACCACCCATTTTGGAATTATTTTTGCTTATACCTCCACTATTCATTTTTAATTCAGAATTACTTAAATAGATCCCCCCCCCAATTCCTGGAGAATCTGCACTATTTGAATTTATATAGATTTTATTTAATGATAATCCAGATCTCGAAGCACAAATACCTCCACCCATATATTCGGCTTCATTTTGGGATATATAACAACCATTTTTTAATTGAGGTGCAGATTCAAGGATATAAATCCCTCCCCCCACTTTGCTTTTGTTTTTTTCTATAATTGTTTTTTCTAAAGGAGGTTTAGAGAATTTACAGATATACATTCCACCACCATGAAATGCTTGGTTTTCATAGATATCACAATTTTGTATCAAAGGATTTGATTTAATAATAAGTATGCCTCCGCCAAGTTCATCATATTTTTTCATTTCTCCAAGGAACTTTTCTGAATTTTTTGAGTGTATTAAATCTTCAATAAGTCTCCCAGTTCCTTTTGTTATATCACAGTACTCAAGCTCAGATTCTTTATCTCCTAAATTAAATATAGATATATTTTTCCATACATCACCATAAGAAGAAAATAAAATTCTCTCTTCTCCAGTTCCTTTCGCCTGTAAATATCCATAAACAACAATTCCAGCATCTTTTTTGAAATAGAATTCAGTTCCAGAAGCAATTTTCAAACCCCCTTCTTTCTTAATAACAATATCTTTATCTACAACATATCTTCCTTTAGGAACAACGATATCTTCTTTAACATCATATTCAGTAAATTTAGTCATACGTTCAAGACTAGGCAATCTGATCTTTTCAATAATCCCTTCAACCTTGGTTTCCAGGTTTTGCGAGTTTTTATATTGTTTCATTTTTTATTTAATTCAACTATGCTCTCAATTTGCTGTTCTAAATTAGGTTTTTTATTCATTTTATTCTACCACCCCATATTGGTCGGAATTGTTTTCATACCCCATCCTTTCTTCTACAGCAGGAACATTTGATTCTTCATTAAAACAGCCGTTACAATATGTAATTGTAGTTCCCAACCATATTGCAAAAAGAGAGCCAAAAAAAACATTTCTTAATGCTCCCCCCCTTTTATCAACTTCAAAAAAATCATCCATACAATGAAATAATCCTCTGTAACATTCTTTAAGTAACCCATATCTTTTTTTAAACCTTTTATTGTTTTCATAGGGCTCATTTTCAAAAGGCCCATATGTTTGAGTTTTTTTAGGGGTCTTCTTAATCTCACTAATAATGTCTTCAAGTTTAGATTCAAGATTTTTATTTGCCATGTTATTCATCTCTTGGAGTTCCTTTACAATATTTGGTACCAGTTTTATTTCTATTGAGATGCCCAATATCTATCAAGCCTCTCAATAAATGCATATAATCATACCCATTTTGATTTAACAAATTAGGATCATAATCATCAGCCAGCATTTTAATTAATAAAATAGCATCATCTCTAGAATAAACAGTTCCAGGAGAAAATCCACCACTTAATTCTTTGAGAATTTTTGTTTTATGTTTGTTATAGGGGCTTCCACTCATTCTTTTTACAATAATGAGGTCATCTTCTTGAGCAGATTTTTCTAATTTTTTAGGAGCTTCATAACTCACTTTTTTAGCACACCCTTCAAATAGACTATCGCCTTTATTTCTTTTGAGTAACCCTAAATCAACTAAACCCCTAATATAACTTGAGTGGTCATAATCTTTACTTTTTCTTAAATCTCTACAATAATTGCCAGCCCACCCATTAATTTTTGAAATTAATTCATCTCTAGAATGAATATCTCCATCAACAAAAAGTTTACTTAACTTCTTAAATATCTCTATTTTATATTCAGTGTATCTTTTTTTAGCAATTTCAGGGTCTATACTGTAATCTCTAATCTCATCAACATTTTTTTTTGATTTTTCAACCCTTTTCTCTGAGTTTCTTGAATTAAAAAATCCAATAATCCCTTCAAGTTTTTGTTCAAGATTTTTTTCTTTCATATTAATCACTCAGTAATTTTATCATGTTTAATGAATTTTGATTATTAGGGTTTATTTCAACAGCCATAGTATAACATTTTAAAGCATCTTCAGTATTCCTCTCACTATAAAACATATTTCCTTTATTATTCCAAGCACTATCATTTTTAGGATTTATTTCAATAGCCTTATTGTAACAATATAAGGCATCTTCCAATTTTTTTTGATCTTCTAAGACATCCCCTTTATTATTCCAAGCCATACTATTGTTTTGATTTATCTCGATAGCCTTATTGTAACAATATAAGGCATCTTCCAATTTTTTTTGTTCCTTTAGCACCCTTCCTTTATTATTCCAAGATATACCTGATAAAGGGTTAATTTCAATAGCTTTATTATAACATTCAATAGCTTCATTATTTCTGTTAAGATCATCCAATACATCCCCTTTGTTATAATAGAGTACTTCATCTCCTGGATTAAGTTTAATAGCTTTATCATAGGATTCAATTGCTTCTTCCAATTTTCCCAACTCAATCAATACAGATGCTTTGTTATTTAATCTAAGACTATTTAGAATTCTATAACCAAAATTAATAGGGTCATTAAGGCTTATTTCTAATGAGTTATCATAGGATTCAACCGATTCTTCAAATCTTCCAAGACTGTTCAAAGCAGCAGCCCTATTACTCCAGACAATATCATCTTCAGAATCTATTTCAATAGCATAATCATAACATTTAATTGCACTTTCATAATCTTCTAAATTATGTAATTTAATTCCTTTGTTGTGCCAATAGCGACCATCTTTTAAAGTTAATTCTAATGAATCTTTAGAATCTCCCATTATATTTTCTGTTAAAGTAGAATCTATTACAATTTCATTAATAGTGCCTTTATTTTTTATGTGATTTTGAGATTTGTTTGGCGAAGGAGAATAGTACAGTATTATTGTGCCCAATATCATTGTTCCCGCAACATATAATAAAGGCCATTTTAATTTTGCAACAGTACTTTTTTTTATTTTTTCTATTATTTTAGAAGAATATTTTATTTTTACATCAGTTTTTTCTATTTCTTTAATCTCTCCAATTATCCCTTCAAGTTTTTGTTCTAGGTTTTTTTCCATTTTAATTAAATTGGATATATAGCGGTTTCTTTTAGTTCTTTAGGGATAGAAACACACTCTTTTGAAAACACTTTTTTCATAAGTGGAATTAATCCATCAGGCAGTTTTTTTGATTTTTCTAATGCTTTGGAAACAATCGATTTATTTTTTTTAGCTTTTTTATATCTTGGAGAAATTTCTAAAGCTTTATCGAAACAACGTAGCGCTCTATTATATCTTCCAATCTCAGCAGCAGCAGCACCTTGATTATTCAGTATTTGAATATTATCTTTATCAAATACTGCTTTATTTGCTATTTCTGCAGAATAATAAGCATCATATGCTTCTTTAAATCTTCCAAGTCCATCTAAAGCAACACCTTTATGGAAATAGTATTCTCCATCAATTGAATCTATCCCTATTGCTTTGTTTGAACATTTTAGTGCACCAACATATTCTCCAAGAGAATTCAATATTTCTGCTTTATCATTCCACGCAAAATCATTTTCAGGATCTATTTTCAATATTTGATTATAAACTTTCAACGCTTCTCTTGGTCTTTCTAAATCATAAATTAACAAAGAAGCCTTCTCTTCAAGAATATCTATATCTCTCGGCGTTATTTCTAATGCTTTATTGTAGAATTTCAATGCTTTTTCAGGCATATCCTCATATTCATATTCTTCTGCTTTTCCAACTAAAGCATCTGTATTTTTGGGATTTATTTCTATTGCCCTATCATAACATCTTAAAGCATCATCTCTCTTTAGATGTAAACTACACAAATCACCTCTTTTTACCCAAACTTTACTATTATTTGGTTCTTCTTTGATTATCTTTTCTAATACACCCAACGCCTTTTCATACTCATAATCTTTGAATTTTGCCCCATAACAATCAGTTAAAGCATTTTCATACTCTTCCCATAACTTTTTTACATTTGGTTTAATTTCTGATTTAATCTCTCCAATTATCCCTTCAAGTTTTTGTTCTAGGTTTTTACTTTCCATTTTTTAATTCTTTAATATAAGGAATTTTATCTAATTCATTTAAACCATATCTTGCTTTACCTTTGTCTCTTTCTTTATCAGGGGTTGTAAATGGCGGACCCCATAAAAATATTGTTTTAATAAAATATATTAAATCTGGCTTAGTAACATTTTTATTTAGTCCTTCTTCAAATGATTTAAGCAAATCCCATTCTTTATTTCTTATTTTATCATATTCATTTCTTCCAGATTCAAATAACGCATTTCTCTGAGGAACTTTTTGAACATCTTTTTTATTTGCCCAAATTAAATAAGAGTCACATGATTTCATTAATCCATCAATTGTTTGATGATTGATAGTGCCCCATTTTCCATTATTATTTTTTTTTGCGCCATTTAAACAATTTAAAAAATTATCGTGTTCTGTCAAAAATCTTTGATAATTAGGATGATCTGCAGGATCTTCAATAATTGGTTTAGGTTGAGGTGTAGATTTTGGAATAGTATATTTATTTCCCTCAACAATCTTAGTTTCAACTTCTTTTTTAACAAGTGGTTTAGGTAATTTTTTAATTTTTTTCTTAACAACAGGTTTGTTAATTGATCCCGTTTTCAGATATCTTTCTACTTCTTCAATAAATTGATTTATGTGAGTATATCTATAGTCTTCTAATGTTTTTCCCTTAGGTATTTTGTTAGAATCTGGCGCCTTTTCTCCACATAACCTTTTTAAGAAATATTTTTCTTCTTTACTTTTATTCATTTTTTCAATAGTGGTATAAATGTGGTTTTGTAAAGGTCCTCCTTTTTTTTGCCAACCCCTATCAAATCCTTCTTCTTCATCAGAAAGGACCATATAATAAGTAACCCCTAACTGGAATATATCTTCCTCAAATCCATAATTAAATACTCCCTTTGTTTTATTTAATCTAAATTCAGGCGATTGAAAAGTTTCTGCATTTTTTCTGCTTTTAGTTGATTCTCGATTAGATGAAGTGCCATAATCTCCAAGCGCCCATTCATTATATTGCTCATAAGCAAGTATATTTGAAGGTTTAATGTCTCTATGCCTAATACCTTTAGCATGTAATTTACTTAACCCCTTTGTTGCTTGTAATATGATG
>CAZVVW010000006.1:0-64050 GCA_964630685.1 uncultured Methanosarcinales archaeon | reverse complement strand
ATAATAATAATAATAATAATAATAATAATAATAATAATAATAATAATAATAATACAAAATGATATGTTTAGGTATTGAAACAACTGCCCATACTTTTGGAATAGGCATTGTAACAGACAAAAAGAAAGTTTTAGCTAATGTTAAAAATAGTTATACCACTAAAAAAGGTGGAATGGTTCCAGTAAAAGCAGGCGAACATCACGTTAAAGTCTGTGATAAAGTACTAGAACAAGCATTAGAGAAAGCAAACCTAAAACTAAAAGACATAGATTTAATTTCATTTTCACAAGGACCTGGAATGGGTCACTGCTTAAGAATTGGAGCATTTTTCGCACGTTCATTAGCCTTAAAACTAAAAAAACCACTAATAGGAATCAATCACTGCATTGCACACCTAAGTATAGGCACAATGCTCACTCAAGCAAAAGACCCAGTCCTGCTTTATGTTTCCGGAGCAAACACTCAAGTTATCGCTTACGAAGGAAAAAAATACAGAATCTTTGGTGAAACTCTAGACATTGGAATTGGAAATTTCTTAGACAGTTTTGCAAGATACTTAGAACTCGGTTTTCCTGGTGGACCAAAAATATCACAATTAGCAGAAAAAGGGGAAAAAATGATTGAGCTTCCTTATACTGTAAAAGGTATGGATGTGAGTTTCGGCGGATTACTAACAAACTTAAAACAAAAACACCAACAAGGAATAAAAAAAGAAGATCTGGCTTACTCCCTTCAAGAAACTGCTTTTGCAATGCTTTTAGAAGTTGCAGAAAGAGCACTCGCTCATTGTAATAAAACAGAACTTCTTCTTGGAGGGGGGGTCGCATGCAACACCAGACTTCAGGAAATGTCAAAACAGATGTGTAAAGCAAGAGGGGCAAAATGTTTCACAGTTCCAAATGAATTTAATGTTGATAATGGCGCAATGATTGCATGGCAAGGAATTCTTCAATACAAATCAGGCCAAGAAACAAAAATCAAAGACAGCAATATATTACCTTATGAACGAACAGATGATGTCAAAGTAGAATGGCTATGAAATAGTTGTGAAACTTGAGTTCATCCTGAAGAAATCCTTTTTCTAATTTAATTCTTTAGATGACCGTAAGTGTGATTACAATTAACATGGATTTAACCGAAGATATTCCGACTAAAAGCCAAAAAACATATAAACTCAAAATAAATTAATTCTGGTATGAAACATCTAAAAGAAAAGATAATACCTTACTTCAAAGAAGGGGGCCATGGTTTTGACCATACAGAAAGAGTATTCAATCTAGCTGTAAGAATAGCAAAACAGAAAAAAGCAGATATGGATATAATAAAAGCATCTGCATTACTTCACGATATAGCAAGAAAAAAACAATCTAAAACAGGATTATGTCATGCAGAACAAGGCGCAAAGATGGCTCCAGAAATTCTGGAAGAAATAAATTTCCCAAAAGAAAAAATTCCAGCTGTTGTACATTGTATAGCAGTACATCGTTACAGCAAAAAACTGGCGCCAAAAACTAAAGAAGCAGAAATATTACAAGATGCTGATAGACTAGACGCAATAGGTGCTATTGCAATAACTAGGGTATTAACTCATAGTGTAGAACATGGAAGACCACATTATAATCCCAATATAAAACCCCAAGAAATTTATATTAGTAATGCAGAAACATCTATAAATCATTTTCACGAAAAGATCTTAAAATTAAAACCAAAAAGTTTTCATACAAAATTAGCGCAGGAAATAGCTAAAGAAAGGTTTGATTTCACAAAAGAATTTGTTGAACGATTCATCAAAGAATGGCATGGAAATATATAAGTTAAAATGAGTTTAAAAAATAAAATAAAATTAGAAGGAGAAAAAATAATTCTTAGACAACTAAAACTTTCAGATGCAGAATCAATTTACAAGCACATAAACCATAAAGATATTGTAAAATATACCTTAAACATTCCATGGCCATATAAATTAGAACATGCAATTCAATTTATAAAAAAGATTCAGAAAGAGTATAAGAAAAAAACATCAACAAAATTAGGAATTATATTAAAAGAAAAAAATAAAGCAATTGGAGTAATGGATCTCAAACATATTGATGTCAACAACAAAAATGCAGAAATAGGTTATTGGCTTGGAAAAAAATACTGGCGACAAGGAATAGCTAAAGAAGCACTGATTCTTACCTTAAATTATGCATTTAAAGAACTAAAACTAGAAAGAATTAATTCACAAGTACTTCACCCAAATAAAGCATCCTATGGACTTCTATTAAGGGTGGGATTTAAACTAGAAGGTACAGCAAGAAAAGAAATATTCAAAGATAACAAATGGTATGACCATCTAAAATTTGGACTTCTAAAAGAAGAATTCACACCTTAATTATTTCTTTACCATATATCCCAAAGCGCTTAAAATATACAAAACAGGTACCACATTTAATGCAAAATAATAAAATGCATTTGCTTTAGCTAACACCCCTAAAATAACCAACACAAACATTATCAATAAACTAACAGTTATTTGAATAGTACCAAGAACTTCTTTAGTTGTATGTTTCTCTTTCTTAACTAAATAACCTGCAGCACTCAAAATAAATAAAAATGGAATCACAAATAAAGTCAATCCAATATGGGTTGCGATTACCCCAACATAATTTCCATAAACTTGTAACAACACTAAACCTAGAACAATACTAACCACTAACTGAATTGTACCAATCATAACTTTAATATGTTTTTTCCTATCATGAACCATATAACCTACAGCATTCAATAAAAATAAAGCAAGAGTAAAATAAAACACAATAAACAAATAGATTTTTTCATAATAATCCCACCCACTAAATTTATGATATAATAAATAGAATCCTATCAATACAAAGAAAGTTATACAAATCTGAACAATCGCTAATGTTTTTTTCAGATGTTTCATGATTCTCTTTTTTTATCGAATTCCTCAACACACTTATCAGAACAAAATCTGTGTAATTCCCCATCAACAACTTTTTCTATGATTGGGCCACTTCTATCAAGCATTTTTCCACATTTTCTGCATTTAGCTTGTTGACCATCATTATCAGCACCTTCCATAAATGCAGCTTCCCAAGGACTTATCTCGTCTTCTTCTACAAGTTTATCCCTTCCTTCACTAGAATAAACTTCTTCATCAGCTCCTTCTTCTACAGGTATATCTTGTTCTTCTTCTGGAATTGATTCTTCGTTATTAATCATTAATATCACCCAATCTCAAAATAACTTTGTTTTTTTATAAACCTTTCTTTTTTATTATTCACTATTCAATTTCTTAATAAACCCATCTAATTCTTTCATGAATCTTTCCACTGTTTTCAAAACATGTTCTGGTTGAGTTTTTAAAATTTTAGCAGTCTCACCCAATACATCTCCTTTTCTTTTTTCTTTAACAACTAATTCTAACTCCTTAACATCTATCTCTTTTTTCTTTTTAACTGCTTTTTTTGCTTTTTTCCATTTAGCAAATAATTCTTCTGCTCTAGCAGGAATCTCTTCAATCTCCATGCCCAATAATTTTGATAACTCATCCAATATCTCTGTTTCTCCTTTTCCTTGCATTTCAGCAGCATTCCCTGCAGTAAAAATTATCCTACAAACACCATCCTGAATTTTAGTGCTTTTCAAAATCTTAATCTTTCCAACTTCAGACGTATCATGTAAATGGGTTCCACCACATGCTTCAACATCTACTCCACTAATATCAATAATTCTAATTTTATTTCCAGGAACAGCTCCGCCTTGATAAATACTCAACCCATATTTTTTCTCAGCCATATCTCTATTCAAAAAAGAAGAATTGACAGGAAGCGCCCTATCAACAATTGTATTTGCCTCGTCTTCTATTTTTCTCAATTCTTCATTAGAAATACTTTCATAATGAGTGATATCTAAATGTGCTTTATCTAAAGTTTTTTTAGCACCTGCTTGGAAAACATGATTCCCCAAAACTTTTTTTGCAGCGGCATTTACAATATGTGTAGCAGTATGGTGTTGTGTTAATTGTTTTCTTTTCTCAAAGTTTATTTCAGCAATAATTTCACCACCAATTCTTAAAAGAGGTTTGGATTCCATGACATGCACAATAATATTTCCTTGTTTGAACACATCAACAACTTTTTTACCATTGATAACACCTAGATCATGCAACTGCCCTCCAGAAGTTGGATAAAAATAAGACCTATCAAGAATAACTTTATTATCAATAATCTTTAGCACTTTTGCCCCAAATTTAATTTTACGATAATCTTCAAAATAAAGCGCCTCTGTTTCTGGCAATCCTTCTAGCTCTAACCTCTCCCCCCTTACAATTGCATGAACTTGCTTTCTTTGTTCGTGTAATTCAGAAACTTTTGAATAAAAATTTTCAGGAATAACCACTTTTTTCCCTAATTTAGCTGCCTCAACCCTTATCATCTCTGGCTGAATCCCTTGACTATCATAAAGTTCAAGAAGTTTTCTTTCATCAATATCTTTTTTAACAATAACAACAGTTATTTGTTTAGCTTTTTCTTTAGACGCAATATATTTTCTTTTTTCAACTCCAAGAATCTTACTCACATTATCTAAATTATCACTCAATTCAGGAAATAAAGGTTCAAGATATTCTGCATGCCACTTACAAATTTCAGCAAGATCTAAATTCCACCCATACCTATCAATAAAAGAAAGTGCTCTTCGCAACACAGTTCGTAAATTATATCCCCCTCCAACATTACCTGGCAAAGCACCATCAGATAATGCAACTAATAGCGCTCTTGAATGTTCTGCAACAGAATAAAGTGCAGCTAAAGGGAGTATCTGTTTTCTCAATTCACTAACACCCATACCCACTTTTTCAGCAACAAATTTCCATGTTTTTTCAATATCTTCAACTTCATCAATATTCAAATAAGAAGCATAAGGTAAGAATTTAGCCATTAATTTTTCATCCACCCTTACACCTGTAAGTTGATGTAATTTTTTCATCACAGTTGGAAAAGTAGATTCATAACTAGTTGAGGTACCATGAGTAAACCATGCATTTCTTTCATGTCCCATCCCCATATCTAAAACTTTAAGTTTTAACTCCTTAGTTCCCGATGGAGTTTGTTCATACATCATATAAACTTGATTTCCTAATTCCATCCCTCTGCTAAAAAATTCCATACAAGGACCAAAATTTCCTCCTCCAGCCCAAGCATCTTCATGAAAAATAATCTCATCATCTTCTAATCCTAAACCTTTATTCAGCCACAACTTAATATCAGAAAAATATTTATCTTTATCCCATTCTTCTGGAGGCATAAACGCATGTTGTCCAATCATCACAAATCCAACATAATGTTGACCTGTTATTCCCACATTATCAATATCATTAAAACGTAAACTAAACTGTGGTACAACAAGAGGGTTAGCTGGTGGTTTAACTTCACCAGAAACCACATAAGGTTGAAAATCATAAATACTTGCTTGCACAAAATCAGTATCATCCCTCCATCGCGCAACAACAGGATATCTCTTTATAGGTGTATATCCTAATTTAGAAAACAATTTTGCAAATTCAGTCCAAACACCAATATAATCTAATTTATTTTTAGCAGGACTATTTCCTATAAATTTAAATCCGCCAGAACATGCAGCATCTCCACAAATATCTCGTTTCTTTATGCTCCAAAAATATATCCCGCACTTTTTACATTTAGCACGAACAAATCCTGCTTTCTTCAACACCTTTACAGCATAATATTTCTCAGGATTCTTAGAAACTTCTTTCTTAAATTCCTTTTTTATTTGTTTATCGGATTTAATCACCATATCAAAAATTTATGTCTAAAACATATAAAAAACTTACTATAAATCATTCAACAATCATAATTCCGTTTTCGCCAACATTAAAAGTAACTGCACCCTTAATATGGTCAGTTCCTCTCATCTTAAGCACTTCGAGTTTCCTCTCACGCCCTTCACCAAGAATTCCTTTACGAGCATAATAAAGCAAGATTATTCCATCAACTTCAAATTCCATAAAACTAGCAATTTTATGTTCTCCTTCTCCTTCAGAAGCGTGTTGAAATGTAAAAAGAGTTGTACAATTCCATTTATCTATTAAATCTAACAAAGCTAAAACATTCTCTCTTTTCTTTAATTCATCTGCCCCAAGTAAAGTAAATGCAGTTATTGAATCAATAACTAACCGCGTAGGACTTATTTTTCTAACAAAACTATCTAAAGTTCCACCACCTTCAGATAAAATCCCAGTAATCTGCTCAGGCGTATAATGAACATAAAAAAACTTTTTCTCACTTTCTAACTTCTCCAAATCCCATCCAAAAGCTTTCATATCAGTATAAATATCTTCTTTATTTTCCTCAAAAGAGAAATAAACAGCAACACCACCTTCATTAATAGCTTCCATTAAAAACTGAATTCCCAAGATAGTTTTGCCTGTTCCAGGGCCTCCTTCAACAAAAACATTAGAACCTTTTTTGAATCCTCCACCTATCAACCCATCAAATCCTTTTATTCCACTAACTATTCTTTCTCCAACACCTACAGTATGTTTTATTCTATCAACATTAACCTCTTCATAAGAATCTGATTTCTTTGCATCTTTATGACCTTTCAAAAAATCTCCAAGAACATCTACACCTACTTTCTCAGCCCCTTCTTTTTTAGTCATAATACTTAAATTATCAAAATACTATAAAAATCTTACTATAAAATACTAAAACGCCATTAATCCTCCAAACGCATTTGTAATAATAAACCTAACTAAAAAGAACAAACCAAGAGATAATGCCACCAATAAAGGTATATAACTCAATCCTTCTCTTTCCCTTCCTTTTGAAATAGCTCCAAGTACAAATGAACCCATAATAGATGAGGTTATCAAAGAAACCACAATAAACAAAATAACAAAATCAGGAGATACTGCAACATTAGTCATCTGAATTGGTAAACTCATTTGAGCAGACATATCTCCAGTCATAGCACTAACACTTCCAAGATTTTTCACTAACACTTGAATCAAAAAAGATGAAAACCCAAACAATATTGGAGAACCAAATGCGATTGCTGAAAAAATAAAAATGACATACATTAAAATATTTGAACTAACTTTATTTCTCACTATTCTTTGTTGTTTTAAATTATCTGCAGTTTGGTCAAGCAAACTAGAAAACTCCCCCCCAGATCTCAACCCTAAAACAATAAGGTCTACTGTTTTACCCAATATTTCTGATTTTACTCTTCTTGCCAACTTTTTCAACGCATATTCCATATCAGTTCCAGCAGTAATTTCTTTTCCAATTCTATTGATTTCTTCATTTAATATCCCAAACTCAGGTCTTGCTGAAACTAAAAATGCTTTATCAGGAGTCAAACCAGCCCGTAAATTACTTGCCATCAATTGCAATGCATCAGGTAATACATCTTCAACAAATTTAGCTTTTCTTTCTGCTGCCAAAGTAATTAAAGTGTGTACTAAAAATTCAATCACTACAAAAGAAGCGATAAACATCAAAAACAAAGAAACCTCATAGATTCTTGCAAGTTGTAACGCAACTATCAATGAAACAGCAAGACCACTAAAAATAATAAAACCTAACACATACTCCTTTTTGATTTTCAAATCAAAATAAGAGAGTAACTTCAAGTAATTTTTCCTGATCTTTCCAGGATACAGTCTTGATATTGCTCCATAATCCATTTTAGTCTACCATTAAATTTGGCCTTTTTGCTTTTATCATTCCCAAAAACATAAACTGCACAAACACTCCAACACCATATAATCCCCAAAACAATCCTTTGATTCCAGATTCAGATAAAGACATAAAAGAAGCCATTACAATTAAAAGAGTTAATCCTAGGGAAGGTAAAATAATTGCGATTACCATGTAAAACATACTCAAAGGGCTCAATTGAGAACCATATCTTTCGATTTGTCCAATTTGTTCTGCAGATAAGTGTACAGTTATTTCTTTTACAGTTTCACATAAATCAGATCCAGTTTTCATCCTATTAGTTAATTGCCAAATCACCCTTCTAAAATAAGGTGATGGATTCTCAAAAGCAACAACATCTAATGCATCTATTGAGGGTTTTCCTGCATTAATATCTCTAACCACTTTTAAAAATTCTTTAGAAACCTCCCCATAGCCACCTAAAGAAAGTTGAGCAACCACATTAAACAGGGGCACTCCAGATTTCAACTGTACCAAAGCGTTCTGCATAGCAGGGAGTAAATTTCTCTCTAAATCTCTTACTCTTTTATTAATCATAACTTTAGGATATGCTATTTGTTGAAAGCCAATAAATAATGTTAAAAATAATGTACTCATAAACGAAATAAAAAAAGAATTTTCAGCACTTGTTGATGCTATCACTAAATTTAAAAAAATAAGGAAAAAAGCAAACAAAAAGAAATTAGATATAAAACACATAGCAAGATATTCCTTAGCACTTATTTTAAATCTCGCCTGCTTAAGCGTTATAAGTAAATAAGGAAATAATTTTTCTAAAGGTTTAGTTAGAAAAAAGATATGTTTAGCCTGCTTTCTTAATATTTTTGCAGGAAAAAATGAAAAAGGTATCTTAAAGTCCATTATTTCACCTATTTTAATTTAAATATTAAATTATTTCAAAATCTGATCAGGATGTAAATTTTTGTTAACAATATCTATAACTTCTTCTTTATTAAGATAATACTCACTCATAAATTTACCAACACTATGTACATCTCTTACATTATTTCTCAATAACCAATTTAATATATTTTCTTTTTGTTTTAATTTTGCTGCAATATCTCTTTGGCTCAAGCCAGTATGTCTACTTAATTCTTCAAACAATCTAGAGCTCTTTAAACTTGATTCTATCTCATCTGTATTTGGATTCCATCTATAGATAATATTGGGTTTAATAGCCATTCCTTCTTTAGTTTCAGATTTAATGAATTCACCTAATTGATAGACTCTCCTTATACTTCTTCTTCTCTCTCTGTACATCACCACATTAAGGTTTACAGTAGGAATTAAATTAGCAGGAACTTCAATTGGGGGATACACTAATCTTTGAATAGTTTCTGCAACACTTTCTGCGTGAACAGTACTATACACACTATGCCCTGTATGCATTGCTTCAAAAAGAACTTCTGCTTCTTGTTTCTTCCTCATTTCTCCAAGTACTATCCTGTCTGGCCTCATTCTTAGAGAATTAATCAATAAATCAAGCATAGTCACTTCTCCTTTTCCTTCTGTATTTGCTAACCGAGTAACTAAAGGAACCCAATGTAAATATTTTGGTAACTGTAACTCTCTCGTATCTTCAATAGAAATAATCCTATGATTAGGGGGAATAAAAGGCATGCAAACATTAAGCATAGATGTCTTTCCGCTTCCAGTACCTCCAGAAACAAGTATATTCATTTCAAACTCCATCATTAACCAAATTAAACCAAAAACTTCTGCACTACAAGTTCTGCTTTTAATAAAATCTATACAAGTCCAAGGGTCTCTTGCAAACATTCTAATTGTAATAGAATTCCCTTTGTTAGAAATAGGGTACAACACAGCATTTGCCCTATCTCCAGTAGTTAAATGTGCATCCAACAAAGGATTTAATGTAGTGATTTGTCTACCTATCCTTCTTGCAATTGTATTTGCATAATTTTGCACATCTTCTTCTGTTTTAAGAATTATATCGGTTTCAAGCCATCCAAATTTTTTATGATACACCCTTAAAGGTTCTTTTGAAGAATTAATGACTATCTCCTCTAAATGGGGATCTGAAAGCAAAAATTCAACTTTTCCAAGTCCTATTGTTTCATGAAGTAATGTACCTATCAAAAGATTCTTTGTTTCTAAATCAATCTTTGGTAATTTTTTAGCTATAAATTCATCAGAAGCAATTTTAAATTTTTCTTTTATTCTAAAAACTGCATTGGGGTCCAAAATTTCTGCACTACTTATCTCAACATCTGCAACTAATTCTTCCCTAACCTTGACCAACAACGCTCTTGTCGCTGCACTGAGTTTTTTAGTGACCAACTCATATTTATCTACCCTTCCTTTATCAGAAGTTACTCTAACCCCTACCTCAATGTCATCTACAGTTAATTTATATTGTCCTAAAATTTTCATTCTTTTAGTTGTTGTGTTTAGGTTATCTTATTTTAATTTTTTTAATATTGGCCCAACTAAAAAAGAGTAACTAATTTTAATCAAACCATTTTCTTCTAAAATAGTTGCCCATTCATCTGCTTTTTTCCGATCAATATTGAACTTGGATTGCACTGATTTAAGTGTCACCTTTTCTTTTTCCTGTATTAATTCATACAATTCGTCAATCTCTGTTTTATAATGTCTTTTGATATCTGAAACATTTCCTTCTTGAGCAAAATAGGGTTTAAGCCTATTATAAATTTGGCTTAAATTTTGGTAATACTGTGAAACTTCATCTTCAGTCAATGAGGGGAGTATTTCATAATACAAATTAGTATAAAGATTATAAAGTTTTTTTGCTTCTTCAACCTGGTTGATTCCTATCAATCTTATTATTTCAACAGAAGCATCATAAAACTCCCTCTTTTTTTTAGCTAACTCTACACCCTCAACCATACAAGAAATTGTTTTGATTACAAATTTAAATAAATATGTAACAATTCTAAAATAGTAACAAATTTATCTTAATCTAACACCGCCTGATTTCTTTACACCATAACCAGGAAGAACGACATTTATTAAATCTGTCTCTCTAGGGGTTTCTACTGTAATCATCTCTGTATCTAATGCCTCAAAACCAACAGTTGTTTCAACATTTAAATCACTTACATTTTCATTAACAATCTCTAACACAGCTCCGTTTCCAAAAGACACATTCACAAATTCATTACTAAAATTAAACCTGAAAAAGTTATTATAAGAAGAGTTAATTATATGCTGCCCACAACCCCCTAAATCCAAAGAAAAAGAACCTAAGTTATAATCTGATTCACCTTCAACAACATTACAATTACTTTCAGAAAAATTAACCCTATAACTCTCAACACCACCCATGTACAAATCAAGTATCTCTGAATCATTAAGTGCTCTATTATAAATAGCTACTAAATCTATAATACCCTCCCAATCATAACGTGAACTATGGGGTCTAGAAGATCCAATAGACATATTAAAATTAAAAAGATATGAAGTATAAGTTTTTTGATATTTATAATCTCCATCTAAATAAAACTTAGCATTTGAACCATCAAAAACTAAAGTTATAAAATGCCAATTTAAATCTAAAGGAATAATACGTTCCCCCCACCCACTTCCTTGTATACCCATAGACCAATAGCCATTATTACTGCCAAAATAAGCCCTATGATCTCCATTCCATGTACCTTGAACTAAATACATTCCATTGTTTGTAATATTATTTGATTTAACCCAAACAGAATAAGTGTGAGGATTTATTGAAGGATTTATATTTTCTCCATAATTTGTACTAACATAATCACCATCACCATCAAAACTTAAAGCATCTCCTTGTAATCCTTCCACAAATACTGCCCCATTTATTGTGCCGTCGTTTCCTTTTCCTGAAGAGTCTTTTGCATCTCCATTAAACTTCCAGTAACCCACCATTGCAGGATCAACTGGTGCTTCTGGATATATTTTGATTCTTCTTTCGCCAAAGTCATCTGGATGTGTATAAACTAAATTATAAGGATAAACCACAAAAGGTAATGTTTTATTCATTTCAGTAATATTCAAACCAACCCCTAAAAAATTAGATCCAACAAAATCTTTAAACTCGCTTAGTTTATCTCTAAAATTAGTATCATCAGTATTAGGTAAATCTTCTTTAAACACCACTTCATTTGATGTTCTATCTACTTCAATAAGTTCATCAGATAATCCACCAAACAATGTCTCTCTAACTCCAGTTTCTACAGAATCATAAAGGTTATGCATAGTATCTAAACTAGACATCTCTATAAATCTATCTTCTGATTCCATTGTGTTATAAAACAATAACACAGCTAATGTCAAAAGCACAGATGCCATTAACACTAATCCTGCTGTAAATAATATACTTTTTTTATTTATTTTATCAATCATTTTACTCTTCCTGCCCATATCCAAAATTTAGCAACGCCAAACCTTAAATTATCCAAAACCACCACCCTTTGTCCTGTTCCAATAAACCTATCATTAGGCATCTCCCTTGTTGTGTTTGTCTCAAAACTATCCTCATTTTCAAGAGTCACATTTATTTTCATCTCATAATGATTTGGAATTAATAGATAAATCTCTTCTTGCACTTCAGATGCATCCATATCTTCAAAAGCACCTGTATTATCCAACAAAGCCAAAATATCATTTCCTGTTCTAACTAACTGCAATTCAGGCAAAACATCATCTCTTGAACTAATCGCATAATTAGTTGCAACAATAATTATCACAATAACAATAGTGAGAGCAATAATAGAGTCTGTAGTAATCATTACAGCTTTTTTTCTCCAATCTTTTATTCCCATAACGACACCTCTAAAATACACCCATTATCATTAGCGCTTTCATCACATTGAACATACCTTCTTACACTTGTTGTACGTTCTGCATTATACAAACTAGGGCTAGGGCCTGATTCTACAATAAACATATCTTCATCAAATAATCTAAAATAAAGATGATATCCTTCCACATTCAACAACTCACTTAATACATTATAACTTTCATTTAATTTAACAAATTCTTCAACCTTACTAGAATCCAATTGTCTATCAAAACTAACCAACCCAACTGTCTCAATAATTGTATTGATATTTTCAGGTTCACTTTCCCAATCAATATTTTCCCACGCACTAGGACTACCAGAAGTATGCACTAAAATATCGCTTATGTGGTAAGTCTTCAACCACATATCTTTTTGTGTAACTTTTTGATTTAACTCAAAATTATATTTATTCCACATTATTGAAATCATTGAAACAAGAAGGATAAAAATAAACAAAGCTATAAAAAAATCAATTATGACTGCTTGCCCAGATTTATTCTTTAACCTATTTCTAAATTTCATTATATATGCTTTTGTTATGTAAACTTATAATAACAAAACCCCCAATATTTTCAAATTTTAGTATTCTATCAACAGCATTAAAATCAAAAGTGAATAAATTAGTCTCTCCACCAATACCTGAAACACTTTTTATAGGATAAGTACAATAAACAGGTCCTTTACCTGGCTCACCAACAAAAAGATTTCTCGAAATAGTCTGAACAGCCACATTATACTTAATATGTCTGGCACTTACAGCAAAATAAGCAACAGTACCAGTCCCTTTTGCATAAGTTTCAGTTATCAAAGAAGAAAATTGCAGACAGAGATCTTTTTTGTTCAATATATCTGTAGCTAAAGTAACTTGATCTTTTTTATTAAAAACATCATACAACACAAACGTAGTCAACAATAAAATTACACCTACCACAAACAAGAATTCCATTGCTATCTGCGCCTTTCTGTTGTTTTTCATTGTTAAGGGGATTGATTAGATAATATACATATATTATTCTCGCAATGATTATTTAATTGCGTACAAGATCCACAATTTATTGAAGTGTAACACTTTGTTTCAGTTATATAATTACACTCGTATCCTTCTTCTTCACAACTTCTAGGTACACATGAAGAAGATATAATAGTAACTAAATTATTCTCTCTTTTTTCAATAAACAATTTATGCAAATTTTTCTTTTGCCCAGCACCAAAAGGAATCTCTCCAGTAACATTTCCTTTAGTCATCGCAAAAATATCCACAACACGGCCTTCATGACTTATATTAAGCACTATCTCGCTTCCAGTGGAAGAAGGAAACGGCACAAAACTTACACTACTAACAGCTGAAGGAAAAAACACATAAACTATTCTTTTAGAGCCAGGACTTAAAGAATAAACAGCATCTGCTGCTTTGGACATTTTATTAACAGCACTAACAGCTTGTTTCATTTGGATATCAGGTGGAATAGTAGTCATAAAATAATAAACAATAAACATCAAGAATATCAACAACGTACCAAAGATAATAAAATATTCAATACTAACTTGTGCTTTACGTTTCTTATCTAACATCATCATCACAAAAGAATCATCTAGGTGGTATCAAACAGCAAACTTTAACAGGATAATCATCCCAATCTCCATCACAATCTGAAATATGTAAATTAGTAGAATAACTGTATCCTCCGACACTTGTATGTCCCCCACCTATTGTTGCCAAACAATAATAATCCTGTCCAAATTCTGGACAGTATTGCACACTTTCATTAGTGTACTCGCAATTTAACGGAAAATCTTGATTTGTATAAAGTTTTGCCTCCACAGTATAATTTACATAACTTTTTTCAGCAACATGTGCATTTGTTTCATTATTTAATCTAAGTATTGTAGTATTATAACTATCCCAATTTTCTCCAGCTTCCCCTGCAGTGAGATCTCCTTTAACAGTGTCTATGCAACAAATACTATAATTAACAAGAACATCTCCAGCATTAGTTGCATTAAAAATAGAAGCATGTGTACTATGTCCTGGTTTATGTAAAAATAATATTGGATTTCTGTCTGGAGTATCAGCAGTAGTACAATTAACAGTAGGCAAAACAGAGCAATATGGATCACCTATCAACACAATTCCAGTCTCCAACACCTTCATCTTAATTTTATGGGCTCCAGAACCAATAGGAATAACACCTGTAACATAACCTTTTGTTATCGTAATAATGTCCTTTGTTCCATCAGGAGTATTCACAGTAAATGAGATTTCTCTTTCATGAATATTAACCTCAGTAACCCCTTTTGGAACATCAATATACAAATGTTTTTGATTTCCAGGACCTAAAGAATAGAGCGAATCTGCTGACTTTGTTATATCGTTAGCCAGATTATTAGCCTCATTAATTCTTGCCTTAACAACATATTTATTTACTTCTTTATATACAAAGGGGCTTAATGCAATCAATATAACACCCATCACAATCATATATTCTACAGCAATCTGCCCTTTCTTTCCCTTTTTTTTAGTCATCTTGATTATTACTATTAACTTTGTTTTTATAGTTTGTTATTCTCTTTACAGTAGTAATAATCTAATTATAATATCATTTAAAAATAGTTAAATTTATATATTGGCAAAAGATAAATTAAATAAACTATGATTTTATAATTAAACGAGGTGATTATTTTGAAAAAAAGAGCACAAGCAGCAATGGAGTTTCTAATGACTTACGGCTGGGCCATTTTAGTTGTTCTAATCGCAATTTCAGCATTAGCTTACTTTGGAGTGCTAAATCCAAGTAGATTTTTGCCAGAAAGTTGTACATTAGTGCCTGGTATGAGTTGTGTAGACTTCAAAGCAGATAGCACAACTAATTTAACAACATTAGTTATACAAAATGGAATGGGTCAAGATTTAAACACTTTCAGAGTTAATATGACTGGTTACGCCTGCACAGAAAATAGTTCATTAGGAACATTCAACGACGCAGATAAACAAACATTCTCAATAACCTGTAATGATTTAAGTGGTAAAAGTGGACAAAGATTAAAAGAAGATATTGTAATCTATTTTAATTCGTCTGCAGGAATCACCCACACAGAAACAGGACAATTAATAACTAAAATTGAATAAATGAGGTAAAACAAAATGAAAAAAAACAATGAGAATAACATCTCAAAGCCCTTTGATTTCACCAAAATGAAATCAAAGAAAGCACAAGCAGCAATGGAGTTTCTAATGACTTACGGCTGGGCCATTTTAGTTGTTCTAATCGCAATTTCAGCATTAGCTTACTTTGGAGTGCTAAATCCAAGTAGATTTTTGCCAGAAAGTTGTACATTAGTGCCTGGTATGAGTTGTGTAGACTTCAAAGTTGATGAATCAAATATAACTTTAGTTATACAAAATGGAATGGGTCAAGATTTAGAGAACTTTGCAGTTACAATTGCAAGCGACACTAATTGTAGTTTTGCAGCAAATTGGACCTGTGATGGAACTCAATGTGGACCTAGCGCTTCCAATTTCACTTTAACAGACTCTGAAGATGTGAAATTAATTTGTACAAGTTCTAACCATGGTCTTTCAAGCGGAGCTAGATATAAAAAAGATATATCTATTTCATACAAAAAAGGAATGGACGGATTAACCCACACAGATTTAGGTCAGTTAATAACTAAAATAGAATAAGCTTAACAGCTTATTTATTTATTTTTTCTTTTTTTATATTTCTAAGATAATTAATTTTTAAATGAGCTCATCTTTACACAAATTTAAAAAGTATCAAAACGAATTTTTTAATCTTATTGTTTTTAATTTTCTCTATCCTTCTTTATTTTTCAAACAAAAAGTTTTTATATAAGTAAATATATAATCCAAAATAGATATCAAAAAGAGGCATAATGAAAACACACAAAAAGAGTAGAACTGCTATGGAATTTCTAATGGGTTTACGAGCAAAGCGAGGAAACTCCTCGAGAATTCCCAAAAGAGCGCAAGCAGCCATGGAATTCTTAATGAACTATGGCTGGGCATTGTTAGTTGTTCTTATTGTTATCTCATCTTTAGTTTATTTCGGCATGTTAAATCCTTCTAGATTCTTACCAGAAACCTGCACAATATCTGGTTTTAGTTGTGATTTCGTATTAAACACAACCCATCTACAAGTAGAACTAACAAACAATTTAGGTGAGGATATAACTATCTCCAATATCGAGTGTAATGGAACAAATAACTCTGATACCCTAATGATAATGGGATCAAAAACAGTATTCGCAATAGATATCCCTGATTTAGCTATAGATCAAAGATTTAAGCACCCAATAAAAGTAACTTACTCAGTATCTGGAAGTGAATTAATCCACACTAAAACAGGAGAAGTAATAGGTAAAGCAAAATAATCATTTTTATTCTTCTTTTTGTAATTTCTTAGCATATTTATGAGCATAGTGTATTGGTTCTGGAAGTTTGTGTGGATACTTTAAACACTTCTTAACAATCTCAACAGCACTCTTTAAACAGATTTTATGTCCTGGTGAAACATAAATCGGTCGTGAATATTCTCTACTAATCACTTTGGCTCCAACATGTTTAATGCCAACAATTATTTTTTCACCCATTATACTTCCGTAACTTAAACTCTTAGCAACACCAATAGTAGGAACATCTAACATCAACCCAACCTGAGATGCAGCTCCAAATAATCTTGGATGTAAAATCCCATTAAAATCACATAATAAAACATCTGGTTTCACATTTAACTTATTAAAAGCCTCAACAATAGCAGGCCCTTCTCGATATCCTAAAAAACCAGCAACATAAGGCACTACAGCTTTGACTACAGCAGAAGCTGTTTCAACAACCTCTAAACTCTCATAATCAAGCACAACCACACAAGAAATAACCTTATTGCCAATAAAAGTTTGATCACAACCACCAATCAGTTTTAGCTCGCTAAATTCATCTTTTAGAACCACTTTCTTAGCAAGTTTAGATTGCTCTTTTTTCAGTTTATCTAGCTCCATTTTAAAACAGCACAGATTTAACACACATTAATCAATTTTACCTTATAAAATTTACTAAAAATAAAGAAAAATAACAAAAAAATAGAGAAAAAGAGAAAAAAGGCTCCTCGAGATTCTTGAGGGGGTGGTGGAGAGAAGAAAGTCAGCGAGGAGCCGATATCTTCTACTATTTCCTATTAAACAGAACTAGTATATAAATGTTGTGTTTTAGTATACGAAAAGGTATACTAAACTGGGTTTTTACGATCAAAAATCTTTTTGTTATAAGAAATATCCTTACTTAATTTACTCTTAAAAATTCGTTTTTTACAAGAAGAATCAATATTTTCTGTTTCCCCCTCTTTTTTACCTAACCAATAATCCAGATCATTAGAATCTTCCTCTGAATCTATATCTATACAAGTTGCTTCACTATCTACTTCTATGAGTTTAAACCTAGTTTCCAAAAACTCAGAAGCTTTATTATTAACATCAGAAACAGTTAAGGTCTTTTTGAAATATTTTATAACTTCAGGAAATGCATCTTTCGCAGCACGGAAAACATTTACAGGGTCCTTCATTTTTCTTAAAGAATAAATCAAATCAATATTATTAATATGTTTAATTTCTTCAGGATTTGCATAAGCCATGTTTGACAATCTAAACCCTCTTCTTATCAGTCCCCTTTTATTAAAAACATCATCAATCATCCAAAAATAAGGCCTATTAAATATTTTAGACTTGCCTTGCATATTCTCTTTACCAATTATTGCATAAAAAGTATCATAATTATCCATTAAAGGAGTGCATTGATTAACAAATTTATCATAATCTTCAGGTGATGCTTTAGGAATATCACAAGGAAGGAATAAAGCCCCCTCTCCATTCTTTTTTGCTTTTGAATGTTGATACCCTTCAACCCCATTCTTAACTAAACTACCTACTTGTTGAACATATTTTACAGGCATACCATAATCTTTATCGCCAAGCATTGTTTCTAATCTTTCTTTTTCGCCTATCACAACTAAATCATCAATAGACTCAACCTTTGCAATACTTTCAATAACAGCACTAACCATAGGAACCTTTTGAATTTCATCTCCAACTCTCAATTTAATTTGTTTCAAAGGTTTATATTTTCCCCAGAAATAAGTTTCTCCATAAACTTTTTTATAGTACCACCTAGCTAATTTAAGATTTGGAGCATCTTTTACGGGTCCACCAGCCAATACGATTGCACTAACCATACATTAAAACCCACATATTTAGTATAAAAACCTTTGCTTTATTACTATCACACAGGGAGAACAAAGCAATATCTCACTCAAAAAAATTCTTTATCTCACCAACATATTCTTTGCTAATTTTAACATCCCAATCACCTGGAAAACATCTAAGATAGTGATTCCAAGCATATCTTTCATCCAAAAACACCACAACCCCTTTATCTTTTTCAGATCTAATGCATCTTCCTGCATTCTGTAAAACCTTAGTTATAGCAGGCAAAACATAGCCATAATCCCACCCCTTATCAAATCTTTTATCATAATACTTAATTAATTCTTTAGTTTCTAAATCAGGTGGTTGCAAAGGAATTCCAACAACAACTACTCCTTTCAAAAGATCTCCGGGCAAATCAATTCCCTCTCCAAATGAACCTGAAGTAATCCCTAAAAATACCATTCCCTTTTCCTTGTGTTCTTCAAATTGTTTTAACAATCCTTTTTTCTCTTCTTTATTGGCTCCTTTTTTCTCAATCACAATTTTCTTATCACTCATTTCACTAAAATAATGATAAACAGAATGCATTAATCCATAACTAGGAAAAAAGATAATAGAATTACCTGGAATATTATTAGTAATTTCAGCCCCAATTCTTCCAATCTCTTTAAATTGATCCTCACTCCTAGCAGAATATTTAGTTGTGGTTTTTGGTACAATTAAATTAAGTCTATTTTTTTCAGGAAAAGGGTTACCATAACTCTTTTCAACAGAATCTTTTGGAAAACACAACACATCTTTATACAAAGAAATTGGCGTCAATGTACCGCTCATAATTATCAAAGAATATACCTCATCAAAAACATCTGAAGTCACTAAAGAAGGATCTAAACAACGATAACTTAAAGTTATAAGTGGAGCACCTTTATATTGTCTTTTTGATAATATTCTTACATAACCCAAATCTAATCCGAGCCACCCATCCAAGAAATTAGCGACAGAACCAATATAACTTTGCCTTTTTTCTTTTCTAATATCATCACCCATAATATCCAATTGCTCAACCAATAAATCATATTCTTTTATTTCTCCAATTCTTTGAACAAAATCTACTTTATTAACAAGAATTTCTCCACCAAAATCTAATCCACCAACAAATTCCTCCAACACATTATTTATTTTTTGTAATAATTCTTTTGCTTCATTATATCCATTTTCTCTTGCTTCTTTAATTGCCCTACTTATTGTAAAATTAGATAATTTAAGAGTCAACAAATCCCTAACTCTATCTGGCAAATTATGACCCTCATCTACAATTACTATCAAATCTTCTAATTCTTTCCCTACCCTATTCAAAAAATTTAAACAAATAGAAGGGTTAAATAAATAAAAATAATCTGCAACAATCACTCTTGCTTTATTACACAAAGCCAAAGTAATCTCATAAGGGCATAATTTTTCGTTAATACAGCCTTTAACTAAATCTTCTGAATGAGAAGGATACATAAATTCAAATTCCTGAATTATTTTTTTAGCTTTAACAGTCAAATTTCTTTTTTGAATAGTTTTAGAATAAAATTCGCATTTGCCTTCTTCTCTTTGCAATTTACAAAACTCTCCAAATTCATGTGATGGAAACTTATCTATTCCTTGAACTGCACACATCCATTTTTTTCCAATTATATCTGCAACTGAAAATTTATTGTCATACTTTTTTTTGATATCTTTCAGAGCATCCATTGCAACAATATGTTGGGTATGCCTTGAAGTGAGAAACACTACAGTCTTATTTTTCTTTAAAGCATGAAATAAAGCAGGACCTAGCACAGAAATAGTTTTTCCAATACCTGTTGGAGCGTGCATCAATACTCTTTTTCCACCATCAATTGCTTTACCCACATCCTCCAACATCTCTTTTTGGATTGGTCTTATTTGTGAATAAGGAAATAAAATTTCGCTAGGTTTCATACTTAATCAAAAAAACAACCACTTAATAAAACTTATGTGAAAATATTCAAAAATCTTTCAGAAACAAATATATACCACAAAATATACAACTATATACTCTAATATGTATAATGAAAAATAGCAATATTTAAATAACTTTAAACAACCTTATGATTTAAAACATATAATAGATTAGATACTGGGGGTTTTAATGAACAAAAAAAAAATTTTCAATGTATTTTTTAGAGAAAAACCAGCAATGATGTTGGTGACTTTAAAGAACTCTAAAGATGGCACTTATGCTTCATCTCTAGCTAAGAAAATTGATTGTACTTATTCTCATGTTGTTAAGATCCTTCAAGAAATGGAAAGAGCTGGATTGGTTAATTTCAATAAACAAGGAAGATTAAAAGTTCTTACACTAACCAAAAAAGGCGAAAAAGTAGCAGAATACATTGATAACATTAAAAGCACTTTGTAAGAACCTCTTTACTAATACAATCAATTCTCAACTAATTTTTCTTCAATAGCATGTTTAGCCAATATTGATTTTGCAATATCTATGAACTTATCTTCTTGCTCTGTTAAAAACAGCGCACCTGCGGCGTGTTTATGTCCACCTGCTTCTCCCTCTACTTGTTTAGCTATTTTTTTTATGATTACACGCAAATCAACATCTTCACTAATATTACGTCCAGCAACCCTCATTGATGCCTTAGTATTCTCATCCAACATTTGAGCCATAGAAAGAATATAATGCCCATCTTCAAATTCATTTGATTTTGATAATATACTTGCCATTGTCCCTGCAACACTTGCAAGAATATTATCTTTAGCGTTTATAATTGTAAATCCATCACCATTAAAAACGCCAGCAGAATTTTTATTACTATGATACCAATCCAAAGATATAGCAATTTCTTTTCTATAATTTTTCATACTTTTCATAGCAGATTCTTTTGATTTTTTATCCCCTAAACAAACACCAATCCCTAAAGAAGCTCTTTCCAATCGTCCGCATGCGTTAAGTAAAGTTGAAAACTCTTTTACATCTTTCAAAGGAGACCCTTCTTTTTCATCAACTAAAAGATAAGAATTAGAAAAAATATCTTCAGGATCCTCTTGGTCAGACCTTTTCATGATTATTCCTGCACGCAATCTTTCCATTTGATCTTTATCTAAATCTTTCATTTTTACTCTTTCTACTCTTTTGTCATCAATTCCAACCACATGCCTTAGGAACTGGATAGCTCCCCCCATTGAACCACTAATATCCGGAATATAAGGATTATCAGTATATTGAAGAATTCTAAAAAGTGGGCGTGTTTGTTTTCCAAAAAATTTAAGTCCATTCTCAATCACTTCAAGTTTTTTAGCATTAACAGCATCATCCAAAATTTCTAAATTTAAACTAGAAAATCCATTCTCATCTTGAATGTCTCCAATAGCACCAATTATCCCAAGATGTGCTAAAGATTTATTCTTACCATTAAGTTTTCTAGAAAAAAAGTAAGCAACTCCTGCTCCAGATATCTCTGTCCCACCTTCAATTCCAAATAAATTTGGATTAATATGTGTTACATTATCTGCTTCAACTTTTTCTGGCTTGTGGTGATCTAACACTAAAATAGATTTATCTTTTAATATCCTATTCATAGAATTTATTTTCCCAGAACCTAAATCTGTAAAAATAAAATGTTTGTATTCTTCTCTAGAATATTCATGTAGATTTTCATCTCCCAATTGTCTAATAATAGAAATAGAATAACGCCTGTTTTCATTATCCAATGCATTCAATATAACAGCACAAGCGCTAATCCCATCTGCATCCAAGTGAGAAACTACACGTATCACTTCTTTCTTATCGATACGTTTAAACCACTTTACAGCTTCTTCAAAGCTCTTCTTAAACTTAGCATACTTATCCATATGATTACTCTGCAATTACTCTGCAATCAACTTAAATCTATTTTCATCATATTTCCAATCTTTAGATAAAACACCAGTTCTCTTGTAGTATTTAATAAGCCTATTAATCTTTGAATCTGTAAGCTGTGATCCTCTTTTAGCAGTCATATCTTGCCTATTTTCTTCAAAATGTTTTTTTAAATTAACAGATCTTTTAATTAGATTAAGTAAATCTTCTGGAAGTTCACCCAATAAATCATATTCTTTTAAAACTTGAGAAATTCCTTTTCCAATGATGTCTTTTACACTAGGAATTCCATAAGAATCTCTTAAAATAAGTCCTATTCTAGATGCTTTGTTTCCATCTTTAGCTAACTTTAAAATTAAAAGCTCAACTTCTTTTGATTTATATCTCACCCACTCTTTTTTTTCTCTAGTAGCAGGTCTACTACTACCACTTTTTCCTTTATCTCTTGAATGCATACGGGCCATTCTAATTTCCTCCAAACAACCATATAAAGTTGTATTTATTTTCTATTTAATCAAGATATGTGAGAAATAATTATCATCTTATCTCCAGCATGAAAAAGCCCATTTGAACCGTTTCATCTCTTGATTTCTTTATAAAAAAATCATGCCCTTTTAAAGTTTTCGGATTAACAGAACATAACACCCCATTAATTAACAACTCCAGTATAGAAAACATTAAATAATATAATAACTCAAAAATATAAAGGGGAGGTGAATAATAAAAGCGTATTAGTAATAGAAGGGTAAAATTAATGACTAAAAAAAGAGATTATAAACAAGTTCAATTGTACACTTTATTTGATGTTCTGTCTCATTATATTTACAATCAAGACGAATTAGGCACAGTAGTTGGCTATAGTGTTTTAGATGGGTTATTTAAATTTAAATCTCAATCTGGTTCTTTGCAAGAAAGAGAATTTCAAGAAGTGAAATCGGTATATAACAGTCTAGACTATGTAATTGCTTCTTGTAAGGATAAAGGAAGTTATGTTGCGCTTTGCAAATTTCAATCTATTTTAGATCCTATAATTCAAAAATATATTTCTAGAGAAAGAACTAGATTAAGCACTAGTGGTTTACTTAAAAAAATTTTAAAAGAAGAAATATCTCCTAGAAGAAGAAATCATGTAGATATCCTCAGAAGAGATGGATTAAAACTTTATCAAAATATTAATGATAGGGGAGCATTAATGGGTAATTATAATATTCTAACTAATGACTACAAAAATATTAAAGAGGCATTTAATCTAAAATGACTACAAAAACAAAATATCATGAAGTATTTGTTCCTTTTACAGATGTGTATAATCTTGGAGGCGCTGAAATTTTCAAGCAATTTGAACGTAATGAAAAAGATCAAAAAAATCTAGTAGTAATACCTATAGATTTTATAGAATCTTTAGACAATCCCAAAGAAAATTATAATGAGGGGGCAGAAAATGTGCTCAAATTTCTTAAAAAAGCAAATAAAGAAAAAATAGATTCCACTAAAGGAATCACGACCTACAGAGTTTTACAAGGATTAGATATTGCAATCATCGATGATCACTCTCAAGAAGGCGTTCCAGAACCCACCCATTATAACGCAAATAGTGGAACTTCTATGAATAAATTAGAAGAAAAAATCAATGAAAATTGGGGATTTACAAATAAACCAGTATTCATCACAAATAACGCTAAAAATCACATTAAACTTAGGGGATATGGAATTCATATTGAAGATCCTCAATTTTTACAAGTTAGTGAAGATATAATTAATGAAGGAATTATTATGGGAAATGAGGAATTACAATCTGAACTTTATTCCCAAGAAGGATTGATATCTTTAGAAGATGCTATAGAAATTCTTGAAAGAGATTTATTTGTTAATCAATTTATTCGTTTTATGGGTCATAAAGATTATGAATATGCAAAAGTTTCTGCAGATTTCATTAAAAATAATTCAGGAGAAATTATAGATAAAAAAAATGGACTTGTAGAATTGTTATCCCCTCAAGAACATAGCAAAAAATTAAGAATAGGTAATCACCACATGGGAGAGATTTTAGGTATAAAACCAAGAGATATGGAACAATATCTTGCTTTTCAATATGGACTTCTAAATCCAGATGTGTCTCTTTTCATATTATGTGGCTCTCAAGGTTCAGGTAAAACCCTGTTGAGTTATGTCGCTGCAGTAGATCAAGTGATATGGTATGAAAAATCAGTAAGAGAATTGAGGGATATAGATAAAAAGGGAAAAGGTGGATTTTTCAAGCAGATTATATTATTAAAACCAAATGAAATAATGGGTGGAAAACGTAGAGATGTTGGATTTTTGCCTGGTTCTTTGTATGAAAAATTAAAACCTCACTTAGCCCCTTATATTGATGCCCATCGAGAATCCTCTCTTGATAATCTATTTCCTTTTGAAGAAATGTTAAAACATCCTAAATTCACTAACGATTTCGGCGCACCAAGAGAAGACGGTATAAATAACATGAATATCAATCAATATGGACACCTCCCTTCAAATACAGAAGTGATTGAAATGACTTATTCTGGCTATATGAGGGGAAGGTCTTTCAGGGATTCTCTTGTTTTAATTGATGAAGCTCAAAATCTAACCCCTTATGAAGTCAAAACAATCATTCAAAGACTTGGAGAAGGTTGTAAAGGAATCATAATGGGAGATCCTGCCCAAGTTGACAATCCTTTTTGTTCTAGAGAAATTAATGGTCTAACTCATGCTATTCAGCATTACGTCCATCGAGATTATTCTGCTTTAATTAATCTAACTAGAAATTACCGTTCTCAAATGTCTAAAGACGCTACTTCTTGGAAGGTTTTTAATTCTTAATTAAAGAAGAAAAGAAAACTTAAACATAAATAAAAATAAAATAAGAATAAAAAAGAATAAAAATAGCCCCACTCGGATTTGAACCGAGGTCCCGGGACATTTTCGAAAGGATAATTTCTCACCCATTTCACCAAAATCCCGGATGATTGGCCGCTACACTATGGGGCTATACGTTGTGAATATCAAGAATTAAAATGTAATATTTAAAACTATTGTTTATAAAACGCCAAAGCTTCTTCTTCCATGAAATGCAAATTCCCCGGAATAATCAAACACTGAGGAAATTTAGTAAATTCAACAGAAATAATCTCTTTTATTTTGCCAAACTTGATTTCTGACTCATCTGAACCTATTCCAGCACAACCAACAACAGTTAATTCACTATCCAACCCTTTTTTCACTAAAAAATCTAAAGCTTGATTTATATTCATAAATTTATCTTGTTCAGGTCTTAAATCCAATAAAACCAAGCTATGTAATCCATTTTTCTTATTTTCCTCAACAACCTCAACAGGTGCCTTAACATCTTTATTCTCAAAAGGTATTGAAGTCACTTTACCGTATTTATACAGCTCAAGACCTACAACACCAATTGCACTCAAAATAGAAGCATTATGAATCACTTTAACATTGATACCTTTTTTTCGAGCCCTCATCATCAAATCAATATGGGTTGTAGCACCAAAAACATCTCCTATCACTAAAAAGACAACATCTTTCTCTTTAGCGTATTTTAAGATAGTTTCATCAGCCTTCTGCTCAACTAACTCACGATCAGCCAAAATAATCTTTTTCCCATAAAACTCTTCCAACTTCTCAACAGAACAAGCTAATTTAGATGTATAACTCTCTAAATAAACTACATCAGCACTCTTAACAGCTTCTAACCCCTTAACACTAATATCTTTCTCATCATTTAATCCAATTCCTATAAAGTATAACATAAAACCAAGAAAACAATGTTTTCTTTATAAAATTAACTAGAAATTAAAGAAAAAATAAAATTAAAATAAAATTAAAATAAAATAAAAAGAAAAAAAAGAAAAAAAGTTCACCTCTTTGCAAACTAATCTGTTAAGATTTACTTGCCTTCAGAAAATTTACTTTCTGATAGTTCCCCTATAAGTCACCTCTTTCGAATGAATTTGTTTTCAAATTCGTTCGCTAGCAGAAAACTTGTTTTCCTGCTTGTTCCCTATAAAAACCATAAAAATAAAAAAATAAATCCCCCGAAGGGGATAATAAATGCCTTCACTAATTTAACGTTGGGGGTGGTAAAAAAATGAAGGCAAGAAAGGCCTCACCTAATCATTGGTGATCATCTATCCATGATTTTTATACCTAACTCTTCATTCATCAAGGTAGCTGTTTCAGCAGCTTGAGCTTTAGCATCCATTTTACCAAGAATCCATGGGGATTTTACTCCTGTAATGATAGTCATCACAGTAACTTTTCCCTTCATATCTTCATCGATTCTTGCTCCCCAAATGACATTTGCGTCTTCATCTAGGCTTTCTGTCACTAATTCTCCAATTTCGCTGATTTCATCCAGAGTTAAATCTGGTCCACCGCATACATGGATTAATGCGCCACTAGCTCCCTTGTAACTTATATCTAATAGGGGGTTTGTTAATGCGCCTTTTACAGCTTCTTCAACTTTGTTGGTTGTGTCTGATGCACCCACACCAATGGCTGCAACACCACCATCTTTCATAATTGCCCTTACATCTGCATAATCCAAATTAACTAAACTTGGTACAGCAATAGTTTCAACAATTCCTTTAATCATAGTTGAAATTAATTCGTTTGCTACTGCAAATGCTTGTTGTATTGGTAAATTACCTGCTATTTCAACAAGTCTATTGTTATCAATAACAATGACTGTATCTGCAACTTGCCTTAACTGTTGTAAACCAAATTCAGCTTTATCTACTCTAGCCCTTTCAACTTTGAAAGGCATTGTAACTGTTCCAATAACTATTGAATTAGTATCTCTAGCAACACCTGCTACAACTGGTGCAGCACCTGTTCCAGTTCCGCCACCCATTCCTGCGCAAACAAATACCATATCAGATCCTTTCAAAGAATCTTTAATTTCTTGCATACTTTCTTGAGCTGCATCAGTACCTTTAGCTGGATATCCTCCTGCTCCAAGACCTCTGGTGCTCTCCCTACCAATTAAGTATTTTCTATCTGCCTCAGAAACATCTAAGTGTTGTTGATCAGTATTACATGCAATAATTTCTGCTCCCTTGATTCCTTTTTTATATAGCCAAGAAACCATATTATTACCTGCTCCACCCACTCCTATAACTTTAATATTTGCTTGATGCACTTTAATCCCTTCAAATTGTTTACTGTCTGTGTTGTCAACTGCGTTTTGTATTATTTCCTCCATTTTGTGTGTTTAAACCCCCTTTTGTTATTTTTTTTGTTATTTTTTTTTGTTTTATCTATATCCTCTATCATATATTTAGGAATATGAATATCCCCCTTACATAATATTTATATTAGAGTAATGATACTCCAACTATTAAGAACAAGTGCGTTACTTGCTACCAACAAGTAATTCAAACCCAGACAAAGCTTGTTTCACGGAAATAAGACTGATTAACTCTTCATTTCCACCAGAACGTTAAAAGATGTGAGTTTTCTACCAAAAAACTCGGTTTTATTTATTTCTTATTAGTGGCGAAACTAATATATAAATGTTTTTATTCTGTAGAATATATATTTAAGTGTATATTAATCTAAAATAAACTTAAAAAATCTATTTTTATCGACGATAAAGGCTCTTTTTTACTTTAGGAAATAACTCCATTCCCTTCATCTGTTCAAACTGATCTCTGCCCAAAGAAAGTATAGAAACAACAAAATTATATTTTTCTTTTATCTCTGCACACAACCTTTTTACTTCTCCAGCATCAATATTTTCACCAATAAGCAACACACTTGCACGCTTTTCAGTTTCCTTCCCGTGCAAGATTATCTCGTCGATAGAATCAATATTCTTAGCTGAATTAACAAACTCTTCAAGCGCCCTTTTCTTTTCTTTCAGCACCCCCTCTAAAAATATAGTATTATCATTATCGGCCAATTTATACAGCTTAAACTTCTTGATCATTAATAACTCAACAACCCTGAGTTCCACTAATCTTTTTACTATTCTAAAAGTTGTAGCTACAGGAACATTTACTTTTTTAGAAATTTCCCTCAAATAAAACTCTTTATCTTTGTCGTCGAGAAATAACCTTAATATCTTCAAAGACTTGGTGTCAAATAAATTCCCCAACAAGTTTTCGTCATGCATACAAAAAGAAAAACATCCCTCATATATATAGTTTTCCATTTTTGAAACAATGTTCCATTTTTGAAAACATTAAAGGAAACACAAACCAACAAGAACAAAAGAAAACAATTAAAAACTAAAAGCAATTCATAACACTTCTTTAATTATTCAAATAATCTTCAAATATCTTTAGATAATATTTGACACTTAAAGGTAGTAACAAAATAGAAACATTTATATAGGAGAAAACCAACTATGAACAATATAAGATCTAAAGAAATTCAAATGAATAAAAAATATTTACATACATTAGAAGATCAGATAGTTAAGGATGTTTACTCTGCCATTTCTAAATGTCAAAAAAAGGACCAATATTTTTGTGGAGGTATGAGCACACATTTTTTTCTACCTAAAAATCTTCACAGAACAAGTTCAGATATAGATACAAATGGTATTCAAAAATTATCTTTAGGAGAATTCCAAGAATCAATCATGATGGGTTTAGAAGAATTATTAAGTAAAGGATACAAACAAAGCACTAAAAAGAAAAGGGCAACTTATGACATTCAATTAGAAGATAAAAATGACATTATAATTCTTCAATACCCTAGAAAGAGTCAACGCTCTTATCCTTGGCTTCAAAAAGTTACAGAAAGAGAAAACTCAAACGCCCAAACAGTAAATTTCGAAGGAAATACCTTAAGAGTAACTCCAACAGAAGACTTATTATTACACAAATTCTTAAGATCTAAACGTTTTATGGAAAATTATAATCTGAAAAATCCAAAAAACACAAAACTAGATAGTTTACAAAATTCAATAAATGATTTAAAAAAAGACCACATTATTAATCAATTTAACTTAGATCCTAAAGAATCCCAAAAAGCTATTGCAAAAATAAGATTATATGCAGATATATTTGATATTATAGCCCTTTCAACTCACAAAGAATTGAATAAACAATATTTCTTAGAAGGTATGCAAGATTACAATAGACTAAAGAAAGATCAAAAAAATATTATAGATTATTTATATTCTTTAAACCTTGATGTATTCAAAGGGGAATAAACAAATAATTATCTCTGACTAGAATATAATTCTTCTATCAAACCCAACGTACTAGCTTCAATTATAGGTTTATCTTCTCTTATTTGAATCATTCTTGGAAATCTCAACGCATATCCACTGCCATAAGTAGGACTTTTTTGTATTTCTTCATAATTAACTTCCACAACAAGAGTTGGTTTCAATACAACTTTAGTGCCTTTTTCAGCAGTTATCAAAGGTTTAAGAAGTTTAGTCAATTGATTAAATGTAGCTCCAACCATTCCATCTGTTTCTAATTCTTTAATTCCAGTACCCACTTTACCAACCCCATATAATTTTCCTTCTTCATCTACGCAGGCAATCTCAAAACTGCTCAACCACCCTTTTCTTTTGCCTTTTCCCCATTCAGCTCCAATAATCACTAAATCGAGTGTTTCCATCACAGGTTTAACTTTAACCCCATAACCTACCCTAGACCCTGGTTTATATGGTGCATCTAGTTTTTTAACCATAATTCCTTCTTCTCCTGCAGAAAGCGACTCTTCATAAAACTTCTCAGCCTCTTTTACACTTTTAGTAATCAATTGTTTTGCAGGCACAACTTTATATTTCTCTTCTTTCACAGCTTTAACAAGCACTTCTCTTCGCTTACTGAATGGTTCTTTCAACAAGTTTTTCCCATCATAAAACACAATATCAAAAGTATTCAACTCAACAGGAAGTTCATCGCACATCTTATCAATATCATATTTTCTCTTTATCCTCTGAGAAATTCCTTGAAATGGAAGATATTTTTTAGTTTTCTTATCATACCCAACGACTTCTGCATCAATTATAAAAGAATTTCCAGAAATATTTTTCTTAACAACTTTAACAATATCTGGAAATTGGGTTGTAACATCATCTAATCTTCTTGTGAATATCTTAATTCCTGATTTAGATTTATGGATTTGTATCCTAAATCCATCGTATTTATATTCAATCGCAGCAGGCAATCCAACAGTTTCAAAAGCATCTGTAATTCCTTTAGATTTCTGATAAAGCATCACTTTTATTGGTTTTCCTGCTTCCATTTCAACAGCAAGTAAACCTTTGATCCCTTTTTTTCTTGTTATAACTGCTACTTCAGAAAAATCATTTTTCATATCATACGCTGACTGCACAATTTCAATAAGGTAATTATAACACCCTCTTGCCAACACATCCGTTTCACAAACAATAAAATCATATTTTTGGATATCAACCAAATCTTTTAATTTTTCAACTTTTAAGACTTTATTTCCTTTATCTAATCTATTAATCTCATTTGAAAATTTATTATCGATAGATTCTCCACACTCAACACATTTATCTGCATTAGGAACAAATTTATCGCATTTTTGACACTTAAAAAAAATGCCTGCGATTGGAGGAAAACAACTCCAGACTACTGCATCTCTTATTGTACCTTCGCCAACACCAACACGCAAATCCTCTAGCACTGTTCTCACAATATATCTTGCTTCATCTGGGCTTGCGCTACTCAATAAACCAGAAATAATTTTAACTTTATGATCTACCGCACCATTTCCATTTATAGTTGTTAATTTTCTTAAGTCATTAAACACTTTTTCGACATCAAGAGATTGCGAAAACAAGGTTACTTGTTTTTTTTCAGAGATAAGATTCTTAGCACATTCACCCAAATCACCTGTTTTTCTCCATTCATCTTCTATTTTCTTTACACTTATCCCAGTAGCTACGTTAATCGCTTTAAGCACGAGTCTAGAAGCAACCCCTAATTCATTTTTATTCCAATTAGGATATAATTCCCCCCTTAATAACAACAAAGCCATAGCCAATTCATCAATAGAAGTTTTCTTAATTAATTCAGAAACAAAATAAGTTTTTTCTAACCTTTTAGTTGTTCCACTAATTTTTTCATATACTTCAACAAGCTCTTTATATAACATAATTATCAATAAATATAAATATTAGTAGATATTTAAAACTTTTGAAGGAAAAACCTTAAAGGCGACTTTAAGCGTCTTTTTAACTTTTGAACAAAACACTCCATGTTTTGAAAAAAGTTTTAAGCTTAAAGAATTTCAAAAGAGTGTGAACAAAGTGGACTTACTAGAGTGCATAAAAGGGAGACGTTCTATTAGAAGATATCTTGACCTAGAAGTACCTAAAGAAAAAATAGGAATAATCATCGAAGCTGGAGCAATGGCCCCTTCTTCTGGAAACCTACAAAACTGGAGATTTATTATTGTAAAAGATAAAGAAACAAGAAAACAATTAGCAGACGCATGTCTACAACAAGATTGGATGGCAACTGCACCAGTACATATAGTGATTTGTGGCGTAAGTGAAGTTGCAAAACAATTCTATGGCCTTAGAGGTGAAAGACTCTATACTGTTCAAAATTGTGCAGCTGCAATGCAAAACATGTTATTAACAGCACATGATTTAGAGCTAGGAGCATGTTGGGTTGGTGCTTTTGAGGAGAATATGGTAAGAAAAGCAGTTTCAATTCCAAAAAACGCAAGACCTCAAGCAATAATTACTATAGGAATCCCTAATGAAATAGTTCCAGAACCAAAAAAAACAGACTTAACTCACCTTGCTTTTATAGAGAAATACCACAACAAAATTGAAGATGTTGAATCTGTGATGGGTTATTATGGCGCAGCAATGCAACAAAGATTACAGAAAAGTAAAGAACTAATTGATAAAGCAGGAACACACTTAGGAAAACACGGAAAAAGATTTCTAAAAAAAATAAAAGAAAAAATTAGTAAAAAATAAGTTTGTTCTGAATTTATTCTAAATATTTATAAACCCTTTATTGATTTGTAAGTAATAAGTAAGATGGCCTACTTATTGTTTTTATGGATTTACGCTTCGTAAGGGAGGCTATGAAAAGAAAATTATTATGTATATCATCAAATTTTCTTCCATAAAAACTGGCCTACTTATTACTTACTTGGATTTTAAGCACAATGAAAGAATTTTACCAAGAAATTATCAACATAATAAAAGAAAAAAAGCTCAACAAAGAGCAAATATCTAAACTTAAAATTAAATTATGCTCTAAATATAAATTAAAAAAAATTCCAACAGATATAGAAATCCTACTAAACACAGAACCCAAAGATCTTCCAAAAATAAAACAGCTACAGACAAAACCAGTAAGAACAATCAGTGGAGTTGCAGTTGTAGCAATAATGACAAAACCATTCAAATGTCCTCATGGTAAATGTATAATGTGTCCTGGAGGGCCAAATTCTTTTTTTGGAGATATCCCTCAAAGTTATACTGGAAAAGAACCAGCAACAATGCGTGGAATAAGAAATCTCTTTGACCCTTACCTACAAGTTATGAATAGACTTGAACAATATGCTGTATTAGGCCATAATTTTGAAAAAATAGAACTAATAGTTATGGGTGGCACTTTCCCCAGTTTTCCAAAAAAATACAAAGAAAATTTCATTATTTATTCCTTTAAAGCCATAAATGATTTTTCCAAATTATTTTTCAAAAACAACAAATTAGATATAATAAAATTCAAAAAATTCTTTGAACTTCCGCATGACATCAACGACAAAGAAAGAAAGAAAAGAATTCATAAAAAACTCTTAGCACTAAAAACCAAAAACCCCTCAAATCTAGAAAAAGAACAAAAACTGAATGAAAATTCAAACACAAAATGTGTTGGTTTAACAATAGAAACAAGACCAGATTATGCCACTTTAGAACACGCAAACGAACTATTGAGATTCGGTTGCACAAGAATAGAATTGGGGGTTCAAACAACCTCCAACAGAACTTTAGATTTCATTAAAAGAGGGCACACTATAGAAGATTCAATAAAAACAACAGCAATTTTAAAAGATCTCGGATTTAAAATTAATTACCACATGATGCCTGGACTTCCTTTTTCTAATAAAAAAACAGACATCGATATGCTCAATTCATTATTCATTAATCAAAACTATCAGCCAGACATGTTAAAAATATACCCTTGTATGGTGCTTCCAGGAACAGAACTCTACAAACTCTGGAAACAAAAGAAGTTCGAACCAATAACTACTAAACAAGCAGCAGAAATGCTTCTTGAATTCAAAAAAAATATTCCTCATTATGTAAGAATAATGCGTGTACAGAGAGATATTCCCACTTACACAACTTCTGCAGGAGTTTCACAAACAAATCTAAGGCAATATATCCACCAATTAATGGAAAAAGAACACATAAAATGTAATTGTATCCGTTGCAGAGAACCAAAAAAAGAAAGTGATTTCAATCCTTCCACAATAATCAGAATCTACAAAGCTTCTGAAGGCACAGAGTTCTTTATCTCTTCAGAAGACACAAAAAAGAACAAATTACTAGGATTTTGCAGATTAAGACTTCCAGCACACCAATTAAGAAAAGAAATCACAAAAGATTCTGCTTTAATTAGGGAACTTCATATTTATGGTTCAGCAATAGGGATTGGAAAATCAGGAAAAGTTCAACATAAGGGATTTGGAAAAACATTACTAAAAAAAGCAGAACAAATCGCAAAACAAAACAACAAGAACAAAATAGTAATTATTAGTGGAGTTGGTGTAAGAAATTATTATAAAAAATTAGGCTATAAAAAACAAGGACCTTATATGGTCAAAAAATTAAATTTATGAGTAAAGTTTAAATACTCAACCCTAAATAATCAATTAAAGAGGTGAAACACGAGTTAAGCCCCTCTGAATTCTAAGAGGAAAAACAAAAGATTAAGCCAGATGTTAGAAGAAATAATCAACAAAGAAAAAGCAAGAACAGCCATACTAATGTGTAGTTATAATGATTATGGCGCAAAAGCAGATAATCATACGCTAATTCAAGCAGAAAATGAAAGAAAAAAAGACCACAAATTCTTAAATCATTTAATTCTTAGAGATAAATCAAAAAAAGTAGATAGAATAAAATTTAATTTCTTATTAGATGGGATTCCCATAATGGCTTATGGTTTAATGAATCTAGCCAAATCAGATATTGAAGAAGTTGTTGTTATTGGAAACAGAGACACTGAAAAAATACTCAACGAATTTATAAAAACATATAACACTAACAAAGATTATGAAAGATTCAAATTTGCGCACGAAGGGGAAGAGCTTAGTTTATCAAACACCATCAAAAAAGGAAAAGAAAAATTAAATTTAGAAAAAAACGAATTGACATTACTTCTACCAGGAGATATACCTTTTTGTTTTAATTTAAACCCTATAATCCAAGATAAAGATATCCCACATTATGATGGAATTTTAAACTTAAACACAAGAGAAAGAGTGGGCAGATATTTTCCAAGAAATTATCATCTTCGTGTGAAAAAATTAGGGATCAAATATTATGTAAAAGAACCAAATGTATATCTTTTCAATTTAAATAAACTAGATCTTAATCTACTAGATGTATTTTTTGGGGGAAGAAAAACTTATAGTGAATTTAAAGAAGATTCCAATAGTAAAGAAAAAGGGAGATCTTATCTCATAAAAGAAAGATTCATCAAAGATGGTAAATGGAAACATACTCTTAGAGCACTTGGTAAAAGCTCTCTTTTTATAACTCCAAGAATAATCCCTAAATTAACTGAAAAGATCATTAGCAAAGCAGAAAACACTAAAATTTACGCAAGTCTCAAAAAAATAAATTCTACAATAAATAAAAGAATATACAAATTAACCGATAAGCCACCAGTTATGACTTTAAAAAATCTTGAATCATTAGCGAAAATAGGAATTGGAATGAATTTAAAAGTAAAACTAACTAATCACGATCCCTCAACATTAGAGGATATAGATTCATTAGAGGATTGGAGCTATTTAAATTCGATGATTCTCGAATTAAAAGACCACCCAAGAGGGCCAGTCATAATCTATCCTTATTATAAAGAGATTCAACAATTCAAAGAACAAGCCATGCCAACATTAAATAAAAAGGTAGAACTCTACAAAAATTACCCCAAATACATGAATTCTTTATTTGAACAATTTGGTTTAAGCCCAACCAAAGAAAAACCTTATTACAAAAACAAAGAATCTTTTGTAGTAAAATCTCCTTATCAGGATGGAAAATTAGATATTAAGTTCTCAAAACGTTTCGTAAAAAATATGGTGGATAACAATATCTTATACCACATGAGATATGTGAGAACTGCAAAAAGAGATTAAAATGACTTTAGATAACTTAATCAATCGAAAAGAAGCTGGAAGAATCTTGAATGTAAATGGAAGAACAGTTCCAAGATATGCTAAAAAATGCCTTCTAACCAAAATAAAAAAAGGATATAAATACTTATATGATAAAAAAGAAGTTGAACTCTTAAAAAATAAATTTGAAATAAAAGATGCTTTAAATGATTATATAAAGGAAATTTATGTTCTAAGAAAAAGCAACATTAAACACTCTAGGATAATCCAAGAATTCAACATAAAACAAATTCTCCCAGATTCTAAATTTAACAATCGCTCAAAAATAGAGTATGCTTTAGATTTATACAATTGCAGTAGAGAATCATACTTAAATAAATTCAATATCCGCAAACAAGATTGCCCAAAAATACTTTTAGTTAGAGAAACAATGGCAAGACTAAAAATCAAAGACCCTCATGTTGTCTATGATTTAATTGAAAATGAAAGTCTAAAACCAAGAATTACTGTTTTCAATGGAAAAGAACACCACTTTATCAGTGTGGATTCTTTGAATGATTTCTTAGGAAAATATTCAAATAAATTTCTTTATCGTTCTCATGAAGTATCAGAAAAAACAGGAAAAAGTATTGAAGAAATTGATAGAATAGCCCACCATTACCACGTTGGTTTCAAAATAAAAGATTCAAAACAAGGAAACTATCTTTTTTCAGGTAAAGATATAAGAAAATTAAAAACACTAAATTACAAAAACAATTATAAAAGAAAATTCTCAAGACCTAATCTCGCTTAATAACTTATTTCTCATTTCTTCCATTTTTTGTTCTGTCTTAGCCTCAAGGTTAAGCCTCAATAAAGGTTCAGTATTGCTCGGCCTTACATTAAACCACCAATCATCAAAATCAACCCTTACACCATCTAGCCAGGAAACTCTCCCTTCTTTATAGTTTTCAGCCAACTCTTTCATTTTAGCTTCCTTATCTTTCACCTCTGAATTTATTTCCCCAGAAGAATAATACTTTTTCAAAGGTCTGATTAATTCAGAAAAAGGAATCCCTTTAGCAGATAAAAGATTCATCACCCAAATAGCTGTAATTATCCCAGAATCTGTAAAAAAATTATTTTTAAAATAAAAATGACCTGATAATTCTCCTGCAAAAATAGCATTATCTTCCCTCATTTTTTGCTTGATAAAAGAATGACCTACACGACATCTTAAACTTCTTCCACTAAATTTTTCAATCATTTCAGGAACAATCCATGAGCTTCGCAAATCATAGAGCACTAAAGAATTTGGATTGTGATTTAATATTTCTTCTGAAATTAAAGCAGTGATAAAATCAGAGGGCACTAATTCGCCTTCATTGTCTATAAAGAAAACTCTATCAGCATCTCCATCAAAAGCAATTCCTAGCTCTGCTTTCTCAACAATCACTTTCTTTTTCAATGCATCGAGAACTCCTTTTTTCATTGGATTTGCATCGTGATTTGGAAAAGTGCCATCAATTTCAAAATAGAGAGGTACAACATCAATTAATAATTCTTTTTGAATTAAAGAAAAATCCTGTGCACCCATCCCATTAGCACAATCAACAACTACTTTTAGCTCTTTTATTCCTTTAACAAAAGATAACAAATGTTTTTTGTATTCCTTTTTAATATCTTGTTCACTTATTTTTCCAGTTTTAACGACTTTCTTAAAATCTTCCTGCTCTACTTTATCTTTTATTTCCCTTATTCCTGTATCTCCTGAAATAGGTATTGCTTCTTCACGCGTAAATTTAACTCCATTGTATTCTTTAGGATTATGAGAAGCAGTAATCATAGCCATGCCATCTGCTTTAAGATATGAGCTTGCAAAATAAGCCATGGGTGTAGAAGTTAATCCAAAATTAATCACATTTTTTCCTTGAAGAGTCACTCCCTTAACAAAAGCATCAAAGAGTTTTGGTCCAGAAACCCTCATGTCATAACCAACAGCAATATTTTTTCCTTTAATAAAATCAGCAAAAGCCCTGCCAATTTTTTCCATTAATTTTTCATCTAATTCTTTAGGATAAACTCCCCTTATGTCATAAGCTTTAAAAATTCCCATATTACACTAAATCCTTCCATTTTTTTATAGCTTTATCATAACGCTCAATATTACCTGTATCAAACCACTGACCAGAAAAAGGAAAACCAAACAATTTACCTTGTTTTGCTAATTTTGGAAAAACTTCTTTTTCTAACATCGCAAACCCATCTGGAATCATATCAATAACTTCTGGCTCAATAATATAAAACCCAGAATTAATTAATTTAGATGGAGCATCTTCTTTTTTAGGTTTCTCTACAAATTCAAGTATCTTTGAACCAGATAATCTTGCAACACCATATTGACTGGGATCTTCCACAGTTGTTAAAGCAATTGTAACTGAAGCCTGATTCTCTTTATGCACTTTATACATCTCTTCAACATCTATATCTTTTAATTCATCACCATTTGAAACAATAAATGTATCATTCAACATTTCCTTTGCTAATTTTATTGGACCTGCAGTTCCCAAAGGCTCTTTTTCTTCTATATATTTTAATTTCATACCAAATTTAGAACCATCACCAAAATAATCTATTATTTTTTCTCTCAAATATCCTACTGCCATGATAGTCTCATTGACATCATACTTCTTAAACAAATCAAACAAATGTTCTGTCAATGTTTTTCCATGTATAGGAAGTAAAGCTTTAGGAATTTCATAAGTCAAAGGTCTTAACCGAGTGCCTGTTCCCCCAACTAAAAGCACAGCTTTCTTAGGAATATGAGCTTTTAGTGCTTTAGAAATTAACAATTCAACAGCATGACTTCTATTCTTAATATTAAACCCATCTACTTTTTTATCCACTAATTTAAGAATTCCTTGATCAAGTGTTAGCGTTACTCTTTCTTTCACGATTTGATATAAAAAATATAAATAATATATAAATCTTTGCTTTTTAAAAAAAAGGTATGATACTTAATAAATCATTTTTTAGATGAGAAACCCTTAAAATCCGCAAAATTTCCGAAAGGTTTATATAGAAAGTAATACTTTATATGATAATATCATACTTTAATGGGGGGTAGTCAAAATCAAGAAAGAAAAAGTTAAAGTTGTGGAAATCGATGCAATAAAAGATTACCTCAAACTAAACACTAAAAAACTGAGTTTTGTTGAATTTCTCAAAAAATGGAAATCCAAGAAGAAATAGAAGAAGAACTATCGGAAAAACCAAATGATAGTGATGACTTTTATAATCAGATAGAAGAAAATCTAAATGACGACGAAATAAGTGCAGAAGAAGCTGGTTTTATGATGGGTTTTAATGAAGATTGATTAAATAAAATTAAGAAATCAAAGATAAAACATCTTTGGTTATTCCTTTAGAAGTATCTACCAATAATATTTTATGCCTATTTTCTTTTGCTTCTTCAAAACAAGTATTGAATATCTCTGCTTCAATATTATCTTTTATTTTTTGCAAAGAATAATTCCTTTTTTTCAACCTTTTTTTCAGTACACCAATATTACATTTAGTCACAACACAAATATTTACATATTTTTTAGGGAGATAATGGCCCATATGAGAATCAATAACTAATCCAACTACTGATTCCTTAATTAATTCAATTAAAAATTTATTTAATTTTTCTACATCAACAATATTACATTTTTTAGACTCGTCATAACTTTCAGCAAGTTTATTCTTCTTAACAACATAATTCACATCTATATAATCAAAATCTAAAAATTTTGAAAGTTTTTTAGCTAAAGTAGTTTTTCCAGAACCTACAGAACCAGTCACAATTATAGTTTTCATTATCTTTTATTATTAAACCGTTTTCTTGACTATATAATGAGTTAATGTAAGAATTATCAATCCAACAACAATACCTGAAACATTAGAAAAAACAGGATAATCGAGGAACCAATATTGATTCATAATATTATAAACACCTCTCCACACAAAAATAATTCCTACAAATACAGTCAAAGAAGCAAACATTTGATTTATATGTCCCAACTCTTTAAACTTACTAAAGAAATATTCCTCTTGTCTTTTCATCCTATTTTTAAATTTTTTAAATCCAAAAACCATAATACTTAAAAAACCATTTAAATATATAAAAGTTATGTTTTAAGATCTCATCAAACCGCTATATTTTTATACTAGATTAATTTCAATAACTTTGATGCATAAGTCATTAAGACTGCCTAAGCCAAGAAAAGTGGCAGGCAATGCTTCACTAATAAAAAGAGGTATTGCGTTTATCATAGATTTATTAATTCTAAATCTAATAATTATCTATCCATTTAAAAAATATATTTCCAATTTAATTCCAGAATTTATCTCTTTTGAAGAATCTTACAATTATGTTCTAAACAACCCAGAGATAAGTTACAGCATCTATTCCATAAGCATTGCAATAGCAATACTGACAATAGCATATTTCGCAATTTTAGAACTAAAACTAGGACAAACAATAGGGAAAAAAATCCTAAAACTCAAAGTCATCTCAACAACTAAAGAACAAAAAGTTTGGCAATATCTAATAAGAAGTTTATTCTTAATTCCTTTATTCCCATTTATATTATTATGGCTAATAGATCCAATCTATTTATTTTTCAATAAACAAGGTCAAAGATTCACAGAATCATTGAGCAAAACAAAAGTTATCCAAGAATTTACATTGGAGTACACATAATGAAAAAAACACAACAAACAAATAAAGATCTAAGTTGGAAATTCATATTCCAAACATTAATCATGTTATTCATATTAAGCTGGATTCTTGCAGGAATTCTTCCTTCTTTATTTTATAAATCATCAGAAATAGGAAATATAGCTGTAATCCCAATAAAGGGAGTGATAACTTCAGAATCAGGTTCTTCATTTGGACAAAGTAATGTCGCAGCAACAGAATTAATCAAACTAATCAAAAAAGCAGATAAAGCACCAGGAATCCAAGCAATATTATTTGATATAAATTCTCCTGGTGGTTCAGCCGTAGCATCAAGCAATATAGCTGAAGCAATCAAAGCAGTAAACAAAACCACTGTTTCAGTAATTACTGAAGTAGGCGCATCGGGAGCTTATTGGGCTGCCACAGCAACAGATAAAATCTTTGCTAACAAAATGTCTATAACTGGTTCAATAGGTGTAATTAGTTCTTATTTAGAATTCGCAAACTTTCTACAAAAATACAACATAACTTATCAAAGACTCACAGCAGGAAAATACAAAGATATGGGGAGCCCATTTAAAGAACTAGAATATGATGAAAGAGTAATCTTTCAATCAATAATGAACAAAATTCATAATTATTTCATAGAAGATGTCGCATTAAACAGAAACCTATCAAAAGAAAAAGTCGAAGAACTCGCAAATGGATTATTCTACCTAGGTGAAGACGCCAAAGAATATGGATTAATTGATTTTATAGGATCAAAAGAAAATGCACTAACCTACATCGAAAAAGAGCTCAACATAACAGCAGAACTAACAGAATATAAAAAAGAAAAAACATTCATAGAAATGTTAAGTCAAACAATAAGTGAAAAATTCTTTTATGTTGGAAAAGGTATCGGAGAAGGTTTTTTGAGCAAAGAAAATTTAAATATAATAACTTAATTTAATTCTTCAATATCTTCAATATTTATCAATGGTTTTCTAAACTTATCAATATCATCAATTATTCTAGGACAAGCAGTATTCACAAACATATCAACAAAAGAAAAATCTTCCAAACTTCCAAAATCAATTGAATCAAACATTAAAAAATAAAAATTCTTGTCAGGATACTTTTTTCTAAGTTCCAAAGCAGAATTAAGAAATTGCTGTCCGGGTTTAACACTCACTAAAACACCAATTTCTTCACTAGTCAAAAACTTCAACCTAGCCCCTTTAATCTTTTTTCTAACCCTTTCTACATCAGATTCTTCGAGTTCTTTATATTTTTTAGAAAAAGGATTATACACAAAAACAGGTTTTTCATTTTTCAGTTTAAGCGCAATTGGGTGGAATCTACCATCTCCAATATAAAGAAAACCCCCAACACCTTTCACTTTATCAATACTGCATCCCAATATCTGCCCACAATATTTAGCATGTCTTCCTTTAACAACAACTACTTTTCTACCAGAATCAGTAATCTGTTTTTTAATATATTCTAGACTATCTAAAAATTGTACAGTACTAAACAAAGCCACATTCAAAGGCAACTTATCAATCAGCTCTTCAGGAATTTTGTTTTTTCCTTCAAATCTTGCCTCAACAAACATTTGTTTCATACTGACAGCTAATTTTCTTATATTTATATTACTTACTATTAGAGTTTCCAACTTGTTCAACTGTTCAACTAAACAATTACGTAACATTTAAATACTATCATTCTTTTTCAACTTTTATGCCAAGTAGAGATGATGTGCTTTCAAAGGCGATTTCTTCCAATTCTAGACGTACGATTCTAAGACTCTTGTGTAAACACCCCCACACTGTTACAAATATAGCAAAAGCCATGGAAATTTCTACGTCGCTTGCTTCAAAACACCTCACTCTATTGGATTATTTTGGCATAATAACAGCAGAAGTAAAATTTCCAGAAAAATATTATTCCCTAAAACTTGAAAGCATAAGAACCCTTTTAGATGTTTATGATAAAATCTTAGAGGAAATGAAATGAAAGATCAAATAACTCAATTCCAAATTGCATTAATCGAATTAAACAGAAATCTCTCTTATAAAAAAACAGACCAAGCAATCAATTCTTACAACAGATTAAATGAAATGTATCAAAACATCCTCAATTCAGATTCAACAGAAGAAGAAAAACATTATGTTTATTATATTCTATCAAAAGCTCATGATAATATAACTCCTTCTAAAAGTAATTTCAATCTAAATGTCCCAGAAATAACAATATCTTCTTTCTTTATACTCTCTGCAATAATTCTTCACCTCTTGAATCCTACAATCACAGGTATGCTTATCGCAGAACAACAACCAACTCTGGCAAGTGGAGTGTTATTTGTCCCCTTGGTGTTAATAATAATTCCAATAGCCATCATAATTAGAAATATTATAAAAAAATGAAATATTATCAAAAAACAAAAAAAGAGGTGCTAAATTTACTTGATAGCTCAGAAAAAGGTTTGAGCCAGATAGAAGCAGAACAAAGAACAAAAGAATATGGACTAAATGAATTAAAAGAAACAAAAAAAATAAATCCATTTAAAATTTTCTTAACCCAATTTGAAAGTTTTATTGTATATATTCTAATAATTGCTGTAATTGTTTCAATCTTATTAGGATATCATGAATATTCTACAAAAGGTGGAAGCCTACTTCTTCACATGGCAGAAGCAATCGCAATATTTTCAATACTAATAATAAACGCAATCATTGGATTTGTACAAGAATACAAAGCAGAAAAATCCATAGATGCATTGAAAAAATTAGCAACACCAAAAGCAAAAGTTATACGAAATCAAAAAACAATTGAAATTGATTCTAAATTTCTTATTCCAGGAGATCTAATAATAATTCAAGAAGGGGATAAAATTCCTGCCGATGCAAGAATAATTTATTCAAAAGATTTAGAAATACAAGAATCATCTCTCACAGGAGAATCAAATCCAACGAGTAAATTTTCTTCAACAATAAATAAAGATATCCCATTAGCAGATCAAAAAAATATGTTATTCTCAAGCACCATTACAACAAGGGGGTATGCAAAAGCCATTGTTGTAAAAACAGGCATGGAAACACAAATAGGAAAGATAGCAGAATTGATTCAAGAAACAAAAGAAGAATTGACGCCCCTACAATTAAAATTAAAAAAATTAGGCAAACTTCTTGGTATAGCTACAATTGTAATTTGTGTGATTGTATTTCTAACAGGAATACTTACAGGGGGAACAAACTATGAAAATATTAGCACTGTTTTCTTAATAGCAATCAGTTTAGCTGTCGCAGCAATTCCAGAAGGCCTTCCAGCAGTCGTTACAATCTCTTTAGCATTAGGGGTAAAAAGAATGCTCAAAAAAAATGTGCTAATGAGAAATTTGCCAAGCGTTGAAACACTCGGAGCAACAACAGTAATTTGTTCAGATAAAACAGGAACCCTTACAAAAAACGAAATGACTGTAAGAAAAGTATATGTTGATCAAACTGAAATAGATGTAAAGGGAGAAGGTTATTCCAAGATTGGAAAATTTCTTAAAAAAACAATTAACTTACACTTACTTCTGAAAATAGGTGCCTTATGTAATGATTCTGCAATTCAAAAAAATAAAGCAATTGGAGATCCAACAGAAGCAGCATTACTAATAAGCGCATCAAAACTAGGATTAGAAAAAGAATCTCTTGAAAAAACTAATTCTAGAATAAATGAAATTCCTTTTAGTTCTAAAAGAAAATTAATGAGTACTATTCATCAAACTAAAAAAGGCAAATATCTTTACACTAAGGGTGCTCCAGATGTAATTCTTCATTTGTGCTCCTATATTAAAATAAACAACAAAATCAAAAAATTAACTGAAAAAGATAAACAAGAAATTTTAGAAAAAAATAATCAATTTGCAAATAATGCTTTAAGAGTTCTAGGTTTTGCATACAAAAAAACAAAAAACAATCATAAACCAAAAGAGGAGGATTTAATTTTTATAGGGCTACAAGCAATGCAAGACCCTCCGAGAAATGGAGTTAAACAAGATATTGCAAAATGTAAAAAAGCAGGAATCAAAGTAGTGATGATAACAGGAGACCACAAACTAACAGCAGAAGCAATAGCAAGAGAAATGGGCCTCACAGGAAAAAGTATAGAAGGAAAAGAAATTAAAGAAAATTTACATGACATAGAAAATATTTCAATTTATGCGAGAGTCAACCCAAGTCATAAAATGGGAATAATTAAGGCGTTAAAAAAAAGAGGACATATTGTAGCCATGACTGGTGATGGTGTAAATGATGCTCCTGCACTAAAAAAAGCAGATATAGGGATATCAATGGGTATCAAAGGAACTGATGTAGCTAAAGAAGCTTCTGATCTTATTCTAACTGATGACCATTTTAGTTCAATTGTAAACGCAATAAAAGAAGGAAGGGGAATTTATATTAACATAAAAAAATTCGTAAATTATCTACTTTCAAGCAATTTGGGGGAAATTCTTATCATTTTCATAGCAAGCTTATTAGGTTGGCCACTCCCACTTTTAGCTCTACAAATACTTTGGATAAACTTAATTACAGATGGTCTTCCTGCATTAGCTTTAGGCATTGACCCAATTAGTAAAGGAATAATGTCATTAAAACCAAGAAACCCAAAAGAACACATTGTCAGTAAAAACATGTCCTCAAAAATAATCTTAATGGGCATTCTTATCTGTATTGCAACCTTGACTTTATTCCAACAATATCTTCCAGACATAGAAAAAGCAAGAACAATAGCATTTACTAGTTTAGTTGTATTTGAATTAGTAAGAGTCTATGTGGTGAGATATCAATACAAACTAAATATATTATCCAACAAATACCTTATTGGAGCAGTAGCAACCTCAATTTTATTACAATTTATTGTAATATACAGCCCACTGAGCATAATATTCCAAACAACAGCCCTAGGTATATTTGAATGGATTTACATTGTCCTTGCAGCTATAATCCTGTTCATTATAGGCACAATAGCAATTCCAATCATCAAAAAAATAACACACCAAACCGATTAAATCATATAATAAAAAACACACAACAACAACCACAAAATGGCAGAACTAAAAAAAGTATTAAGCTTTAAGGTGATTTTACTAATCACAATTAACTCCATAATAGGTTCAGGCCTCTTTTTTCTGCCTGCAATTGGTGCAAGATATGCTGGACCAGCATCAATTTTAGCTTGGATAATAGTTGCAATCATAACTTTATACACTGCAACATGTTTTGCAGAATTAGTTTCTATGTACCCTAAAGCAGGCGGCATCTATGAGTTTAGCAAACACGCTTATGGAAGGTTCTCTTCTTTTCTTGTTGGGTGGATCGCATGGTTAGTTGGAAACATCACGACAGCAATGCTTATTGTGGGAGCTATTCAATATCTCTTACCTTACAATGCACCTATTTTCATAATCAGTAAAATCTTAATCTCCCTATTGTGGGTAATAATTTTTAATATAATGGCTTATAGAGGCATGAAAACTTCTGCATTTATGTTAGTAACTTTTGCGATAATAACTATCTCAATAATTTTTATATTGATTCTCCCAACAATTCCTCAATTAAACTTCTCAAACTTAAGCCCTTTTTTTATATATGATTCAATATTCAAAAATCTCTCTGCTATATTCATAGCTGTATTTTTTACTTCTCAAGCTTTCTTTGGATTAGAAAGTGTTTGTTTTTTAGCAGAAGAGACAAAAAGACCAGAAAAAGTACTTCCAAAAGCATTATTGATAGGAGTTACAATCATAGCTGGATTAATCATTTTACTTGTTGTAACTAGTTTAAGTACAATACATTGGGAAGCATTTAGTTTAAGCGCAGCTCCTTTTGCAGATTTAGCACAACTATTAATGGGTAATTGGGGGAGAGATATTCTCACAATAGGAACTTATCTAGTTATAATAGGTGCAGCTGCTGGATGGATTGTAACAGGGCCAAGATTAATCCTTGCATTAACAAGAGATAAATTATTTTTGCCACAATTCAAAGATATCCATTCAAAATATCACACACCACATAGAGCAATAATATTTCAAGCATGTGCAACAACTGTTTTTATTTTAATGAGTTTTTCTGGAAAAGGGTATGAAACTCTTTTAGAAATGTTGATTCCTTTAGTTTTAATTATTATGAGCGCAGCAATACTTGCAGTACCAACTTTAAGAAATAAACACCCTAACAAAAAAAGACCATTCAAAGCCCCTTTTGGTTATGTTGGTCCAATTATAATCCTTTTATTTAATGCATTTTTAATATTCTTATGGCTCACACAAGAAGCAGGAGCATTTTATCTTTTAAAAATGGGATTTTCTTTTATTTTAATAGGGATTCCAATCTATCTATTAATAGGATTATATTATGATCCTAAAATATTAAGAAGAGTAGATGATTTATTTGCATATTTTTATCTTTTAACTGAAAATATATCTACCCCATTAAAAATAAGAAAAAAAGTAATTCGTCTTGTTGGAAATCTTAAAAGAAAAACAGTTCTCGAATTTGGGTGTTCTGTAGGTACAATGACTATGCATTTGGCAGAAGAAGTTGGGCCTAAAGGAAAAATTTATGCTGTAGATATTTCCTTGCATGATTTAGACATCACAAAAAAAAGAATAAAACAAAAAGGCCATAAACACGTTAAATTAATTCATGATCCACTACATAGCACAAGAGTACATCCAAAAATACCAATTATTGATGTTATTGTATCTGTAGGAATGTTGGGTTATGTACAGCACCCTACAAAAGTATTAAAAGAAATGAATCAAAAATTAAAAATAGGAGATAAAATTTGCTTTGTAGATTATGATAACTTTTTTGGATTGATTCCCAACAAAAGATGGTTAACAAGTAATGAACACATCCAAAATCATTTTAAAGAAGCAGGATTTAAAATTAAAATAGAAAGAAAACAATCTTTATTCTGGCAATATCTTTATATTTATGGAAAAAAGAAAGAGGAAATAATATGAAAACAAAACAAAGCAAATCAAAGAAAGCTCAAACAGCTATGGAATTCTTAATAGATTCGCGAGCATCGCGAGTGAACTCCTCGAGAATTACAAAGCGGGCGCAGGCCGCTATGGAGTTCTTAATGACTTACGGGTGGGCTATTCTAGTTGTAATCATAACAATCGCAGCACTGGGTTATTTTGGAATTGTCAATCCAGGAAACTTTCTGCCAAAAACATGTACTTTTGTGCCTGGTTTAGCATGCACGGAATTTGTTGTAGATGAATATTTCACAACAATAGTACTCCAAAATAGTTTTGGCAAAGATATTACAATCACTAAAGTAAACATAAGCGGAAAAGAACTAAATGGACTATACCAAGGAGAAAGAGATGTAAGAAATGGAAAAGAAGCAAGATTTAGCATAAAACATCCTCCAAAGAATATCAACAAAAAAGCAAAAGCAGATGTCTATTTAACCTATCAAACAAAAGATTTACTAAACCACACAGTAATAGGTGAAATCAGTTCTTCAATAGATGAATTCAACCCAAAAAATATTTTAGGGAACAATGCAGATAATTTACTAGCTTACTGGTATTTCGGTGAAGGTGAAGGTGAAGAAGCAATGGATCTCAGCGGAAACGAAAACACTGGAAGTTGCAACCCTGATGGAAATTGCCACAATTGGACATCTAATGGTAAATTTGGTAATGCAGCTATATTTTCATCAAGCCCATTAAACGTTGGAAATGATAATAGTTTAGATTTTAACAACACAAAGGAATATACTTGGGAAATATGGACTAGAGGAGATAGTTTGGGACCTTTTTTTTCAAAAGGGATAGCATATTATATTCAAACAATTAATCAAGGAATGAATTATAAATTAAGTTTTCAAAATGGATCTGATCAATTAATAGGACTTAATAACCTAGATTCAAATAAATGGCATCACATAATTGTAACCCATAATAATGGATATGTTCAATTATTCTTAGATGGAGAATTGGATAACAATGCAACAATAACAACCACAAGCGATACATCTACTGATTTAACAATTGCGTCTACTTTTGCAGGAACTATTGATTCTGCTCTTATTTACAATAAAGCATTTTCAGCAGCAGAAGTAAAAGCACGTTATGAAGCAACAAAGTAATCTTGTTGCTTTCAATAACAACTTTTTTATAACAAAACACTTTTCAAACCAATATGTCTGAACAAGAGGATTTACAGGAAAAACTGAAAAACATGTCTCCAGAGGAATTAAGAAAATTCCAAAAAGAGCAATGTATATTTTGCCATATTGTTAGTGGAAAAGTTCAATCTAAAAAAATCTATGAAGATGATAAATGTCTAGCTATTTTAGATATCAATCCAGCTAATCCAGGACATATACTTCTTTTACCTAAAGAACATTACGCAATAATGCCTCAGATTCCAGATGATATTTTAGGGCACATGTCAATGATAACAAAAGCACTTTCTTCTGCCTGCCTAAAAGCTTTCAAAGCTTCAGGCACAAATATCTTTATCGCAAACGGAATTGTTGCAGGACAAAAAGCTCAGCACTTTATGATCCATATAATTCCAAGAATGGAAAAAGATGCACTTAATTTTACCCTTCCAGAAAACAAAACAAATGAAACTGACTTAACAAAATTAAAACAAATAATGACAAAAAAAGTCAATGAACTTTTTGGATTAAAACCAGAAAAAGAAGAACCAGAAACTAAACAAAAAATCAAACAAACCCTCCCTAAAAAAACATCCAAAAAAGAATCCAATTCAAAAATAAGTTCTCCAAAAAAGAAAAAAGAAACCAAGAAAAAGAGTACCAAAAAAACCAAAGGAGCAAATTTAGACGATATAGCTAAACTATTTACTTAAAATGGCCTGCAAAATCTGTGACAAAATAAAAAAAGAAATCAAGTTAAAGATTTACGAAGATGAAAAAGTAATTGTGTTTATAGAAGAAACTCCTGCTGTTTTAGGTCAAATAACTTTAGTACCTAAAGGACATTTCCCTATTTTAGAACAAGTGCCTGATTTTATAGTAAACCATCTCATGATAATAGCTAACAAACTATCAAGCGCTTTATTTGATTCTCTAAACATTCAAGGCACAAATATTCTCATGAATAATGGAGTTACAGCAGGTCAAAAACACTCTCACTTTAGCATAAGCATAATACCTAGAACAGAAAACGACAATATAAATTTAGAATGGCAACCAAAACAATTAGATGAAGAAGAGATGTCCACTATAGAGCTAAAAATTAAAGAACACACAGCCCACATCGGAGCTTTTGAAAAAGAAAACAAAAAAGAACCTCTACCAGAAATAAAAAAAGAAGTGATCCAAGATGAAGAAAACTACTTAGTTAAACAGTTGAGAAGAATCCCTTAATCACTATAACCCCCTATCAAAACATCTCATCAAACTTTTCTTTCGCTTTGTTCTCTTTCCAATAAACACTATGGCTTGCTCTTTTCTCAAACAAAGAAATAGCCATATTAATCAAATCAGTCTGAAAATTCTTTAACCCTTTATCTTTCATAATCCCTTTAGCATCATCAATACATTCTTTCATCAAAGAGATATTTTCAATTCTGCAATTGCCTTCTTGCTCTTTCTCTTCTTTTTCAGTCAATTTAACTTCTTCCCAAACAGGATAATTACTCCCTTCAATAGTCCTTGGAAAACTTTTACTAAATACCATATAAACATAGAATCAACTCAAATTTATATATCTTTCCTAGAAAAAACTGAAAGATTTACAACTTCTCTTCTTTGTCAATATCTTTGGGAATAGCTGTAGGAGAAGCTCCTCCATGCCAAGTAATTCTCGGACGAACCCTCATAGGATACATTTTTTCGTTACTATCATCAAAAATAACTCCTGCACCCTTTACACGAGGAAGATTATCTAATTCACCTGTCAGACCAGTTCTCATATAACTCTGCATCAACATTCCCAAAGCATCAACATCAATTTTAGCTGTAATCCTATGACTCAACACAATATCGCTTTGAGTCATCACATCAGTATGAATTTTTCCTGGTTGCTGTGTAGCCAATATAAGTGAAATCCCTGGCTGTCTACCTTCCCTCATTATAGTAACCAAAGCATCAGTAGACGCAACAGTACCAGTTCTAGGCAAAAATTCGTGAGCTTCATCAATAACTAGCCAAACCAAAGGCATCTGTTGTTTTTTTTGTGATTTTTCAGTAAAATATTCCATAGAACTCTTTAAATCGTTCATTTCTTCTTTTTTCCTAAAATTCATTCGCTCAATAAATAAATGTTGAGAAACAATTCCTACAATCAATGCTTTAACATCCCATCCACCAGGCATAGTAGCATAACAACTAACATCTAAAATAGTGGTTTGTCCACCTTTAGCAAGCTCTTGAAAATCAGTTCCTTTATCTGTAAAAACACCCCAACCTTTAGCCATCAAAAACATACTTTCAACAGCTTGTTTAGTTTTACTATCTGCTTTTTCATCTTTATCAATTTCAGCAATAATATCATCAATATTATACTTGCCTTTTTTCTCTTTTAACCCTAACACAATCCTAGCAATAAGCACACCAATAGTACTATACTTCTCTTGCTTAAAAGCCAAGCACCAATCATCTTGATCAATCATAGAAGCCTCTAAAGAAAATGGAAAATCAGTAGGGATTCCCTTTTCTTTGTATTCTTCATAATGTTTATATGGAGTGTAAATCACAACAGGCATTGATTTTGGTTCTAGTCCCCATGGTTCTAACAAATCAGCTTCATGTCTATTTGGATATTTCATAGTCCAATAAATACCCATAGTATCAAGTAAAATAATGCTCAAATTATCCTTTATCTCTGGCTCAAGCATCTCAAATCCTTCAGCAATAACTCCCATAGTATAAGATTTTCCCCCACCACGCTTGCCACAAATAAAAACAACATGTGCTCCAGCTACATCTAAATACATTTCACCAGACATAGACGTAGTTTGACCCATCTTAACAAAATGTTTTCCTATCAAGATAGTTCCTTTTTTACCAAATTTTTCCCTATCTCGCGCTAATCTACCTATTATAATCTCTTGCATAATTAAAGTAAAACAAGTAAAAGCATATAAATGTTTATTAAAACTACTCAGTAATTAATACAAAAACCGAAATCTTTATTTACTACTAGTTTTTCTACTCTTAAGGGGATTATAATTATTAAAATTAAAAAGAGGTAGCTATTTAAAACAAGGTGGTTAATATGAATGAAGATAGAGTAAATGATTATGAAGAAATGATGAAAAATGGGGAAGATTTTGAAGAAGATGTTTACATTGAAAAAGAATCTACTCCTGAAGAAGAAAAAATTTCTGAAGAAATAAACAAAATGGGAAGCATCAAAAGTGAATCTGATATTAAAAAAGAAGAAGAACCTGAAATAGAGATACAAGAAACTAAAGAAATAGAAGAAGAACATGATGATGATGATGATGATGAAATCGACAATGATGATATGGAAGCTGAAGTAGAAAAAGAAATGGAAGAAAAAGTAGAGATTAATCCTATCATCAGAGAAGAAAAAACAGAAATCAAAAAAGAAATTGTAGAAGAAAAAGAAGATAAACCTATTGTGAAAAAAGCAAAAAAACCAAAAGTAGTTGCTAAAAAAACTATAACAAAGAAAAAAACAACACCTACAAAGAAAAAAACAACAAAAACAACTACTAAAAAAGTTCACAAAGTAAGGAAAAAGAACACTTCTTTTTGGCCAATTGCATTTTCAATAATTGGTATAATTTTAATTGTTTTTGCAATAATTTATGTAAACAGGAGTTTCCCAGTTACACCTGGTGTGGCAGGAACTGTTGCGCTTGTAAATGGTGAAGAAATCACTGCCAGCGACCTAGACAAAGAATATGAATTCTTTTTCTTAATTGGTGGATTGCCTGAAGAATACAAAGAACAGATTACTAAAGAACTCTTTTTGAACAGCACATTAATCCCAGAAAGATTAATACTTCAAGAAGCAGCTAAGAACAACATCGAAGTCTCTGATGAAGAAGTTGATTCTTTTGTTCAAAGTTCAATAACACAATCTGGCGGTACAATAGAAGCATTTGAAGCAACAATTACAGAATTAGGGTTAACTTTAGACAACATAAAAGAATATTTCAAAAAACAACTTATAAGTTTTAAATTACTTAACACAACCATATTAAGTGACATTGAAATAACAGATACTGAAATTGAAGCAGCATACAATGAAAACAAAGATTTGTTTGAAGCACAAAATCAAACATTAGAAGACATCAAAGCAGATTTAACTCAGGCTTTATTAGTCCAAAAACAAAGAACAGTAGCTCAGTTATACATGGACCAACTACGTGCTAATGCAGATGTTCAAATAATTGGAACTGATGTGGGTGCATTATTAGAACCAACAGCACCTATAGTTGAACCAATAACAACTACAGATGAAGAAACAGATACAACAGCTGAAGAAGAAACAACTACTGAACTTATTGACATCACAACATTCGCCGCAACAGGAGATGAATTATGTACAGAAAATGGAAAACCTCTTGTACAGTTATTTTCAACAACCACTTGCCCTCAGTGTGTATGGATAAAAGATACCTTTGATGATGTTGTGACTGAATACGCTGAAGCTGGAAAAATAACTGCATACCATTGGGATCTTGATATTGGAGATAACGCATTAACAACTGAAACTGAATCAAGTGTTCCAAATTCACAAGTACAAATCTTCCAAAAATACAATCCTCAAGGATATGTACCTGTATTTGTAATTGGCTGTAAATACACCAGAATTGATAATGGATATGAATCTCAAGGAAATTTAGCAGCTGAAGAAGCAGAATTCAGAGCAGTTATTGAAGCAGTACTTGAATAAGTACTCTTTTTTTATTTTTTATTTTTTTTAATATTAAAAAGCCAAATTAAAATAGAAGGATTTTTTATATTTCCACAAATCTTAGCCTCATCAATCCAATCCATAACTAAATGAAAAACTACTCCTAAATTTATCAACAAAAACAATTCAGAATAAAAAGACAATGCACTTAAAATAACAATAGATTCAATTGTATGAAAAATAAAAATGTCTTTTTTTAAAATTAGACTACAATCATTATTTCTAAAATAAAAATATGCATTTCTGAGACTATAATCCTTTTTTTTAAATAAATACAATAAATAATGATCTACATCAATAAAAAATCCTCCAATTAAAATAACTCCTACAATCCATCCAAAAATAGGGTAAAGAATTACTGCTAAAAACAGTGATACTATAAAATGAACGCTTGGTAACATAAAATAATTAAAACAACACCCCTATATAAATTTTTAAGAAAGATTTATAAAACACAAAATTATTCTTAACTCATGGCAAACGCTAGAAGAATATTAGTCATCTTCGTTATAGCAATTCTGTTTACTGTTTTTGTTAATGTTAGCATTGAAGCTATTTATCCTTATCCAGAATATGAGGACTATTGCACAGAAGAAAGAAAACACCCACATATTCCTGTTCAAGCAGAAACAGAAAAATTCTCTTGTCCTGAATTAAACATTCCAGATGAATTAGAATCTTCTTGCAAAAAACAAGAAGGGGAAATAGATTACAAATATGACAGTAAAGATTGTCCAATAAATGCATATTGTGAAACATGTCACAATAAATTAGATAATGCACAAGAAAAATACAACCTCATTGTCTTTATAGTCTCATCAATTTTAGGATTAGTAGCATTGATAGTCGGGCTGAATCTTCCAGTAAAAAAGAATCCCATTCATGAATGGGTTGGTTCTGGTTTCCTTCTTGGAGGACTTATTACAATCTTCACAGGAACAATAAGATATTTTGGTGACATGGGAAGATACATAAGACCAATAATCATATTCTTAGAATTAGCTCTTGTTATTTATCTAGCTTACAAAAAACTAGGCAAAGTGAAAAAGAAAAAATAAATGAATACAATCATAAAAAAACTCAACTACTCCCTTGTTCTTTTCTTTGTATTATTTGAAGCAATTGCTCTCTTTTTCATAGATATCTTCAACATAGACACCCAAACAATAACAGACCTAATTCCAAAATTCTTTAATGGTTTACTTACAGGATTCTTAACAGCTTTTATTGTTATAATCCTTCTTAATCTAACTTTAAAAATAATAAGAACACGCTCAAAAATAAATTCAAAAATAAATTCAAAAAGAAAACTAAAACTAAAAAAAATAAACCCTTTAGCACCTTCAATTTTCAACGCACTATTCCTAGCAATACTTTTTGTTATTGAATCATTGATATCATCATTAAAACACCTAAACCTGCTCTTTGGAAACGCAATAGTTGGTGCAATCACAACACCTTTAGCTATCTACATCATATTAACGCTTTACAACAATCAAAACAAAATCAAAGCACATATCTACACAACAAAAAAACAAACAATAAAAAAGATCAGCGCAGGAAACACAGCATTATTCGCAGCAATATATGAGATCCTCGCTCTTCCAACAATGGCTGTACTAATGACAACAAAAATCCCTTACATAATTATCGGAGCTCTAGCAGGATTCACTTCAATAATAACAATAACCATTTACAATAAACTCCCTAAAAAAAGAAAACTCACTTTGACTTCTTCATAACTAAATCATGTATCACAAACCCTACAGCAACAAGAACCACTAATGCAAAAATAATCTTAAAATTAATATTAGTCAACATAAATAAACTACTCACAACCCCAAACACAGGAAGAATAGGGAATTTCCCAACACTAAAAGGAACCTTAAAAGGCCTTTTAGTTTTTGGCATTTTATATCTTAAAGCTATTAAAGATAAATTAATCAAAATAAAAGTCAAAAAAACAGCAGTGTTAGTTAAATTCGCAACTAACTCTATATCTCCTAAAAAAACCATAATCATAGCAAAAATCATAGTAAAAAAAACTGCAACGGCAGGAGTTTTTGTATGCTTATTTACATGAGCAAAAACTTTTGGAAGATCTTTTCTTTCAGCAATTCCATAAATCATTCTAGATGTAGCCACCAAAGATATCAAAATAGTATTAGTAGTTGAAAACAACGCAATGATTGCTAGAATAATAAATCCATTACTACCCAAGGCCACAGCAGCAACATCTGCCAATGGAGCAGTTGAATTAGCAAGAGTTTCCCAACCAAGCATGCTAACAGCAGAAATCGCAACCAAAACATACAAAACAGTTGTAATAATCATAGATAAAATAAGTGCACGAGGAATTGTTTTATGAGGATTCTTAGTCTCTTCAGATAACTTAATAATACTTTCAAAACCAAGAAATGCAAAAAAGATAAGTGCAGCTCCATTAAAAACTCCTTTTATTCCATACGGCATAACAAGATAATCTACTTTTCCAAAATATTTAAGCCCTAAAACGACAATCAACACCAGTCCCAAAACTTCTGCAAGCGTAAAAAAAATATTAAGCCCAGATGTTTCTTTAATTCCCCACATATTCACTAAAGACATCAAAAATATAATCCCTAAAGCAGAAAACAAAATAGGAAATCCAGTTAAAGAATGTAAATAATGCGCAAATCCTATCCCTACAGCAGTTGAAGTTATAATTCCAGTGATAATAATTAACCACCCAATCATAAAAGCAACCCTTCTTCCAAACGCTTTTTCTGCATAAATATATTCTCCTGCATCTTTTGAAAACATAGAAGAAAGTTCAGCATAACTCAAACCAGTAAACATAGCAACTACCGCTGCAATAAAAAATGAAAGCCAAACAGCACTACCACCATAACTAGTAGCAACACCTAACAAAGCATATATTCCCGCTCCAACTATTATTCCAACTCCAAAAAGAGTGGTTTCAAATAAACCAAGCTCCCTCTTCAAACTATTTTTAGCCATATTATTTTACTGGAGCTTTAGTCATTGAAATTATGGAAGCTATAAACATCAGCACAAATACAACTGAAAGTGCAAATCCCCAAGTAACAGAAAAATCAGCAATATAAATTGCAGAAACAAGAAGACCTACAACACTTGCAATCATAAAACTTCCTTTCAAAGGAACATATTTGACCATTAACATCACCTCTGATATATTCAATTGTTTATTAGGTATTTAAACTTTTTTATAATATCTTCAATGTAATCCTGTACTTCCAAAACCGCCTTGATTTCTTAAAGTATCTTCATGGGAATCAACTTCTTCAAATTCAACAGTTTCTACTTTTTGAATCAACATCTGAGCTATTCGCATTCCTTTTTTAACAGAAAAAATATCCTTTCCAAGATTAATTATCACTACTTTAGTTTCTCCACGATATCCAGAATCAATAACACCTGCCAAACAATGAAGAGAATGTTTAACAGCCAATCCACTTCTATCCCATATCAACCCAACATGACCTTTAGGAATTGCAAATTTAAGTCCAGTAGGCACAAGCACTTTTTCTCCTGCTTCAATCTCCATATCTATTGAGGCTCTTAAATCAAAAGCAGCATCACCTTCGTGAGCATACTTAACCATTTCTACTTCTTTATCCATTCGCACTACATTTATTTTAATCCTCATTTTAGAACTCTAAGTGAATTTAACAAAATTTAACTTATCTACCTGTTTTCTTGCTTTCTCCAACTTTTTCTCAAAATCATTCATAAATTCAGTCATCTTATCAACAGCAATTTGTTTAATTTCTCCAGAAGTCATTTTTCCAGATTTATAGTCTTTGTAAATTTTATCCAACTCTTTGTCATCTTCTACCAAATGTTGTTTTAATAATTCAAACACCATACATTTTTCAACTTCTGCACCCAACTTACGATGTTCTTCTAAAGTATCTCTTCCACCAGTTACTGCTCTCAGTATCTTTTTCTTTACAGAATCAACATCTTCAGGTATTGTGATACAAGATTCTGGATGGGATTTAGACATCTTAATTTTTCCCCCTAAAGAAGGAGTGTATTTATGATAAAGAGAACTTGGTAAAAAGTACTTCTCTTTTTTCATTCTGTTAACAACATCTCTTGATAATCTTATATGGGGATCTTGATCAACTCCTACTGGAATTATTCCAGGCATTCTTTCTTTCATCTGAGGATAAAGCACATCACCAATCTGAGTCACAGCACTCATAATCCTTCCAGGATCTGCACTACCATAAACAGCTTTAAACTCATTTAAAGTTATTTTTTGTGCAGCTTGGTAAGCAAAGTGAATCACATCTTTATTTTCTGACTGAAAATAAAATATGGTTTTCTTAGGATCTAATCCTAATGCAATATAAGCCGGAATATGAAAATTTAAAGCTCTTCTTCTTCCTTCTTCGAGTGAAACTCCACGAGCAGCTTGTGCCTCCAAATCTGCAACCAAAATAACTGTGATGGCGCCATGTTTTTGAAAATACTTCAAATTTTCAACAACCATCTTATTGCCTAAATGAATTTGATCATTTGTTGGCATAATCCCACTCAAAGCGTAAAAAGGTTTTTTTTCTTTAATACATTTAGATATAATATTTAAATCTCTTCCAGCAAACACAACCCCTCTCCTCATCAATCTATTTGGTTCTGGAAATAGTTTAGCATCAAACCTATCTAATCCAAAATCTTTGATTGCTTTGGCATAATCCTCTACCAGTTCGCTTCCATAAGGGTCAATTATTTTCATTATAACACAACAACACTCAAAAGAGTTTTATAAAACTTTCTTTTTACACCAAAATCATAGATTATATAAATAATAAAAACCTTCAAAATAATACCATGGCAAAATTTAAACAAAAATGTATAAGATGTAGAAAAAATTATGTGTTAATAAGTTGGAAACAGAAATTCCCAGTATGTTATGACTGCCAGAAAAAAGAGCTCGAAGGTGAAATCAAAGATCCTAAAATGAAAAAACTCTTTAAAATTCCAGAAGAGCTATACAAACAAAACTTATTTTTAAGATCTATCAAGATAAATTATCTTCGTTATGGAAAACTCAGTGAAAGACAAATTGAAGCTTTCAAAAAAGCAGTAAAAGATATTAAAGAAAGAAATAAAAAAGAAAAAGGAGATTCAAAGGGGGAATAAAATGTGTATGAAAAAATTAATAAAAAGATTTAGAAAATTACCAACACCACTTTTAATTATGTTGGTAAATGGGAAAGTAGTTATTTCTTTAGGAATTGGAGTATTATTAGCAACTTACCTAATTAATTGGGTTTGGGGTATAATAATCTTGGGAGTGATTTTAATAATTCCGGGTGGAAATAAAGTGTTAACAGGAAAATAATTTTTTATTTTTTTATTTAATTTCAACTATTTTAATACAATCAACAGGACAACTATCCACAGCATCTTGATTACATCCAATTTCATCAAATTCTGTTTCTATTTCTTTTGCTTTATCGCCTTCCATAACCCAATTATCACAGACAGCAGCACAAGCACCACACCCAATACATGCTTCAATATCATGCTCGATTTTATATTTGGCCATATTAATACCTCATTTAATTTCTTCAACAGCTTTATTCATTTTATCTAACATTTCTTTAACTTTCTTGTCATCTAATCCATGGGCTTTTGCCCCTTCTTCTACACTTTCCCATGCCGCAACATGGCATCCAATACAATGCAATCCATATTCCATCATCACTTCTGCACTCTCAGGATATCTTGTAACCACATCTCCTAAAGTCATATCTTTTGTTATTTTAGCTGTTTTTGTTGTTTTAGATTTTGTCATGTTTCACCAGCTCATTTAATGATATATAAAGTTTACTTTTTAGATTTCTTTCTATAATCTTTAATCGCTGCGTGTAATGCCTCTATTGCTAAAATAGAACAATGCACTTTAATTGGGGGCAATCCTTCAAGAATCTCTACAACATTATCTTTTGTGAGTTTCTCAATAACAGAAATCTCTTTACCTTTAACCAATTCAGTAACCGCAGAACTAGTAGCTATCGCAGCAACACATCCAAAAGTTTTGAATTTAACATCTTTTATCAGTTCTTTTCCTTCTTTCTTTTCAACTTTAATGTAAAGCCACATAACATCTCCACATCTTGGATTCCCTACTTTTCCAATCCCATCAGCATTCTTTAACTCCCCAACATTTTTTGGATTGTTAAAGTGCCCCATTACTTTTTTTGAATACATTTTAAAGTGGACTTATCCTCCTTGATTTTTTGATTATATCTGGTAAAACTTTGAGTATGTACTCGATCTCTTCTTCTGTTGTGAATTTACTCAAAGTCATTCTTATAGAACCATGTGCGTCTTCGTGTTTCATCCCCATTGCAATCAAAACATGGCTTGGCTCAAGAGAAGCAGAAGCACAGGCAGAACCAGTTGAAGTTGCAACCCCTTTCATACTCAAATAAGTGCTTATAGTTTCGCCTTCTAAACCTAAATATGAAAAATTAATATTATTACACAATCGCCCATCAATTGGACCATTTAATTTCACTCTTTCAATATCACTCTCAATTCCGTTAATCAATCTATCTCTCAATTCAGCGATATGTTTAACATCAGAATCCTTCATCTGCTTAACAGCTTCAGCAAAACCAATCGCGCCAGCAACATTTTCAGTTCCAGGACGCATATTAAATTCATGCTTTCCACCTTGCATTATTTTCTTAATCTTTACACCATTTCGAACATACAGCGCTCCAATCCCTTTTGGTCCATGAACTTTATGAGCTGAAAATGAAGCCATATCAATATTCATTTTTTTGACATCTATTTTTACTTTAGTAAAACTCTGAACAGCATCAGTATGGAATAAAACTCCTTTTTTTCTGCATATTTTTCCAATTTCTTCAACAGGCTCAATCACTCCTGTCTCATTATTAGCATGCATTATTGTAACCAATGCGGTTTTATCAGTAATAGCATTTTCAACATCTTTAGGATTCACAAATCCATCTTCATCCACAGACAAATAAGTTACACTAAAACCTCTTCTCTCTAATTCTTGACAAGTGTTAAGCACAGCAGGATGTTCAATAGCTGAAGTAATTATATGATTCTTATCTTTATCAACATAAGCAGTTCCAATTACTGCAAGATTATCAGATTCTGTTCCTCCAGAAGTAAAAATTATCTCTCCTGCTTTGGCATTTATTTTTTTCGCAATAATTGATCTAGCTTTTTCTAACCCCTCTAATGCTTCCCTTCCAAAATCATGCAAAGAAGATGCATTCCCATACTTCTCAGTAAAATAATGTTCCATTACTTTCAACACTTTTTCATCAACTTTTGTTGAAGCGCCATTGTCAACATACACTTTCATTTCATCTACCCCCACATAACACACATTTCTCAGGAACATTATCATATTCCTTATGAATTCTGCATAAAACATCCTCTTTATAGGCTAATTTCAACAGTTTTTGTATCTCAGTAACAAAATGGGATTTTCCATCAACAACTCTCTTGACAGAAAGTTCAACTGCTTTTGATAATTCGCATCCAAGCTGAACATCTTTAGCTCTCTTGCTGTTCACATATTGTGAAACAGCTGATTCAGTTATTCCCAACAAAGAAGCGGTTTTTCTTTGACTCAGTCCATGTTTTTTAATCATACACCTAGCAAACTTTCTTCTTATTGCGGGCAATAAATACCATACCTCAATCTCCTGTGGTTGAATCATAAAACTTAACGATAGTTAAGTATTTTATAAAGCTTTCGGTCTTTTATTAGAAATCCAAAGGACTCTTGATTCTTTTGAGATTATTATTTGAAACATGGGTATAGATCATAGTTGTGTCTGTGCTCGCATGGCCTAATAAATCACTTATGTATCTAATATCTGTTCCATTTTCAAGTAAGTGGGTTGCAAAAGAATGCCTTAATGTATGGGGAGTTACTTTTTTCTTAATTCCTGCTTTTTTAGATGCATTAGAAATTATTTTTTGAATTGAAGAAGGTGTATATTTTTTATTTCGATTAGAAATAAATACATTCCCGACCAAATTCAAAGTTAAAACTTTCAAATCTTTTTTCACTTTAGGTGAAAGTATAGTTACTCTGTCTTTTCTTCCTTTTGCAGATTTTACCTGAATTAAGTTTCTCTCAAAATCAATATCCTTCCATTTAAGATTTATGAGTTCAGATAACCTTAAACCTGCAGAGTAAAGTAATTTTATAATCAAACGATGTGTAAAATTAGTTGTTGATACAATCATATCTATTATTTCTTTTTTTGAAAGCACAATTGGCAGTTTTTTATCTCTTTTAAAGTTTGGAATCTCAGAAATATCTTTCAATCCGATTATCTTAAAATAAAATTTTATCGCAAAACCTGCAGTACGAACAGTAGAGGATGCCAACCCCCTATCAGCCAATTTAAGCATAAACTGCTTAAACTCTAACCCTAACTTCAAGAACTCCCCCACAAAATAAGTATAAGAAGTAATTGTTTTCCTAGAATACCCACGAACCCTGCACTCATCAACCAATAACTTTTTCCAGTTATCCACTAAATAACCTTTATTAGCCATACCCTTCATTAAAAAATACTAATTAATAAACTTTTACTCTGCTTTTCCGCAAGATTTTCAGATTAAACATAATTAAAACTATGTTTAATCTATGTTAAGTGAAATAAATTTTGGCGCGCTCCGATGAAAACCTTAATAAACTCATAACTTCTTTTTAATTTATTATGGATACTAATCTAAAAAAACTGGTGCTTGAAGAATTTGCAGGCAAAAACGCCCAACTTCTTTATACTCAAAAAGCAAAAGAGGGCCTGTGGATTTCAGAAAGTCACTTTATCAAAAAATACTTTACAAAGAAAAATACCAAAATCTTAGATATCGGTTGCGGGACCGGAAGAACTACAATCCCTCTTTTCAAGAGGGGTTTCAAAATAATTGGAATTGATTTTGTTCCGGCAATGATTCAAAGTGCAAAAAAAATTGCTAAAGAATTAAAATTGAAAATTGATTATAGAGTGGGTGACGCTACCAATATTAAATTTGATAAAAATTCCTTTGATTATGCTCTTTTTTCAAATCAGGGTTGGACACAAATTCCAGGAAGCGAAAATAGATTAAAAGCATTAAATGAAGTTTATAGAATATTGAAAAAAAATGGAATTTTCATTTTCACAGCTCACCCACGAGTTTTTAATAGGCAATTTTCTTTTTTCTGGATTAAACAATGGTTTAGATTTTATTTTTTGAAACCCTTAGGATTGAAGATTCAGGAACAAGATTTTGGAGATAGATTTTTTGATAGAGAAACCAGTGACAAACAAAGAACCTACAAAACCCAACAATACATCCACATCCCCTCAATACGAGAAGTTGAGCGTGAAATTAAGAAAACAGGATTTAAAATCCTTGAAATTAATGGAAGCCTGCAAATTTCTAAAAAAGATGTAAGAACACATCCACCAGTTTTTTATGTATGTCAGAAGTAACGCGCGCCAAAATTTACTCCTTCGCTCCATTTCATTCCGCTCGGGGGACGCTGCGCTTTCGTCGTTTCACTCCTCACCCTCACTTAACAGCGATTAAGAGGAAAAATCCTCGGCTCGGATTTTTCCCAAATTTCTTCCGCTTCGCTCCAAAAACTTCTCTTAATCGCGATGTTATAATCAATTATTTTTGAGCCCCTAAAAGTAGTAAACCTTAAAAAACACAATATAATTCCTTTAAATATGGTTATCAAATCTGAAGTAGAAGAAGTTGTAAAAATTTTGAAAGGCTTGGAAGTTCCATTCTATTTTCATGCAGGCTTTGGTTTGCACTTGCGAGGATTAGAAAGTGAATTAGATGATTGTGATATTAGAGTTTATCATCCAGATATTAAGGAAGTTTATCAACATGTCAAAAAGCAATCCTCGCATGAAGTTAGATTAAGAGGTTCAATGCCTTATGAAAAAGGAACTTATGATAATCAATGTATAGAAATTTTGAATGGAACTAATTTTGATATTTGCAGTAGAATGGTTGCTGATTGTGATATTGGAAGATTTGAATTTCCCTTTTCTAATGATGTTTTTTCTGATGTTACATTTTTGCCTTATGAAAATATGTCATTGCCTGTCGCATCTCCTGAGAATTTATTTTTATATTATTTAGTTCTAAGGAGAGACCACATAGACGGCAAAAATGACAAGCAAAGAGTCAAAGATTTAATTACTTCAGGGAAATTCAATCCGCAAAAATTTCAGCAAACCATTCCAAGCCTTCCTTGTAGTGATAAAGTTCAGGAATTATATTCTAATGTAATGAGTCAATATGCTAATAACGGGGCTCAAGATTAACTCTGAGTTTTCCCTTCGGGACGTTGCACTAAAACTCAATCCCTAACGGGAGAATATA